>JBMHCH010000060.1:0-6364 GCA_049890015.1 Puniceispirillaceae bacterium (SeqCode)
TGCGCTGGCAGCATCGCCTCAGCCCCCGCCGCGAAGAAGGGTGAGGAACGTCTCGGCCTGCCCCAGCTCGGCGCGGATATTGGCGCGCCTGTCCTCAGCCTCCCAGTCGCTTCCCCATTTTTCGGTCTGCCACAGCTCGTCAAGGAAGGCGGCATCGAACATCGCGCTGGCGCTCATCTCGCCACGCACCATCGCCAGCCCCAGAACCAGCGACCCGCCAAGCGTTGTCGCGCGGTAGAGCATGCCAAGCTCCCAGTCATCATGCGCTGCCACAGCGCGTCCCAGCGCCGCCAGGCTGTCCTGCGGCTGGGTGACCGGCATGACGCCGGTGGCGACCATCAGTTCGGCGCCAAGAACAGCGCGGGCCCAGTCGAGCCACGGGCCCCATCCCTGCGCCTGGCGGACCGCAAGCCCCTCATCCTCGGCATCCTGGTAACAGAGGCAGTCATTGCCGCCATAGGCTGTCAGTTCCGCGCAGATGGCGTCGCGCTGCGGGGTCACCCGGTCGATCACGGTAACCGCCAGGCTGAACAGCGGCATGCTGGCAGGGTCGATCTCCTCTGTCTGCGCCTCCCATTCGGCGGCGACAGCGGCGGCCAGCGCGTGGGCGGGAAGGCGCATCGCCGTGCCGGCGGGGCTCCGCACGCCGCGCCCGTCAAGCCGGATGGCGAAACCGCCCTGCTCCTCGGCAATGGTGACTGTCTTGTAGAACCGTTTCTTTCCCGTCATCGCACCGGACCCTGCTTCATCGGATGTCAGGCAAACTGCCAGCCCGCGTCCGGCACCGCAAGGCCAAGCAGGTCAAGGCTCTGCTGAAAATGCGCCGGCGCCGGCGCCGCGATCGCTTCGCCGTCCGGAAGGCGAAGCCGCCAGGCATGCAGATGAAGCTTCTTGGCGATGCCGCCGCCGGGATGCGCGCCTTGCCCGCCATATTTGCCGTCGCCAATGATCGGGTGGCCGGCATGCGCCATATGGACGCGAAGCTGATGCGTGCGGCCGGTACGCGGGCGCAGCGCCGCCAGCGCAAGCGCCGCACCAGCCGCCTCGACCAGCCGAAGCTGGCTGTGCGCCGGCTGGCCGTCCGGGCTGACAACCATCATCTCGCCGCTGGACCCGCCACCCTTTGCAAGCGGCGCGCTGATATCCAGCGTTGCCGGCGGCGCGCCGGTCACCAGCGCAAGATAGGTCTTTTCCATCTTCTGTTCCTGAAAGGCGCGGGTCAGACGACGCGCCGCCGCGCGCCCGCGCGCCAACAGCAGCAGGCCCGAGGTATCCTTGTCGATGCGGTGGACAAGCCGCATCCGGTCATCCGCGCCATCGGCAAGCGCCTGCAGCATGCCGTCTACATGGCGGGTCATGCCGGACCCGCCCTGCACCGCCAGACCAGACGGCTTGTTGATGGCGATCCAGTCCTCGCCTTCGGCCACCACCATTTCGGCAAACTGCCGGCGAAGCTGCGGGCTGGCGGTGACAGGTGCGGGTGCGGTCTCGGTCACCGGCGCGTCGCGAAGATGCGGCGGCAGGCGGAGCTGCTGGCCGACGCCAAGCCTCGTCGAGGGTTTTGCTTTCGCGCCGTCAAGCCGGATCAGCCCAGAGCGCAGCATCTTTTCGACCGGGCCCTGCGTCAGGCCGGGCACCAGCCGCCGCAGGAACCTGTCGATGCGGGTGTCGTCCTCACTCTCCGGCACTTCGACAAGCCACCAGTCGGGTCGCCTGTCCTCATGGTCCTCATTCACTGTCATGTCGGCATGCGCCCCATGAAGGCGCCGACAACGGCCTGCATCGCGAAAAAGGCAGCAAGCGACAGCAGCACCGACAGGCCGACATAGAAAGCCGCCATCGCCGCCCCCTGGCGCGCCGCCAACTGGCCGGTATCCAGCGCAAAGCTCGAAAAAGTGGTCAGCGCCCCGAGAAACCCGACAGCGATGAACCCGCGCCAGGCTTCGGGCAACGCAAACCCAGCCGCGAGCACGCCGGCGATCCCGCCCATCATGGCGCTTCCCGCGACATTGACAATCAGCGTCGCCAGCGGTCCGGCCATGCCGAACAGCCCGGCTCCGACAAACTGCGCCACGCCATAGCGGGCCATGGCACCAATGGCGCCCCCGGCGCCAACCGCGGCAAGCATCGACAGAGTCATGGCGCGCCTTCCCCATCAGCGCCACCGGATTTGTCGGCGCCGCCGGATTTGTCGGCGCGCAGCCGGTCCCAATAGGCCAGTCTCTTGCCTATCTCGCGCTCATAGCCGCGCTCGACAGGCTGGTAGAATCGCTCACGCTCCATACCGTCGGGAAAGCCGTTCTGCGCGCTGAATCCGTCCGGATTGTCATGGTCATATTCATAGCCCCTGCCATAGCCGAGATCCTTCATCAGCCTCGTCGGCGCGTTCAGGATATGCGCTGGCGGGATCAGTGATCCGGTTGCCGCCGCGGCGCGATTGGCAGCCTTCATCGCGACATAGGCGGCGTTGGATTTCGGCGCTGTGGCCAGATAGATGACCAGATTCGCGATTGCCAGCTCGCCCTCGGGGCTGCCCAGCCTTTCATAGGCCTGCCAGGCGGCAAGCGCGCGCGGCAGCGCCTCCGGCTCGGCAAGCCCGATATCCTCGGACGCGAAACGCGTCAGCCGGCGCAGAATGTAATGCGGATCCTCGCCGCCGGCGAACATCCGCGCCAGCCAGTAGAGCGCGGCGTCGGCGTCGGAGCCGCGAAGCGTCTTGTGAAGCGCCGACATCAGATTGTAATGCTGCTCGCCGGCGCGGTCGAATGCCGGCGCCCGGCCAGCGACAATGGCGACAAGCCCCTGGGGATCCAGCGGCTCCGCGCCCGCAAGGCTTGTCAATGAAGAAGCCATGTTCAGAAGATATCGGCCATCGCCGTCGGCCATCGCCTTGAGGGCGGCCCGCGCCTCGTCATCCAGCGGCAGGGATGTGCCCAGATGCGACTCGACCCGTGCCAGAAGGGCCTCCAGCGCGTCCATCGACAGCCGCTCGACCAGCATCACCTGCGCCCGCGACAGCAGCGCGCCATTCAGGGCGAAGGACGGATTCTCGGTTGTCGCCCCGATCAGGGTCACCGTGCCATCCTCGACCCGCGGCAGCAGACCGTCCTGCTGCGCCTTGTTGAAACGGTGCACCTCATCGACAAACAGCAGGGTGCGGGCACCGGCGGCGCGGCGCTTGCCGGCGCGCTCGAACACCTTTCGAAGATCGGCAACGCCGTCGAACACGGCGGAGATCGGCTCGAACTCCATGCCGGCCTCGGCAGCCAGAAGGCGGGCGATGGTGGTCTTGCCTGTGCCGGGTGGTCCCCAGAAAATGATCGAGGCCAGATCGCCGCCATCGAGCATCCGGCGAAGCCGTCCCTGGGGGCCGAGAAGCGCCTCCTGCCCGACGACCTCACCCAGACTGCGCGGACGCAACAGCTCGGCAAGGGGTGCCGTGCCCTCGCTCGCGCCGCCAGGCATGCCGGTTTCCAGATCAAGCTGAGTCATGGCGCTAAATTTGCCTGAAGCCGGGCCATGCGGCAAAGAAAAAGGCCGCTTCCGGCTCCGGAAACGGCCTTGCATGCATTCTGCGGAACCGGGATCAGGCCGCGGTTTCCTCAGCTGCCAGATCGTCCTGAACCTGCACCGGGCCGGAATCCTGACCGCGGGCGTCCTCGTCGCGATCGACAAGCTCGATCACCGCCATCGGCGCGGAATCACCATAGCGGAAGCCAGCCTTGAGAACGCGGGTATATCCACCGGCGCGTTCCTGATAACGCGGGCCAAGCACCTCGAACAGCTTCTTCGTCATCGCATCGTCGCGAAGGCGGGCGTGGGCCATGCGCCGGGCGTGCAGGTCGCCGCGCTTGCCAAGAGTGATCAGACGCTCGACCACCGGGCGAAGCTCCTTCGCCTTCGGCAGTGTGGTGACGATCTGCTCATGCTTGATCAGAGCCTGTGCCATGTTCCGGAACAGCATCTGGCGATGCTGCGATGTGCGGTTCAGCTTCCGTCCGCCATAACGATGACGCATTTTCCTGTCTCCCTTTGCCCAGCCTGCCCCTTGCCTGCCGGGTCATGCAAAATTGTACCTGTCGTGACGCCCTAGAAAGGCTCGTCCAGGCGACGGGCAAGCTCCTCGACATTCTCCGGCGGCCAGGTCGGGATATCCATGCCAAGCTCCAGATTCATGCCCTTGAGCACTTCCTTGATCTCGTTCAGCGACTTGCGGCCGAAATTCGGCGTGCGAAGCATCTCATATTCGGTCTTCAGCACCAGATCGCCAATATAGACGATATTGTCGTTCTTCAGGCAGTTCGCCGAGCGCACCGAAAGCTCCAGCTCGTCCACCTTGCGGAGAAGGTTGCGGCTGAACGGCAGATCCTCGCTGTCTTCGGCGGATGGCTGCTCTTTCGGCTCTTCGAAGTTGATGAAGGTCTGCAGCTGCTCCTGAAGAATGCGCGCGGCAAAAGCGACGGCGTCCTCGGGCGTGATCGAGCCGTCTGTCTCGACGGTCAGCAGCAGCTTGTCATAGTCCGTGATCTGGCCGACACGCGCGTTATCGACCTTGTAGGCCACCTGGCGCACCGGGCTGTAGATGGCATCGATCGGGATCAGGCCGATCGGCGAATCCTCGCTGCGCATGCTGCCTGCCGCGACATAGCCCTTGCCGGAAGTGACGGTCAGCTCCATCGCGACCGAGGCGCCCTTGTCGAGCTGACACAGGACGTGATCGGGGTTCATGATCTCGACGCCGGCTGTCTCGGAAATCATGCCGGCGGTCACTGTTGCCGGACCTTCCGCAGCAAGACGAAGCCGCTTCGGCTGGTCGTCATCGACGCGAACGGCGACGCCCTTCAGGTTCAGCACCAGATCGGTGACATCCTCGCGGACACCCGGGATCGACGAAAATTCGTGAACAACACCCTGGATCTGCACTGCCGAAATGGCCGAGCCCTGAAGCGACGACAGCAGGACGCGACGAAGCGCGTTACCGATGGTCACGCCGAATCCGCGCTCGAACGGGCCGACCTCGATCACCGCCTGGCTCGGGTTGTATTCGGACTGCTTGATCTCAAGCTC
Organism: Puniceispirillaceae bacterium (SeqCode); assembly: GCA_049890015.1. Lineage (GTDB taxonomy): Bacteria > Pseudomonadota > Alphaproteobacteria > Puniceispirillales > Puniceispirillaceae > UBA8309. The sequence goes on from JBMHCH010000060.1 coordinate 5,068, forward strand.
GTCCGGCTTTTTCAGGTCCAGCCAGTTCTTTTCAATCATATTGGTGTTCCTCTATGCGAACAATGTCCAGTGTGGGCGGCGCCGGACCCGAGGGTCGGCGCATATTGCGCGGCGGTGCGGTGTCGATCAGACGCGGCGGCGCTTGCGCGGGCGGCACCCGTTATGCGGGATCGGGGTCACGTCACGGATCGAAGTCACATTGAACCCGACGGCCTGGAGGGCACGAAGGGCGGACTCCCGACCCGAGCCAGGACCACGCACCTGGACGTCGAGCGATTTCATCCCATGTTCGGCGGCTTTCTTGCCTGCTTCTTCAGCGGCCATCTGAGCCGCGAACGGGGTCGACTTGCGCGATCCCTTGAAACCCATGCCACCAGCGGACGCCCAGGCAATCGTGTTGCCCTGGACATCGGTGATGGTGATCATCGTGTTATTGAAGGTCGAATTCACATGCGCGACACCGCTGGTGATGTTCTTGCGTTCGCGGCGACGGACCCGGCCTTGCGCTGGTTGTTTTGCCATATGCTCTCTCCTCGGCGTTCCGGGTTATTTCTTCTTGCCGGCAATCGGCTTGGCAGGGCCCTTGCGGGTGCGCGCGTTCGTGTGCGTGCGCTGGCCCCTGACCGGCAGATTGCGGCGATGACGAAGGCCGCGAAGACAACCAAGATCAAGGTAGCGCTTGATGTCCATCGAGGTCTTCCGGCGAAGGTCGCCCTCGACCAGGAAGTCGGCGTCAATGATATCGCGAAGCTTGGTCAGCTCGTCCTCGGAAAGATCGGCCACGCGGCGCTCGTCCGGAACACCTGCTTTGTCGCAAATGCCCTTGGCGCTCGTCCGGCCAATGCCGTGGATATAGGTCAGTGCGATTTCCACCCGCTTCTTGGTGGGAATGTTTACACCCGCAATACGTGCCACTGTCTGGCTCCCTTTCGCTAACGTGCCTGTCAAAAGACACCGTCAAATTACGACTGTTTCGGACCGCCGCCCTTTCCGGACGTTCCGCGCCACCTGTCTATATCTCGAAGGCGGCGAATTATAGGCTTTTGCCCTCTACAGTCAACCTCAACGCTCAGTTATGACGCCAGAATGGCGTCGATTGCCTGGCCGACCTCATCGATCGCTGCCATGCCGTCCACCTTGCGCAGAAGCCCCCTCGCCTCATAGTAGGGGAGCAGCGGCGCTGTGTTCTCGTGATATACCGCCAGACGCTTGCGAAGCGTCTCGGCATTGTCGTCAGCCCGCGACCCGCCGGTTTCGGCAGCGCGAGACTCGATGCGGGCGAAAAGAGCGGCCTCAT
>JBMHCH010000061.1:0-23996 GCA_049890015.1 Puniceispirillaceae bacterium (SeqCode)
GATTTCAGCGGGATGCCCAGAGCCTCGCAGGCGAAAGTCTGCAGCATCTTGCCGAAGACGATGGCGTAGGAGCCGCCGGCGCGAATGAATTCCATCTTCTGCGGGGTGAAGGAGGAGGCGACATCGACATGCTCCTCGCCGCCATCCTCGGACAGAAGCTTCTTGTCCTTCGTGTTGATCGTCAGAACAGTGCCTGTCTCGACCGAATATCTCTGTTCGAGGATCGGGTTCTCGTCATTGTTCAGGATCGGGTTGCCGTCGGAATCAAGCTTCTTCACCCAGTTCTGCAGATCGATGCCGATACCGCCGGTGACACCGACAGTGGTCTGGAAGATCGGCGAGATGCCGTTGGTGCCGGCGACGATCGGGGCGAAATTGACGAAGGGCACATATTTGCTGGCCTGCTTGCCGGTCCAGAGCGCGACATTGTTGATGCCGGACATGCGCGAGGAGCCGACGCCCATGGTGCCCTTCTCGGCGATCAGCATCACCTGCTTGTCAGGGTGCTGCAGCTTCAGCGCGTTGATTTCCTGCTGCGCCTTCTCGGTGATCATGCATTTGCCGTGAAGCTCGCGGTCGGCGCGCGAATGCGCCTGGTTGCCGGGCGAGAGAAGGTCGGTGGAGATATCGCCCTCGGCGGCGATATAGGTGACCACCTTGATCTCCTCGTCGATCTCCGGAAGGCGGGTGAAAAACTCGGCGTCGGAATAGCTTTCCAGGATGCCGCGGGCCACCGCATTGCCGGCATCGAGCGCGGATTTCAGCCGCTCCTTGTCGGCCTCATAGAGGAAGACCTGTGTTTTCAGCACCTCGGCGGCCTCACCGGCGATGCCGGCGTCGTCGCCAAGCGCAAGGTCCAGAAGAACCTCGATCGAGGGCCCGCCCTTCATGTGCGACAGAAGCTCAAGGGCGAAGGCGCGGGTGATTTCGGGAACAACCACCGCGCCAAGCACGATGTCCTTCAGAAAGGCGGCCTTCACGCCAGCGGCGCTGGTCGTGCCCGGAAGCGTGTTGTAGATAAGGAAATCGAGCGAGGCGGCGCGCTGCGCATGGCCCTCGTCCCGGATCTGCGCGATCAGCTCGGCGACAAGCCCGCCATCGTCGATCGGCTTCGGTTTCAGCCCCTGCGTCTTGCGGTTTTCGATCTCTTCCAGATAGGCGTCATACAAAGACATCTCGTCCCCCACGAAGTCTGTTCGGCGGCGCTGCCTGGCGGGATGGACAGCCATCCGCCGGCCCTGTCACAAGGCAGCCGACATTGTCGGAACCGACATCGGCGCGCAGCGTCGCGTATGATGACAGGCGTCGCGGCGCATGGCCGGCACCTGCCGGTATCGATGAAATTGTGGACCCGGCACCCGGGTCGGCCAGCCTGAGGAGCGCCCCACGACGGTCCCCCTGTATATAGCCGCCAGACGCCGCTTTTTCCAGTTTGAATTGCCAGCTTCAAACAGAACTGTGACCAAACGCACAGCGGCTAATTCTGGACCGCTGGGGCCGCAGCCTGTAAATACAGGGTCATGCGCGCCACTCTGCCCGACACCACTCCCGATCCCGCCGCCGCGCCGGCAGGCCTCCGCCTGTCGGATGTCGTGCTGCTGCGTGGTGGGCGGCTGGTGCAGCCGGCGCTGTCGCTGCGCATCGGGCCAGGCGAGGTGGTGCTTCTTCGCGGCCCGAACGGCAGCGGCAAATCCACCCTGCTGCGGACCATCGCCGGGCGGCTTCCGGCTCCCGCCGGCCGGATCGAATGCGATGTGCCGATCCTGTATATCGGCCATGCCGACGGGCTGTCGCCGGCGCTGAGCGGGCGGCGCAACCTTGGCGACTGGGCGCGGCTCAACGGCCTTGCCGGTGATGACGCGGCGATCGACGCGGCGCTTGACAGGATGCAGGCCCGCCCCTTTGCCGAGCTGCCGGTGCGCCGCCTCTCCCACGGGCAGCGGCGGCGCGTCGCACTGGCCAGGCTGACACTGGGACAGGCGCATGCGCTGTGGCTTCTGGACGAGCCCAATGCCGGGCTCGACGCCGCCTCCAGCATCGCGCTCGATGATCTGATCTCCGGCCATCTCGAAGGCGGCGGCATGGTGCTGGCGGCAACCCATCTTCCGCTTGGCGTCACCCACAAGCCGCGCACCCTCACCCTCGAGGTGCCGACATGAGGCCGATAACACCGTTCGAGCTGCAGCTCCGCCGCGACCTGTCGCTTGGATGGGCGGGACGCGGCGACATGCTTGTGGTGCTGGGATTCTTCCTGATCATCGTGACCCTGTTCCCGCTGGCGCTGGGGCCGGACCCGGCGCAGCTCCGGATGATCGCGGTGCCGGTCATCTGGGTGGCGGCGATGCTGGCAAGCCTCGCCGGCTTTACCCGCATTTTCAGCGATGATGTGCGCTGTGGCTGGGTCGACCAGGTGGCGCTGTCGCCGATGCCGCTGGCCGTCTATGCGCTTGCCAAGGCGCTTGGCCACTGGGCGCTGTCGGCGCTGCCGATCATCGCGGTGACGCCGCTGATGGCGCTTCTGATGAATCTGGGGCCGGGACAGCTTGCGGCGATGATGCTGGCGCTGGCGCTTGGCACGGCGGCATTGACGCTTCTGGGGGTGATTGGCGCCGCCCTGAGCGAGGGGGCGCGGGGCGGCAGCGGGCTGATGGCGATTTTGGTGCTGCCGCCGGCGATGCCGGTGCTGATCTTCGGGGCGCTGGCCTCCGCGCCTGACGAAGGCCGGGTGGTCACCCCGCATCTGATGCTTCTGGGGGCGGTGCTGGCGGTGCTGCTGGCGATCGCGCCCTTCATCGCTGCCGCCGCCCTTGCCGAAAGTGAATCGGAGAGCGGCGGATGACCTGTCCCGGCAGTCATCAGAAGATGTCCGCGGTGCGGCGTGATGCGCCTGTCCCCGCCCGGGCGGAATGCGCTATAGGGGGCGGTGATGTTTGACTATCTCGCCAATCCGACACGGTTCATGCGGATCGCCGACCGGCTGTTCTGGCCGCTTGTGCTGCTGGCAGGCGGGCTGGTGGCGGCCGGCCTCTATTACGGGCTTCTCGCCTCGCCGCCGGACTATCAGCAGGGCGACACGGTGCGGATCATGTATGTCCATGTGCCGGCAGCCTGGCTTGCGACGCTTGGCTATGTCGCGCTGGGTCTGTGCGGACTTTTCTATGTTGTCTGGCGGCACCCGCTTGCCGATATCGCGCTTCGGGCGATGGCTCCGGCAGGCGCGATGTTCGCCTTCCTGACACTTGTCACCGGCGCCTTCTGGGGAAAGCCGATGTGGGGTGCCTGGTGGGTGTGGGATGCGCGCCTGACCTCGATGCTGATCCTGTTCTTCTTCTATCTTGGGGTGATCGCGCTTGCCAACGGCTTCGACCAGCCGGAGCGCGGCAGCCGCCCGGCGGCGCTGCTGGCGCTTGTCGGGCTGGTCAATGTGCCGATCGTGAAATTCTCGGTCGACTGGTGGAATACGCTTCACCAGCCTGCCAGCCTGCTGCGAAGCGGCGGCGTGGCGATCGATCAGGCGATGCTGGTGCCACTGCTGCTGATGCTGGCAGGCATGCATCTCTATTTCGCGGTGATCGTCATTCTGCGGATGAAGGCGTTGCTGGTGGAACGGCGGATCAGCAATCTGCAGCTTCGTCAGGCCGCACGAGGAACCCGGTGATGGCAGGCTTCTTCGACATGGGAGGCTTCGCCGCTTTCGTCTGGCCATGCTATGCGCTGACCCTTGGCGGCATGGCATGGCTTGCCTATGCGAGCTGGCGGCGGGCGAAGAGCGCCGCGGCACGGCTGGAGGAGATGTCGCCGAAACAGGACGATCCAGCGGATACCGCCTAGGCGCCGCGCCGGCGTCCGCCACGGCGGCGGCCGCTCTCGATAGCCGGCGCTTCATCGGGGGTGAGAATGCGCTCCGGCAGCTCGACAGCCGCCGAAAGCTTGGCATAAGGCTCGCTCTTGTGCGGGATCGCCATCGCTTTGACGAACTGGTCCTGGAACGAGGCCTCGACTGCCGTCTCGATCTTCTCGATATCGCGGACAACCGCCTCGATTTCCTGGCGCGCGCCCTTGTTGAGAAGCGCCATGCGCGCGCCGGTTCCGGCGGAATTTCCGGCGGCCCGCACATTTTCCAGCTCGCAGTCCGGGATCATTCCCAGAACCATGGCGTATTTCGGATCGATATGCGTTCCGAAGGCGCCTGCAAGGACCACGCGGTCAACGCTTTTCAACTCCATCTTGTCCATCAGCAGGCGGAAGCCGGCATGAAGCGCGGCCTTGGCAAGCTGGATGGCGCGCACATCATTCTGCGTGACCACCACATTCTCGGAAATGCGATAGGCGAAGGTGCGGCCGTCTTCCTCGATGCGCGCAGTGCGCGCCGCCACCGCGCCGTCGATCACGCCGTCAGTGGACAGAATGCCGGCGATATACATCTCGGCCAGGATCTCGATAATGCCGGACCCGCAGATGCCGGTGATGCCGGTGGCTTTCACCGCCTCGTCGAACCCGTCCTCGTCAGACCACTGCTCTACCCCGATGACACGGAAGCGCGGCTCAAGCGTGTCCTTGTCGATGCGGATCCGCTCAATCGCGCCCGGCGCTGCGCGCTGGCCGGAAGAGATCTGCGCCCCTTCGAAGGCCGGCCCGGTTGGGGAGGACGCCGCAAGCATCCGCTGGCTGTTGCCGACAACAATCCCGGCATTGGTACCGACATCGACGACAAGCGTATTGATCACATCCTTCTGCGGGGCCTCGGCAAGCACGACGCCGGCCGCATCCGCGCCGACATGGCCGGCGATGCAGGGCAGAACATAGACACGCGCGCCCCTGTTCACCTCGAGACCGAGTTCGGAGGCGCGCATCTCGACCGAAGTGTCCACCGCAAGCGCGAAAGGCGCGCCGCCAAGCTCCACCGGATCGATGCCGAGAAGAAGGTGGTGCATCACCGGATTGCCGACCAGCACAATCTCGACAACATCGTCGGCGGCAAGGCCGGCCTGCTCGGCCGCGCCGGAGATCAGCTTCTGCAGCCCGTCAATGACGGCCGTTGTCATTTCCAGATGCCCGCCCGGGTTCATGATCCCGTAGGACACGCGGCTCATCAGATCCTCGCCAAAGCGGATCTGGGGATTCATCGCGCCGGTCGAGGCCAGCACATCGCCGGTGACCATATCGCACAGATGCGCCGACATGGTGGTCGACCCGACATCGATGGCCACGCCGACAACCTGTTCCTTCAGCCCCGGCCAGATGCCGATGATGTGACTGCCGTCGCGAAGCGCCACCGTGACCTGCCAGTTGCCGGCGCGCAGCACCGGCTGCAGCTGTTGCAGGATATGGAGGTCGCAGCCGATATCGCCGCTCACACGGTCCGGCCATTGCGATTCAAGCGCCTCGACAAGACGGCGGAAATCGCCGGATGGCTCATGCATGTCTGGCTCGCGAACCTCGACAAGGCAAAGCCTGATGATCGGGTCCATCTCGATCTGCCGGTCATCGGCGGCTTTCCGGACAAGCTGGTTGTGAACCTGGCTTTCCGGCGGCACGTCGATAACGACATCCGACTGAAGGATCGACTGGCAGGACAGGCGGCGTCCCTCGGCAAGCCCCTTCTTCTCGGCATAGCGGGTTTCGACAGCCGTCACACCGCACAGGCTGTCAGCGCCGGAGATAATGCCATGCTTGGCGAATTCGCCGCTTCCGACATCCACCTGGCAACGCCCGCACAGCGCCCGCCCGCCACAGACCGAATCGATATCAACGCCAAGTGTCCGCGCTGCCTGCAGCACGGTGGTTCCGGCAGGAACATGGCCTTGCCGGCCGGACGGCGTGAAGACGATCTTGATGTCGGTGCCGGACTCCGCCATGGCGTTACCTGTCTGTTGCTATGCGCTGCGACGGCGACGGGTCTGGCGACGCTCGCGTCCACCCTCGCCTGCCGCTGCCGGCTCACGGAATTTCTGGATCCAGCGGCGGCATTCCGGATCCTGCCCGTTCATCACATTGGCGCCCATGATGCCTGTCATCTCCTCGGCATGAAGCGGATTCATGATGGCCGAGGTCATGCCGGCACCAGCCGCCATCGACAGAAAAGCCGCGTTCAGGCCATGACGGTTCGGCAAGCCGAAGGAAATGTTGGAGGCGCCGCAGGTGGTGTTGACCTTGAGCTCGGTGCGAAGCCGGATGATCAGATCCAGCGCCGACCGGCCGGCAAGATTGATCGCGCCGACCGGCATGATCAACGGGTCGACAACGACATCCTCGCGCGGAATGCCGTAATCCTCGGCGCGCTCGACGATCTTCTTGGCAACGTCATAGCGGACATTCGGATCTTCCGAGATGCCGGTCTCGTCATTCGAGATGGCGACGACGGCTGCGTTGTATTTCTTCACCAGAGGCAGGACGACTTCCAGCCGCTCCTCTTCGCCGGTTACGGAATTCACCAGCGGCTTACCCTTGTAGACGGCGAGGCCAGCCTCGAGCGCGGCGACGATCGAGCTGTCGATGGCGAGCGGCACATCAACCGTGTCCTGGACCAGCTTGATGGATTCGGCAAGGATCGCCGGCTCGTCGGCCATAGGAATGCCGGCATTCACATCCAGCATGGTGGCGCCGGCCTCGACCTGGGCCACGGCGTCGGAGATCACGCGGTCATAATTGCCTTCCGCCATTTCGGCGGCCAGCAGCTTGCGCCCTGTCGGGTTGATCCGCTCGCCGATCACGCAGAAGGGCGCGTCAAAGCCGATGGTGACTTCCTGCTTTTCGGAAGAAATTAGGGTCCTGGTCATAGTCCTGCTCCTCTGGTGACGCGGCGATCAGCCGTCAATCACGTCAAATCCGCCTTTCGGCAGCATCTCGATCCTGCCATCGGCAATGGCACCGGCATAGGCGGCGGTGCGTGCAAATCCCCCGAACGGGTAGTAGTGGAAATGCCGGATCAGGCATTCCTTGTCAGCGGCCATGCCTTCGGCAAGGCCTGCCAGCAGCAGATGCGGCGACTGCACTGTCATCAGCTTGGCGACATTCTTCGCCTGTTTCGAAATGAACCGCATCGACGGGCCGATACCGGAAATCTGCGCAAAACGGAACAGCGTCTTGATCGTCGCCGGGCCAGGAATGCCGATCCGGATCGGCAGGCCGTTGCCGGCGGCACGAACACGGCGTTCCCAGTCAAGAACGATATCGGCCTCGAAGCAGAACTGGGTCTCGATATAGAGCTCCAGCCCCTCGGCCTTCGCCAGCTCGTTCTTCGCGCCAAGCGCTTCGGCAATCTCGTCATCGGTGATGTCGGGGCTGCCCTCGGGATGACCGGCGACACCGATATGGCGGATGCCGTGTTTCTGGATCAGGCCGGTCTGAAGTACCTGCATCGTCGCATCGAAGGCGCCAACCGGATTGTCGACGCCGCCACCGATGCACAGCACCTCCTCCACCCCGCATTTCGAGGTGTAGGCGCTCAGCAGCGCGTCAAGCTGGTCAGCGTCGCGAAGCGAGCGCGCCGCCAGATGCGGCACCGGCCGCATGCCGTCATTATGCAGACGCTCGCACACGGCGATGGTATCGGCCGGGTCGGTGCCGGGAAGGAAGGTGACATTGACGGTTGTTCCCGCATCAAGACAGTCGCGGAAACTCTCGATCTTGGTGGCGCCGGTCGGGGTCACTTCGATGGACCAGTTGGATGCTGCGGTCTGGATTGTCTCGATGCTGGTAGCCATGTCGAACCCCATCAGAGTCGGTAACATTATATTCAGTGATGCGCCTGCGGCCGCGCCACGCGCCGGGCGGTGACAGCAGGTGGCCGAAGCATGGCGATTTCACCCTCGGAGCGATGGCTTGCCGACGCCCCACTCTCTTCCGATTGCGACATGCGGCACCGTTGCCTGCAGGCGCTCAGCCGGGTTCGTTCCCGCCATTCTCGACAAGGCTCTTCACCCGCTCCGCCGGATAATCTGCTTCCAGCGCGCTGGCGCGGGCCGCGGCCTCGGCTTCCAGGTCGTCACCGCATTCCACAGGCTCGCCGCGCCGCCATTCCGCCAGATAGTCATCTGTCGAGTCAGCCCCGTCACGCATCGCCGCCGCGTCAATGGCGATGGCGAAGCGGCGATGGAGCTCGATTTTTGCCTGTTCGCGCTTGCGGCCACGGCCGCGCTCGGCGATGACCTGGGCGGGGATGTCCCGCCAGTAAAGGGTGACCAGCTGCGCCATCTTCAGTCTCCTGTGGCCGGCAATCCGCCGGGGTTCATGCGTGACTCCACCCAGCCTGTGAAACCGCCGAGGCCAGTGAAGCGATAGTCGTAGTCGAGGCCGAGCTCCGCCGCCGCGGCGCGTGCCTTGTCCTGCAATGCCCTGTCTTCGGTCTGCGCGATGTAGAGGACGCGACGGTAATTGCCGAAATACATGTCACGGAGCTGCGGATGTTTGCGAAGCCCCATCCCCTGCATGACAAGTCTCTCGAAATGCCGGACCATATAGTCTGTCAGGAAGAAGGTGCCAAGCTCGCGATCCATCTCCTGCTCGAACTGCGCCGGTCCAAGAAACATCTCATAGCAATGCGGCCCCGGAATGCGGTCCAGCTGCTGCTCGACCAGGAAGGCGTCAATCTCGCCGCCAGTGCCGCAGTCACCATAGACGACAGCCACCTCGCGCCCTTTGCGCCGCAACGCCGCCACCTTGCGGCGGAGGCCGGGAACAATACGTTCCGGATGGTTGTGCCAGGACGCCGGAAGGCAGGTAATGTCCAGAACCTCATCAGGAAATTGCGAGGTGATGGCCAGCAACTCACGCGCCAGCGCCCCGCACGCCACCAGCGTCAGGCCGGATGTTGCGGACGGGGATGCGGCCGCAGCGCCCACGCGCCGGTCAGCCGGCCGCGGCTTCCTTGCCACGCTTCGCGGCCACCATCTCCTTGGCGGTCTCGACAGCCACCGCGGCGTCGCGGCAATAGGCGTCGGCCCCGACGGAATCGGCGAACGCCTCGTTCAGCGGCGCGCCGCCGACAAGAACGATATAGTCGTCGCGGATGCCCTTCTCGACCATGGCGTCAATGACAACCTTCATGTAGGGCATGGTGGTGGTCAGCAGCGCCGACATGCCGAGGATGTCCGGCTTGTGCTCTTCAAGCGCCTCGAGATAATTCTCGACCGGGTTGTTGATGCCGATATCGACGACGTCGAACCCGGCACCTTCGAGCATCATCGAGACAAGGTTCTTGCCAATGTCGTGGATATCGCCCTTGACGGTGCCGATGACCATCGAGCCGACCTTCGGCGCGCCGGTCTCGGCCAGCAGCGGGCGAAGGATGGTCATGCCGGCCTTCATGGCGTTGGCCGCCATCAGGACTTCCGGAACAAACAGGATGCCGTCGCGGAAGTCGATGCCGACGATGGTCATACCCTCGACAAGCGCCTTGGTCAGAACATCATAGGGCGTCCATCCGCGCTCAAGAAGAATCTCGACCCCTTCGCGGATCTCGTCCTGGAGGCCGTCATAAAGGTCGTCATGCATCTGCTGGACAAGTTCGTCGTCGTCCAGTTCGGACAGGATGATATCTTCTTCATCGGACATGGTTACGTTCCTCCAGCGCATGGCCCGCGGGCGATGTGGTCTCCTTGATCACCATTGCGACATGCAAAGTCCGGACTGTGCGGCAAGCGCGACTGAATCTGGTTATTTCGCGACAAAGCGAAGGGAATCTGGACAGAAGCCAGCCTTCGGGCTGTCTATTCCTCGATCTGGTGACGCGTCATGATCGGCACGCTGATCACTGTGAATATCAGGGAAATGCCTGTAATACCGAAGACTTTGAAGGTTACCCAGTCATCTGTGCTCAGACTTCGCCAGGCGATCTCGTTCGCAAGCGCGGTTGTCAGGAACATCGCCACCCAAATCCAGCTGATGGCCCGCCATCCGGCATCACGCATGCGGATCTGCGATCCCATGATCGCCCCAAGCGGGTTGCGGCCCAAAAGCCTGCCGCCGGCGATCACCGCCGCCAGCAGACAGGTCAGCACCGTCGGCTTGATCTTGATGAAGAGGTCGTTGTCGAAATAGACGGACAGACCTCCGAAGAACGCGACCGCAACACAGCCGACAAGCGCCATCATAGACACCCGCCGTTCCAGCATCCAGCCGGCGGCCAGCGCAATCACCGTCGTCCCGACAAGAATTTTCACCGCCAGCATGAAGTCGCCGGTGATGTAGTTTGCCGCGAAAAAGACGGCAAGCGGCCCAAGATCAAGAAGGAATTTCCGGCCGGGGCGCTCGTTTGTCCCGGCCGGGTCGTTCTGCCCCCCGCTCTGGGCCTTGCTGGCTTCTTCGCTCACGTTTTCGTCTCCGGTTCTGGGCGGCTTTCAATCATGTGAATGCGGCGGTTGCGAAATGTCAGGCCGCCAGTCGCGACGCCATCGCCTCGCAGGCTTCGGCGACTTCCCGGATAAGCGCCCCGCCATCCCGGCGGTTGCGCGCCTCCTCGCCGAGATGCCGTCGCCACAGGCGGGCCCCGCGCTGGCCGTGATAGAGACCAAGCATGTGGCGGGTAATGGCATGAAGCGGCACCCCTTCGGCGGTGCGTCGGTCGGCGTAATCCGCCATGGCGGCGGCGATGTCCAGCCGCACCGGTTGCAGCCGCCCAAAGATCGAGGACGCAAGCTCGGAAAGGATCATCGGCGTGCGGTAAGCAGCACGGCCAAGCATCACGCCGGCAAAGCCCGGAAACAGGTTCAAGGTCGTTTGGAGATCATGCAATCCGCCATTCAGGATGATCTGCATCGCCGGCCGGGCGGCGGCCAGCCGCGCCGCGCGGTCATAATTCAGCGGCGGAATATCGCGGTTTTCCTTCGGGCTCAGCCCCTGAAGCCATGCTTTTCGCGCATGAAGATAGACGGTGGAAACACCTGCCCCCTCCATGGCATCGACGAAGCGGTCAAGTCCCTCTTCCTCATCCATGTCATCGATGCCGATGCGGCATTTCACCGTGACCGGAAGGTCGGTCGCCGCGGCCATCGCCGTCATGCAGTCCGCAACCAGCGCGGGTTCGGCCATCAGACAGGCCCCGAACCGTCCCGACTGGACCCGGTCCGACGGACAGCCGACATTCAGGTTGATCTCGACATATCCATAGTCATTGGCGATGCGCGCCGCCTCGGCAAGCCGCGCCGGGTCGCTGCCACCAAGCTGCAGGGCCACCGGGACAGAAGCTGCTACATCTTCCGGCGGCTGTCCAAGAAGCCGGTCGCGATCACCATGGATCACCGCGTCAGCCGTCACCATCTCGGTGAACAGCAGCGCGTCAGGCGCGACAAGATGGTGGAAATGCCGGCAATGCCTGTCGGTCCAGTCCATCATCGGGGCCACGCTCAGCCGTCGGTCCGGCTGCGCTGTATCGCGTCGTGATCTGATCATCGTGTGGTTATATCCCATCCTTGCCGCCGATGCCAATGTCGGGGCTCACAGCAGGTCAAACGGATTGCGGCCACGAGCATCCTGCACACCAAGGATCCAGGCGTCAGGGTCGATATCCATTTCGCGCGCCAGCCTTGTCTCCACCGCTTCCCGATCGGTCCAGCCGTCTCCGGACTCGCCGGCCAGCACCGCGCGCCAGCTGTAGGCCCCGTCAAAATCGAGCGCGCGGGCGAGAAGCATATGCCTGCCGTCAAGAGCGTCCATGTGGATGAGAATGGCGCCAGCCTCGGCGTTGCCACGGCGGATGACGACGCAATCGACAAGCTCGGCGCTGGCGGTGCGAATGGCGGCAGCCACAAGCATTTCGGTTTTCAGACGGGTCATGACAGGTCACCCGGCGTGTCGCCGTTTCCCGGACCGCTTGGCCGGGCGTTGCGATCCGGGGCTAGAAATCGCTGCACCGGCCCTTTTGTTCCCAATCGCCGTACCGCGTCGGCTCGGGGCCCTTCGGCCCATTGATTTCACGCGGCATTTCAGACGAATCCGAACCATCTGCGGCCGCTCCCCCGACACCATCCGTGGGGGACGGCGCAGCGGCGGCATCGTCTCTGGTCTTTGTCTTGTCAGTTTCCATGAAAACCTATATGCCCCCTTGGACAGCCAAAGACAAGAAGAGCCCGTATGCCGCAGAACGCCGCGCCACCCAAGAACCATCAGGCAGATCCTGCCGGCATTGAGAGCCGCATCGCCGCCTTTGACATTCTGAAAGCCATTGATGGTGGTCGTTATCTGGACATGGCGATGCGCCGGGCGGCGTCGCTGGAACCTCGCGACCGTGCCTTTGCCCGCCTGCTTGTCACAACCTGCCTCAGGCGGGGTGGCCAGATCGACCGCATTCTGGACACTGTGATGACAAAGCCGCCAGCCGGAAAGGGACGTGACGCCATACATGTCCTGCGCATCGGCGCGGCGCAGCTGCTGTTCCTCGAGACCGGAGCGCACGCGGCGGTCAACAGCACCGTCGACCTGATGCGGAGCTGCGGATTCGACAGGCTGACAGGCCTGACCAATGCCGTGATGCGGCGTCTGTCGCGCGAGGCGAAGACGCTTTTGTCGGCAACCGACGTCGAGGACAATCTTCCGGACTGGCTTCGCACGAGCTGGCGCAAGCAATATGGCGCCGGACGCACCCGACAGGTGATGGAGCTGATGATGCAGCCGCCACCGCTCGACATCACGCCGAAGACAGACCCCGAGGACTGGGCTGATATTCTGGAAGGCACCCTCATTGACGGGCGCACGGTGCGACGCGCGTTTGATGGCGACCCGACAAGGCTTGAAGGCTTTGAAGACGGCCACTGGTGGGTGCAGGATGCTGCGGCGGCACTGCCTGCCGCGCTGTTCGGAGACCTGTCAGGCCGCCATGTCGTCGATCTGTGTGCCGCTCCCGGCGGAAAGACAGCGCAGCTGATTGCCGCTGGTGCGACGGTTACGGCTGTCGACAGCTCGAGACAGAGACTGGAGATTCTGCAGCGTAATCTGGGCCGTCTTGAGATGAGCGCGACGCTTGTCGCCGCCGACGGACGAAAGTTCACCCCGCGTGGCAAGGTTGACGCTGTGCTGATTGACGCACCCTGTTCGGCGACCGGCACACTGCGGCGGCGGCCTGACGTGCTGCGCCACCGGGCGGCAACCGATCTTGCCGGCCTTTCGGGCATACAGCGTGCACTGATCAAGCGCGCCGCCGGATGGCTGGACCCTGGCGGCTGCCTCATTTACGCCACCTGTTCCTTGCAGCATGAAGAAGGTGAAGCGGTGATTGAACAGGTGATCGCCGAGTTGAAAGGAGGCCTTGTGATCGACCCGGTGACAAAGGCGGAAGCCGGAGCCTTCGCGCCCGCGCTGACAGATGACGGCATGCTGCGGGTGGTGCCAGGTGATTTTGCCAGTTTCGGCGGAGTTGATGGATTTTTCGTAGCACGGTTAAGATCGGCCGCATGACAGGTCACTTGCGACATCCAGACGGGTGATGGGAAAGAATGACAGGCACGCCATGACAGCAGACAGGGCAGCAGACAGGGCAGCAGATAGCCCCGCTTCGCCAATGCGGCTGTCAGGGATAGAAAGGCTCTATCGGCAAAGCGGCCTGTTTGGCTGGCAGCTTCGCGGCCGTGGGCGTGACAGCCTGCGCCCCGGCCTCCAGGATCCGTGGCGTGGAGATCCCGCACGCGGCAGTGACATCCTGGCCTTTCGTGCCAACCTGTCGGGCGACTCCGAGTTGTTTTCAGGTTTCGGCTGGCTCCGCGATTTGCGCGCCGAAGGCAGCATCGAGGCGCGAAGCCGGGTACGCGACCTCATCAGCGAGTGGATCAATGGCAACCAGGCATGGCGGCTACCGGACTGGCGACCTGACCTGATGGGCCAGCGGCTTGCCATACTGGCCCTGAACTACGGCTGGTACGGCGATTCCGCAGATGAGGCCTTTCAGGCGCGCCTCGCGCACAGCGTCGAAATGCAACTCCGGTGCCTGGCGATGGACTGGCGACGCATGGTCAGCATCGATGGGCAGATAGGCGCCCTTCGCGGTCTTGCCCTTGCCGAAGCCGCGCTCGGCGGAGACGCAGGACGGATCGAGGCGCTCCAGGACATGCTCGCCAGCAAGCTCGGCAGCGCCATCCACCCGGATGGCGGGCATGTCAGCCGCATGCCCGACCGGCATATCACGCTGATGCGCCAGCTTGTCGAGTTCCGGATGGCCACAAGCCTGGCCGGAATAGACGGCGCGGTTGTCAGCGACTGCATGGCGCGCATGGGCGGGGTGGCGCGGATGTGGCGGCATGGTGACGGGCGACTGGCGCATTTCAACGGCGGCGGAGGTGTCAGCGCTGAGACCACCGAGGAAACCATGCTTCGCGCCGGGGTAAGGGGCAAAGCCGTGCAACAGGCGCCTTATACCGGATTTCTGAGGATGGGGAGCGGACGCACCGTTGTGATCATGGATGCCGGCGATCCGGCACCCGACGTCAGCGGCGACACCACCCGCAGTTTCGGCACACTTGGGTTCGAGATGAGCGTCGGCCCGACGCAGCTGGTGGTCAATTCCGGCCAGATGATGACGGACCCCACATTGCGGCGGGTGATGTGCTCGACAGCGGCGCATTCGACCCTCGGCCTCGATAACCAGAACTCTTCCAGTCCCCGCGAGGAACGACTTGCCAGCATCTCTGCGGTCGAGGTCGGCGAGGCGCCGGGCGGCATCCTGGCCGTTGCCTCTCATGATGGGTTCGAGCGGTCGCACGGAATTCTGCATCATCGCAAGCTGTACCTGAAGACTGGCGGCACCAACCTGCGGGGATCCGACCATCTTGAATACACAGGTGCTCCAGGCGAAATTCCCAACCTTGCTGTTATCCGCTTTCATCTACATCCGAAGGTGACTGCCGCCAGCCTTGCCAACGGCAGTGTGCTGATGAAAATCAGGGGGAGCCGCACAGGCTGGACCTTCAAGGCGGAGGGTGCGGTCATCGAAATCGACAATTCGGTCTATTTCGAGGACGGGGTGCGCCAGGCAGGCCAGCAGATCGTGCTGAAGAGCGTGATCAGCGACATCCGCACCACCGGCGCGCATGAAATCCGTTGGGCGTTCTTGCGGGGGACGGAATAGCCTTGTTTGGATTGCCTTTGGGCGGCCGCTTTGTCATAAGGCACCCTCGCCAAGTCATCCTGCCACATGATCATCGGAGCCACCCACGCCATGACCGCACGCCGCGCCCTTCTGTCCGTTTCCGACAAGACCGGACTGGTTGATTTCGCCAGCGGCCTTGTCGCGCGTGGGTTCGAAATCCTGTCCACAGGGGGTACGGCAAATGCCCTTCGCGAGGCGGAGATAGCCGTAACCGACGTGTCGGACGTGACCGGGTTTCCCGAAATCATGGATGGGAGGGTGAAGACGCTCCATCCGAAGATTCACGGCGGCCTGCTGGCACGTCGCGACAACAGCGACCATCTTGCCGCGATGACAGCACAGCAGATCGGCGGCATCGACCTGCTGGCGGTCAATCTCTATCCGTTCGAGGCGCAGCGTGCGAAGACCGGGAATTTCGCCACCCTCGTCGAATATATCGATATCGGCGGCCCGGCGATGCTCCGCGCGGCGGCAAAGAACCACGAATTCGTCACTGTTGTCTGTGATCCCGCGGATTACGACCATGTTCTCGGGGAACTTGATGCGGATGGCGACGTCAGCGCGGATACCCGCCGCCGTCTCGCCGGAAAGACATTTGCGCGCACGGCCGCCTACGACCAGGCCATCGCCGACTGGATGGCGGGCGACAGTTTTGGCGACAGCATGACGCTTGCCGGACGCCGTCTTCAGGAATTGCGCTATGGTGAGAACCCGCACCAGCGGGCGGCGCTATATGCTGGCGGGCCGGAAAGGCCCGGTGTTGCCACGGCCGAGCAGATCCAGGGCAAGCCCCTGTCCTACAACAATCTGAACGACACCGACGCGGCATTCGAACTTGCCGCGGAATTCGCTGATCCGACGATCGCCATCATCAAACATGCCAACCCGTGCGGCGTGGCGTCGGCAGCCGAGCTGGCGTCGGCCTGGGACGCCGCCCTTGCCGCGGACCCGGTCAGCGCATTTGGCGGCATCGTCGCCGCCAACCTGCCACTGGATGCGGCAACGGCGCAGGGGATCGCCAGCATTTTTACCGAGGTGGTGATTGCGCCTGACGCCGATGACGAGGCACGCGCCATTCTCGCCGATAAGCCGAATCTTCGCCTTCTGCTGACCGGTGCGATGCCTGACCCGGCTGCACAGGCCGTCAAGATCAAGTCAGTCAGTGGCGGCTTCCTTGCCCAGTCGCGTGACAATGGCGCGATCAGCGAAGCCGACCTGACCATCGTGACAGCGGCAAAGCCGGACCGGCGGCAGATCGCCGACATGATGTTTGCCTGGCGGGTCTGCAAGCATGTGAAATCAAATGCCATCGTCTTTGCCCGCGATGGCTGCACCGTCGGTGTTGGCGCCGGACAGATGAGCCGCGTTGACTCGGCGCGCATCGCCGCGCAGAAGGCACGCGACACCGCCACGCATCATGGCTGGGATGCGCCGCGAACCATTGGCGCGGTGGCAGCTTCCGATGCGTTCTTCCCCTTTGCGGACGGACTTGCCGCGCTGATCGAGGCTGGCACCACAGCTGTGATCCAGCCTGGCGGCTCGAAGGCAGACGACAAGGTGATCGCCGCCGCCGACGCCGCCGGCATCGTCATGGCGACGACAGGAATGCGGCATTTCAACCATTAGGGCCTTGGCCCCGGGCTTGCCGGCGGATCAGCCGGGTGTCCGCGCCGCTTTCCAGACCTTGCGCATCAGGGTCGGCAGGCTGGCCGGCCGCACCCTGCGCCAGGCCTCCCCCTCTGCCACCGTCGGCAATCTCGCGACGGCCACATCCATGCTCAGGGTGAAGTGGGTAAAGACATGCGCGACAGGCTCCGCCGCCATCCGCCAGTCGGCCTCCAGCGGCGCGTTGGCAAGCGGAGCGTCCGGGTCATAGCCCGGATCGGCCGGGGTCCATCCCGCCGAGGGGAAGGCCTGCATGCCGCCAAGCATGCCGCTGTCGGGACGTGTGACCATGAAGGCGCGCTCGTCAGCGTCGATCGCGACAAAGGCGATTCCCCGCCGCGTCGGCTTCACTTTTTTCGGCGCTTTCACCGGCCAGATCTCCGGGGTGCCGGCGGCGCGGGCGGTGCATCCCTCGGCAAGGGGGCAGGCACGGCATCCCGGCGATTTGGGCGTGCAGACGGCATTCGCGAAATCCATCAGAGCCTGCGGGAAGTCCGAAGGCCGCTGCGACGGACGGATCCTGTCATAGATGCCTCCGATTTCGGCCTTCGCCGCCGGCAAAGGGGTCGAAACGGCGAAATAGCGCGCCATGACCCGCTCGATATTGCCGTCGACAACAGTGCTCTGCCGACCGAAAGCCATGGCGGCGATGGCGCCAGCGGTGTAGGGACCGACACCGGGAAGCCCGCGAAGCCCGTCGACATCCGACGGGAATTCACCGGCATGGTCGGTGCAGACCTGCTGTGCGGCGCGGTGCAGATTGCGCGCCCGCGCGTAGTATCCAAGACCGGCCCAGGCCGACATCACATCCTCGCTGCTGGCCGCCGCCAGACTGCACACATCCGGCCAGCGGCGGGTGAATTCCAGAAAATAGGGAATGACCGTCGCCACCACTGTCTGCTGCAGCATGATCTCCGAAAGCCAGACATGATAGGCAGGCGCCAGGTCCGGCCAACGACGTCGCCATGGCAGGCTTCGCCCATGCCGGTCGTACCAGTCGAAAATGGCCGCGGCAAAACCGGCCGTGGAGGGAAAATCCTGCGTAGTCATGGCGGCGAGACTGGCACAGCACCCGGGCGCTTTCAACGACGGCTGCGGCAAAACACAGTATCAGAATGGTCGCACCCGTGACGCCATGCTATGATGCGCGAAGGCTGACAGACACCCGGACCAGATACGAGCCCGGACCAGATACGAGCCCGGACCAGACATGACCTTGGACCAGAGATGACATCGTCACGGAAAAAGCGGATGACGCGCCTTGCCGGCATGATTGACGGCATGGTGGCACCAAGCGTTCAGAAGCGCGGGTTCATCATCAGCAGGCTTGTCTCGCAATGGCCGGTGATCGCCGGAGATATCGCTGTCTGGAGCCGTCCGGCGCAGATGAACCTCTCGCGTGACGGCGGCGGCACGCTGAGGCTGGCCATTGCCAGCGGATACGGGCCGATCGCGCTGCAGATGAAACAGCCGATCATCCAGCGGGTGAACGCCGCCTTCGGCTACCGGGCCATCAGCGATGTCGTCTTCGTCCAGACACTGCCACCGCCAAAGGCGGACACTGCGGGCCACATGACACCAGCGACATCCCCCAAAACAGACCCCAAACGGATCTGGGAACTCGATGCGAAGCTGGAAAAGGTGTCATCGCCGGAACTTCGCGCCGCCCTGCGCCGGCTTGGCACAGCGGACTGACCCGCACGGGGCGCACGGGCCATCTGCCGATCGGCCCGCAAGAACTCTGGACGGGACCGGCGTGGGGAAAATGTCACCCCCTCATCACGATGCTGAAAGACGGGTTGAATCCGCATTGCCCAGACATGGCTGTTTGGCTATTGTGGCGCCATGAAAACGAACGACAATCACACCATTGCGATCACGCGCCGCTCTTTCGTCGCTAGTGGCATCGGGGCCGCCACGATGCTGCTTGCCAATGCCGGCGCGCTGGCAGCCGACGACTCGCTTGAGCGTGCCCTCGCGCCCCGCGTCATCGGCGATGAATCAGCTCCCATCCACGTCGCGGAATATTATTCCATGACATGCGGCCACTGTGCGGATTTCCACAACAATACCTACCCGAAGGTCAAATCGAAGCTGATCGACGAAGGTATCGTCAGGTTCGAGTTGCGGCCGTTCCCGCTCGACGGTCTGGCGCTTCGCGCGCACGCCCTTGTCCGCGCTGTGCCGGAATCGAAATTCTTTCCGCTGGTGAAGATGCTTCTCGCCAAACAGCCTGTGTGGGCGCGCGCCGCCGATCCGGTGGCCGAGCTTCAGCAGATGGCCCGCCTTGCCGGCGTCAGCGCCGACGAGTTCAACGCCATCATGCGGAACCGACCGCTGCTGGAGGGTCTGGTGAGCCTGCGCCAGCAGGGGATTGACGTCTGGAAGGTCAATTCAACTCCGACCTTTGTGGTCAATGACAACATGACATTGGCCGGCAACATGGATTATGACGAATTCGCCGAAGCGTTGAGCGCCTTCGGCGCATAGACGCATGGCCATTGACCAAGAGCCACACCGGGCCGGTAGCTTCACGTGATATTTCGTAGCCTGAAAATGACCGGCTTCAAATCCTTCGCCGAGAGCGCGGAGGTGGAGATTGATGACGGGCTCACCGGAATCGTCGGCCCGAACGGCTGCGGCAAGTCGAACATCGTCGAAGGGCTTCGCTGGGTCATGGGCGAAAGCAACGCGCGGCAGATGCGCGGAGCCGAGATGGACGACATCATCTTTGCCGGCACCGACCAGAGGCCGGCGCGCAACCTTGCCGAAATCACGCTGCAGCTCGACAACAGCGACAGGTCCGCGCCAAGCGATTTCAACGATGATGACGACATCGAGATCACCCGCAAGATCGAGCGCGGCAAGGGAAGCAGCTTTCTTGTGAACGCAAAACCTGCCCGCGCAAAGGATGTGCAGCTTCTGTTCGCGGATTCGGCAACAGGTGCGCGGGCCTCCGGAATTGTGTCGCAGGGACGCATTGGCGCGATTGTGGGCGCAAAGCCTGTTGATCGCCGCGCGCTGCTGGAAGAGGCGGCGAATATCCGCGGGCTTCACGCCCGCCGGCATGAAGCCGAGCTTCGCCTTCGCGGCGCGGAGACCAATCTTGAACGGCTTGATGATGTTATCGCCGGGCTTGTCGAGCAGCGCGACTCGCTTCGCAAGCAGGCACGGCAGGCAGCCCGCTACCGGTCGGTCGCCGACCGCATCCGCAAGGCAGAGGCCCAGCTTCTGTTGGCTAGATGGAGCGGCGCAGAGGCAGCGCTTGCCGAATCGGATGACGCTCTTCGGGCTGCGCGATCACTCACCGCTAAACGGACCGAGGCAGCGGCGGCTTGCGCCACCGTTCGCGCCGAGAAGGCCGCCGCCCTGCCAGAGCTTCGCGAAACCGAGGTGGCGCGTGCGGCAGAGTTCCAGCGTCTTTCCATTGGTCGTGACGAGCTCGATCGTGAGGAGGCGCGCGTTCGTGACGCCATCGACCGGATTACGGCGCAGCAGGCGCGGATGCGCGATGACATCGGGCGTGAAGAGAGCCTTCGGGGCGATGCCGGCGAGGCCATCGCGAGGCTGAAGCGTGAAGCCGACGAGCTGCAGGCCCAGATTGATGACGCCACGCCACAGCGCGAGGCGGCAGCAACGCGCCTTGCGGCGATCCGAGCCGAAGCGGATGCCGCCGATGCGGCCCTTGCGGAGGCAGCGGGAAGAGTGCGCGCGGCAGCGGCCACGCGTGACGCCCTGGCAGGACGCATTGGCGACCTGGAGCGCCGGATTGCCGGCGCAGACGCCTCGCTTGCCGGCATCTCGCTTGACAGCCTGGCGCAGGAAGCGGCCGCGGCCGCCACATCGCTGGCGGCGGCGGAGGGTGAAGCTGGCAAGGCCGCAACGGCCCTGAGCACGGCGGAGGCCGATCTGGCCAACGCGCAGCAGGCGACCGACACGGCCCAGGCGGCACATCGCGAGGCGACGACCCAGAATGCGCGCCTGCAGGCAGAAATTGACGCGCTTGGCTATCTTCTTGCCGGAAGCGACAGCGGCAATGACATCCCGATTCTTGACAGCCTTTCGGTAGGCGGCGGCATGGAAGCCGCGCTGACCGCCTGCCTGGCGGATGAGCTTTCGGCCCCGGCAGGACGCGGTGACCAGGCTTACTGGCGGGGCGGCGCTGATGCATCGGGCCTTCAGCCGCCGAAAGGGAGCAGGCCGCTGGCAGCGCACATCACCGGCGCGCCGGAGCTTGCCGCTGCCCTTGCCGGTATCGGCATTGTGGACACCGGGTCCGAAGCCAAGGTGATGCAGCCCGACCTTGCCCCCGGGCAGGCCCTGACCACGCCTGAGGGCGGGCTTTGGCGCTGGGACGGTTTTGTCCGGCAAAGCGGGGCAAAGGACGCCGGCGCCGAGCGCATCAGGCAGCGGCAGAGGCTGGAAGAGCTTCAGGGCACATTCGCCGAAGCCAGCATGATCGAGACCGACCTGGCGACGGCTATGGCCGAAACCGAGACAAGGCTGGCCGCGGCGCGTGAATCACTGGCGAGCTGCCGAAACGCCGCCTCCACCGCCGAGCAGGGGCTGGCCGCCGCCCGCCGCGACGAGGAAAGCAGCAGGCTTCGCCTTGCCGCCTCCGAAGAGCGCGCCAATGATCTGCAGGCCGGGCTCGCCACCATGCGCGCCGACCTTGTCGCGGCGCAGGCCGAAGCGCAGGGCCTTGGCGATGACGCCGCGCTTGCCGCCGCCGAGGGCGAGGCCCGCCAGGCCTCCGAAACCCAGCGCGGCCGCCTCGCCGAAGCCATGCAGGCCGAATCACAGCTTGCGGCGACGCTTAGGGCGGCCCGCGAACGCCAGAGCGCCTGTAGTGCCGAGACCGCGCAATGGCAGAACCGCCAGTCTGGCGCGGTGGCGCGTGTCGAGCAGATGCAGACCCGTCTTGCCGAAGCCGAGAGCGAGCAGCAGGCTCTTGCTGCGAAGCCTGACGAGATCACGGCACAGCGCCATGCGCTGGCCGACAGGCTGGAGGAGGCTGAAGCCGCCCGTCAGGCAGCTGCCGATGAGCTGCGCCGCGCCGAAGCCGAGCTTGCCACAGCCGAAACAGCACAGCGCGAAGCCGACGCCGCGCTGGCGGAAGGGCGCGAGTCGCAGATCCGTGCGGAGGGCGCGCGCGAACGCGCCGAGGAAACACGCCGCGTGATCCTGGCACAGATCGGGGAGAAGCTCGGCTGCGGGCCGGACGGGCTTGCCGCGCTTGCCGAGACCGAGGATGCCGGAACACTTGGTGACATCACATCGCTGGAAGACCGGGTTCAGCGGCTGATCCGAGAGCGCGACACCATCGGTCCGGTAAATCTGCGCGCCGAGGCCGAAATGGAGGAGGTCGCCGCGCGCATCGAATCGATGGAAGCCGAGGCGGAAGACCTTGTCGCCGCCATTGAAAAACTGCGAACCGCCATTTCACGGCTGAACCGTCAGGGCCGCGAGCAGCTTCTCAGCAGCTTCGCCACCGTCAACGGGCATTTTCGTGACCTGTTCAAAATCCTGTTTGGCGGCGGCACGGCGGAATTGCAGCTGACGGAATCGGATGACCCGCTCGAGGCAGGGCTGGAAATCCTGGCGCAGCCTCCCGGCAAACGTCTGCAATCGCTGTCGCTTCTGTCGGGTGGTGAACAGGCGCTCACGGCTCTGGCCATGATCTTTGCGGTGTTCCTGACCAACCCGGCCCCCATCTGCGTGCTGGATGAGGTCGATGCCCCGCTGGACGACACCAATGTGGCGCGCTTCTGCGATCTGCTCCGCGAGATTTCCAGCAAGACCGGAACCCGTTTCCTGGTGATCACGCACCACAGGATGACGATGGCGCGGATGGACCGGCTGTTCGGCGTGACCATGGAACAGCGCGGGATTTCGAAGCTTGTGTCGGTCGATCTTCAGACAGCCGAGCGAATCCGTGACGCGGCAGTGGCGTGACCTATTTTGCATGCACGCGAAACAGACCGTGCACCCCCTCGGCAAACCCGCGGAAACACTGGCAAAATCACCAGATATTGAAAGCTTGACAAAAACCGAGGCGCACCCCTATTTTGTGCGCGATTTCGGCATCGGACCCCATGCACAGATTCGCACGGTTTTCGAAGCTCAGTCACATGGACAGCAACCACACGGGACAGGCATCGGCACAGCGTCTTCACTGGCAGACTGGACCACGCCGGCCGTTCCTTTCGGCCGCAGCAATCCCGTCGTTGACCACCCCAAAGACGAAACGGCATGAGCGATCAGGAACGGAACCGCGGCGACAGGCGCCTGCAGGATATCGACCGCCGCATCGCTCAGCTGCGAGGGGACCAGGAACAGTCGCGGACGCACGAACGCCAGGCGCTCCCTGCCGGTATGGGTGCCATTCTTGGCCGCGTCGCGACAGAGCTTGTCGCCGGGGTGATGGTAGGAACGTTCATCGGCTGGGTGCTGGATCGCTGGCTTGGGACCACGCCATTCCTGATGGTGTTGCTGCTGTTCCTGGGCGCGGCGGCCGGCATGCTGAATGTCTGGAGAATGGTGTCCGGCCGCGGCATGGCGACCGGATATTTCGATGAGCACCGGCGCGACGCCGGAGATGACAATGACCGGGACGGCGGCTAGCCGTCGGCAGACAAGGGACGAATGACCTATGGCTTCTGAGGGCATGCACTCACCCATCGAGCAGTTCAAGATCAAGCCGATCTTCGAGCTGAGCGCCGGCGGCTATGACATTTCCTTCACCAATTCCAGCCTCTTCATGCTGCTGGCCATGGTTGTCGGCGGTGTCTTTCTTGCCAGCGCGATGTCGAAGCGCGAGATGGTCCCGGGCAGGCTGCAATGCGCCGCCGAGATGATGTATGAATTCGTTGCTGATCTGGTGCGGAGCAATGTCGGGAATGACGGGCGCGCCTATTTCCCGTTCATCTTCACGCTGTTCGTCTTCCTGCTCTTCGGCAACCTTCTCGGCATGGTGCCCTATTCCTATACCTTTACCTCGCAGATCATCGTGACCTTCGCGCTCGCGGCTTTCGTCTTTGTCGGTGTCACCATCGTCGGGCTGGTCAAGCACGGTCTTCACTTCTTCACTCTGTTCGTGCCCGCCGGCGCGCCGAAGCCGCTGATCCCGTTCCTGATCGTGATCGAGGTGATTTCCTATTTTGTGCGCCCGGTCAGCCTGTCGGTTCGACTGTTCGCCAACATGCTTGCAGGCCACACCATGCTGAAGGTGTTCGCCGGGCTGGCGGTGATGATT
>JBMHCH010000062.1:0-5386 GCA_049890015.1 Puniceispirillaceae bacterium (SeqCode)
AGAAGTTCCGGCGCCAGAGCCTCCTTGAGAATGGCTTCCTCAAGGGTCGGCGTGATCTTCAAAACCTCATAGACACCGCGGCGACCCTTGTATCCCGACCCGCCGCAGGTGTTGCACCCCACGCCGATCATCGGCCGGACGGTCTGTGCCTCTTCCTCGGAGAAGCCGATCCGCTTAAGCGATTCCGGCGTCGATTGCGGGTCTTCGGCACGGCAGTCAGGGCAGTTCGGCCGGCCAAGGCGCTGCGCGACAATCAGCGATGTCGCGGCCGCGATCATAAAGGGCGGCACGCCCATATTCATCAGGCGGGTGATGGTCGCGATGGCATCGTTGGTATGAAGCGTCGACAGCAGCAGATGTCCGGTCAATGCGGCCTTGACGGCGATTTCCACGGTTTCCTGGTCACGGATCTCACCCACGAGGATGACTTCCGGGTCCTGTCGCAGAAAGGCGCGGAGGATCGAATTGAAGGTGAATCCGATCTTCTCGTTGGCCTGTGTCTGCCCGACCCCCTCGAGATAATATTCCACCGGATCCTCGGCTGTCATGATGTTGAGCTCGGGATCGTTGATGTGCTGCAGGCAGCCATAGAGGGTTGTGGTCTTGCCTGATCCTGTCGGTCCGGTGACAAGCACCATCCCCTGCGGCGCGGTGATCGCCTCAAGGATGTTGTTGTAGTTCACTTCCGACAGGCCGATCTTGTCGAGCGACAGAGACGGGTCGCCTTTCAGGATCCGCATGA
Organism: Puniceispirillaceae bacterium (SeqCode); assembly: GCA_049890015.1. GTDB lineage: Bacteria > Pseudomonadota > Alphaproteobacteria > Puniceispirillales > Puniceispirillaceae > UBA8309. Next base: position 743 of record JBMHCH010000062.1, read on the forward strand.
CGATCCGCTCGCCATTCTTCCCGGGAAGGACGTTGAAGCGGAAATCGATATCCTCTCCCTGCCACTGGATCGTGATGCCGCCATCCTGCGGCAGGCGCTTTTCGGATATGTCGCAGTCGGCGAGGATCTTGAAGCGGGTCACGACGCCCAGGAAATGGCGAAGCAGATATTCGGAATATTCCTCGCGCACCACCAGACGGCCGTCGATCCGGAAGCGGACCCGCGCAATGTCCCGAAACGGTTCGATATGGATATCGCTGGTGCCGGTCTCCAGCGCGGTGTGGAGAATATGGTCGCAGAATTCCGGGACAAGCTCGTCATCATCAAGGGCGAAACGTGACCGCTTCGCCTTGCCGCCGACATGTGTCTGCTGCTTGCGCTTCTTCTCGGCCGAATCAAGAACCGACTTGACCCGTTCATGGCCGCGGAGCGTCTCGAAATTGCTGAGGGTGATAAGCTGGAATTCGATGTTGAAGTTCGACACCGATTTCAGCTGGCTTGCCTGGGTCGCGGTGGTCGGATCAACAATGCCGATCTTCAGGAACCGCTGCTCCACGCCGAAGGGTATGGCATGGTGCTCGTCAATGAAGTCCTTGGGTATGAGGGGAAGGGCGCGGACATCGATTTCCTTGGCTTCCAGCGCGCAGCGCCGCAGCGCGTAGGCTCGCGACAGCACGGTGTGGACAAGATCCTCCTCGACACCCTGAGTGCGGATCATCCTTTCCAGAACATCGGAACTGGTCCCTGTGCCGGCGCTTCGCGCCTCGCCAAGCTTCTGCTGGTCCAGGCGGTTGGCGGACTGCAGGACGCGCAGGACCTTGTCGGCAACATCATTCGTGAAAACGGCCACGTCCTGCGCCCCGGATCAGGTATTGCCGTCGTTCGGGTCGGGCGACAGGGCAGATGCCTGCGCGGCACCCTGTGGCGTCAGGTCGTCGATGTCAAAAGCGCGCTCCGGCAGGTAATCGATCGGCAAGGTCTCGATATCGCCATTCTCGGACACGACGATCACGCCGCGCGACGTCACCTTGACGAGGGTTGCGTCGCTGGCACCGATCACATCCCCCTCGCGGAGGGTGATTGTCGTTTTCGCCGCGCTTTCAAGATCGAACAGATCGGCATCCTTCATCACGCTGCGCACCGCGGTGGCCGACGCTTTCAGCATCGCTGTCGACGAAAAGGTGCGAAGCGGCTCAAGACCTGGAAACTCGAGCACCGTGTAGCATTCACCGACAAGCCCTTCGGACATGTTCATCAGGATTTCGCAATAGCGCTCAGCATGGGTGACATTGCGAAGCGGGCCAAGATCCATGATGACGCCGTCCTCGCCCTCGTCTCTGAGGATGAAATGCGCGCCAAGGAGGTGGTCCGCGCTGTTCTTCAGGTCGATGGCGAGCTGGCGTGCGCCAGCCTCGTCGCCAAACAGCCCAAGGCGCACATAGGCAAGTTTCGGCTTGTTTCCGGGTATGACATTCTGGTTGGTCGCCGCGAAAATCTGTGACCGCATGTCCTGCTTCGCGACCGCGACACCCATCACCCTGTATCGTTTGGAGAACAGGGCCAGGTCGCTCGGCTTTCCGAGGAGATCGACTCCGGATGTGTCCTCAAGGCCGACATTGCCGCTCGGCGCGGGAAGATCGACACCGCCTGTCGCCTGATCGGCAATACGGTCAATGCCGCGGCGGAAAGGGTCATCGATATCCTGAACCTCCGGCGCGACAAGCGAATCATTCGGCTCGACATCGGACGCACCGGCGAGAGCTGTGCCCGTTCCCAGGAGAAGCGCGACCATTGCCGCAAAAAAACCACGTAAAACAACCATAATCCTGCACCCATGCGTGGATAACCGCTGAAATTTACAACAGGTTAATAATTTAGCAGTAATTGATTAGAGCTTCTGCGCGGACAGCTCTGCTTTCGCCGCGCTATTGCCGTGCCGGCACGGTCAGAACGATCCTGATGGAGACGATCGGGTCGCCCGGGCTGGCGACTATTTCCTCCTGCACCACGACGATGCTCGGCTGCGCGCGCGCAAGCTTGTTGCGGACAAGAAGATAGCCAAGGAAGTCGGCTTCCATTTCCATTGTCAGCGTCTTTCCGGCCAGTCCGACCACGCCAACATCGCTGTTGGTGACGGTGCGCGACGCTTCGCTGGTGAAGCTGGCGCCGCGGGCTTCGAGATCGGAAATGAACTGGCGCAGCTCGGCGGTGACCGTTTCGCTGTCACGGAAATTATTGATGCGTGACTGGATTTCTGTCTCCCGCTCGGCCTTGTTCTTGACCGCGACCTGCAGCAACGGGGCAGCCTGGCTGATGGTGTCCTTGTAGCTCTGAACCCTGCTTGCGATCTCGCGGTTTTCGCTGGTCTGCGGAAGCAGGAAGAAGGCGTTGAGCAGGATCGGGCCAAAGAGGGTCAGAAGCACCATGACGCTTGTGAGGGCCACAGTGGCTGCGGCGTTTCCATCCGCCTCACGAAGATATCTGGCGCGAGAGAACCTTGACTTCGCGCCCTTTTTGGCACGCCGCTGGCGTGCCTTTTCCTCTTTTGCGGCCTGTGCCGCGGCCTTCTTCTGCTCACGGGCGAGGCGGCGCTGTTCCTTCTTTGTCAGGTTGCTGTTGGCTGACGGCTGGGTCGCGGAGATGTCCGAGGGCGCGCCCATGGGCTGACCCGGCTGCGGCGGCATCTGCGGCGCCTGTCCCTGCGGCGCCTGTCCCTGCGGCGGCATTGACGGCGCCATCGGCGCGGATTGCTGTGTGCTGTCCTGCTGCGCCATCTGCGTCAGGACCGTCATTGCCTCCGGCGACATCTGCGCGGCGGGTGCCGCCTCGTCCTTTTTCTTGCCAAGACCGAACACCATCGTCAGCTCTCCTGCCGCAGGGTGGTGATGATCTCGAAATCATAGATCGAGCTGCCTTCACGAAGCGTCGGCTCGCCAACACTCGGCTGCTCCACAAGTCCGCTGTTCTGAAGCTCGCTGACGAAAAGCTGGACAACATCGGGCGTGGTCGCCGCGCCGGTGAGGCGAAGTTCCGTACCATTCGCAAGGAAATATCCCGACAATTCAACACCTTCCGGAACAAGATCGGGAAGGGTGTCGATGATCTGGGCCTTGCCGCGCTGTCGCGACACAGTCGTCAATGCCTCGAGCGCGGCATCAAGCTGCTTCACTGTTTCATTGATCTGTCCGATCCTGGCCTGCGAGGCCTCTGCCTCTGCCTTGATTCCCTCAAAGCCGCGACTCTCCGACTGGCTCTGCAGGAACCCGGGAAGGACCAGACCGCCGGTCCATGCGCCCATCAACAGGAAGGTGACAAGCCACATCGCGACCATGGTGCGTGAAATCACGCCAAGCTGGCGGTTCTTCCGCAGTGTTGCGCCCTGCGGGAGCATCGACAGACGCAGCATTCCGGGACCGTCATTGCCAAAGGTGCCAAGCCGGCGTAATGCAAGCCCGAGGGCGGCGGTGAACCCGGACCGGTTCGAGACCTGGGCCATCATGTTCTGCACATGCGGCGCCATCTCGGCGGTCGCGACAGGGTCCCACAGACGCACAGGCGCAAGGCCGAAATGCCTGTCGACCAGGGTCATGAAATTCTGGCCGCGAAGAGCGTCGATCACGACATGGATAACCGGGAAGGTCGGAAAATCCTGTTCCTCCTGAAGGAAAAGTACCGCCTGCTTCAGGGTGTTGGCGACACGGCCACCGACCTCGTCCCAGAACTCGCCACTCGTATCCTGTACATCCTCGATCTCCGACAGGAGGACCTGGTCGAACTCGCTGATCTCCAGCTTCACGGTATGGAACCTCTGTGCCTGAAAGGCGATCAGTTCCATCCGGTCTCCCGAGACGTGAAGGATGGCTTGTGCCTGTGCCCGGTCCTCCGCAGGCAACGCGCTGTAAAGCTGGTTGGCAAGCGCTACGGGCTCCAGCTCCAGATAGACCGGGTTCAGATGGGCGTTCAGCAACGTGTCCGACCATTGCCGCATGGCAGCGGTTTCCGCATATCCGATCACAACCCGCGTCAGATCATCATTCTCCGAGCTGACAAGCGTGTCATAGGCCACGAACGGGTCCTCAAGCTTGCCGATATCGGGTTCCAGCTCGATCCAGAATCCGGCGTCCTCGGCCTCCTTGGTCAGCTCGGCCGGCGTCATGTAGGGAAGGTTGAACTGACGTATCTGGACAATGCCGCCCGGGATGATCAGACCGGCATCCTGTGCCGAAAATCCGATCTGATCGCGAAGCCCGCGGAGCACGTCGCCGATCATGTCCTGCTGACGCGCGAGATTCTGCAGGTCAAGTTTTCTCGGCAGGCCTACCGAAGCAAGCTGCTCGACATTTATCACATTGGATTTATGGCGAACTTCGGCTACCGTTAGCGCGTTGCTGTGAAGCTTCACCGCGACAAGATCGTCTGTGCCTTTTCCGATCGGGCGAAGGAAACTGGCGAATCTGCTGAGTGATCGTGCCATAATGAACTAACGTGCTGGCGCTGGTGAAAAAAACGATGCCAGATATTGCTCTAAATTAACCTTTTGGATGTAATACTAATTCCATGAAACAGGCGATCGAAGACTTCGCGAACATTGCGGCAGGAATTGTGGGTGGGGTCATTCACTCCATTCCTGAGGCTGGCACACAG
>JBMHCH010000063.1:0-8371 GCA_049890015.1 Puniceispirillaceae bacterium (SeqCode)
CAGCGCCTCGTCAATGGCCGGGTCGATCTCTGGCGCCTCATATCGCTCCAGCATTTCGCCGGCGCGCTTGCGGGCGCGCTCATGGCTTTCCACTGCCCCTTCGGCCGACCACTGCTCATAGGTCGTGTTGTCGGCCATGTCAGAGCGCCAGAAGGCGGTCTCAAAATTCGACTGGGTGTGGCTTGAGCCAAGGAAATGCTTGCCGGGGCCGGTCTCTCGCAGCGCGTCCATCGCCTGGCCGTTGTCCGATACATCGATCCCGTCGACAACGCTCTGCATCATCGTCAGCTGGTCGGCGTCAAGAAGCAGCTTGGCATAGTCGGCGACAAGCCCGCCTTCCATCCAGCCGCCGGCATGGAGCACGAAATTCACCCCGCCCTGAACGGTCGGCATGATGGTGTTGGCTGATTCATAGGCTGCCTGCGCGTCAGCCGTCTTCGAGCCGGTGAGCGAGCCGCCGGAGCGGAACGGCACATTCAGCCGCCGCGCCAGCTTCGCGCAGCCGAGAAGAACCTTGGCGGGCTCCGGCGTGCCGAAGGTCGGCGCGCCTGTCTGCATCGACATCGAGCTGGCGAAGCTTCCGAAGACCACCGGCGCGCCGGGACGGATCAGCTGCGTGAAGGCGATGCCGCTCAATGCCTCGGCAAGGGTCTGCGCCAGCGTGCCGGCAACCGACACCGGCGACATGGCGCCCGCCAGAATGAACGGCGCGGTAATGCAGGCCTGGTTGTTGCGGGCATAGACCTTGAGCGCCCCCAGCATGGTGCCGTCCCAGGTCATCGGCGAGTTGGCGTTGATCAGGCTGGTGGTCACCGTGTTGTTGGCGACGAACTCCTCGCCGAACAGGATTTTCGACATGTCGACAGTGTCCTGCGCGCGTTCCGGCGCGGTGACCGAGCCCATATAGGGTTTGTCGGACAGGCGCTGATGGGCGTAGATCATCTCGAGGTGCCGCTTCGTCACCGGGAGGTCGACGGGCTCGCACACGGTGCCGCCGGAGTGATGGAAACCCGGCAGCATGTAGACAAGCTTCACGAAATTGCGGAAATCCTCGATTGTGGCGTAGCGGCGCTCATTCTCGAGATCACGGACAAAGGGCGGGCCATAGACAGGCGCGAATACCATGTTGTTGCCGCCGATTTCCACCGACTTCGCCGGATTGCGGGCATGCTGCCTATAGCTTGACGGCGCCGTCTCGCACAGCTTGCGCGCCAGGCCGCGCGGAAAATGAACCCGCTCGCCGCGGACATCGCAACCAGCATCCTTCAGCAATACAATCGCCTCTTCATCCTCGAGGAAATCGATACCGATCTCTTCCAGAATGGTCTCGGCATTGGCCTCGATGATTTCAGCCGCTTCGTCGGTCAGGATATCGACGGGCGGGGTGTTGCGGGTGATGAAGGGCGCTGCCTGCGCCCCGCCGCCGGAGCGAAGCTGCCGCCGCGCGTCACGTCCGCCACCACGCCGCGCACGACGTCCCGCTGTTGCTGTGTCATCCATGGTTCGCTCTTTCCTGTCTGTTCGGCCAGCCGTCCGGCTCAGGCCCGAAGCTTCTCGTTCTGCGGGTCATAGGGTGATTCCTCGATCACCGTCGCGGCAAGCCGCTGGTCGAGGATGTCGATCTCCAGCTTTGTGCCGGTCTCGGCCAGATCGGGGCGCACCATCGCCATCGCCAGCGATTTGTCGAGACGGAAGCCGTAGCCGCCGCTGGTGGCGCGGCCAATCACCTCGCCGCCGGGCAGCATGAGCGGGTTGCCGCCAATGGCATCGGCGTCGGTGGTGTCATGCACCTCGAGCGTGACCATGGCGTTGGCGAAGCCCCGCTGCTGCCATTCGCTGAGCGCCCGGCGGCCAATGAAGTCGCCCTTGTTCAGATGAACGAACCGGTCAAGCCCGCTTTCCAGCGCCGCGTACTCGATCGACAGCTCGGTGCCGACCATGCGGTAGGATTTCTCGAGCCGCATCGCGTCCATCGCCCGGATGCCGAACGGCTTCAGCTGGAATTCCGCCCCGGCCTCCATCAACGCATCGAAAATATGATTCTGATATTCGATCGGGTGATGAAGCTCCCAGCCAAGCTCGCCGACATAATTCATGCGAAAAGCCAAGGCCGGCGCCATATTCACATCGATCAGCCTGCTGGAGAGCCACGGGAACGCGCCATTCGATAGATCTGTGCGGGTCAGTTTTTGCAGGATATCGCGCGAGCGCGGTCCTGCCAGCACCAGAACACCGATGGAATTGGTCAGATTGTCGAAACGGACCGACCCGTCCGCCGGCATATGCTTCTTGATCCAGTCATGGTCGAGCCGCTGGCCGGCACCGGCGGACACGACATAGAAGCTGTCGGCCGATTCACGCTGGATGGTGTATTCGGAATGCACGCCGCCACGCTCGGTCAGCGCATGCGACAGCGACACCCGCCCGATGCCCTTTGGCAGCTTGTTGGCTGTCAGATTGTCCATGAAGGCTTCGGCGCCCGGACCGGAAATACGGCATTTGGCGAATGCCGTCATGTCCAAAAGACCGGCATGTGCGGCCGTGTGGCGGACCTCGTTTCCGACATGCTCGAACCAGTTGGACCGGCGGAACGACCAGTGGTCTTCCTGCGGGGTGCCTTCAGGGGCGAACCAGTTGGCGCGCTCCCATCCGAATTTCTGCCCAAAGACCGCGCCGAGATCCTTCAGCCTGTCATAGCAGGGAGCGGTGCGCAGCGGGCGCGCCGCGCCGCGCTCCTCGTCCGGGTAATGGATGACGAAGACGTTCTCATACGCCTCCTCATTCTTCGCCTTGAGATAGGATTCGGTGGTGTAGCTGCCGTAGCGGCGCGGATCGACGCCAAGCATGTCGATGGTCGGCTCCCCCTCGACAATCCATTCGGCAAGCTGCCAGCCGGCGCCGCCTGCGGCGGTGATGCCGAAGCTGTGACCTTCGCTCAGCCAGAAATTCGGCAGATCCCAGGCAGGCCCGATAATCGGGTTGCCATCCGGCGTATAGGCGATCGCGCCGTTATAAACCTTTTTCACGCCCGACTCGCCGAAGGCGGGCACACGGTGCATCGCGGATTCGATATGCGGCTCGAGACGCTCCAGATCCTCCTGGAACAGCTCATATTCCGACTCGGCGCTCGGTCCGTCGACATAACAGGCCGGCGCGCCGGCCTCATAGGGCCCGAGGATCAGGCCGCCCGCCTCCTCGCGCATGTACCAGCGGCCGTCGGAATCGCGCAGAACGCCCATTTCCGGCAGACCTTCGGCATGGCGCGCCTTGATCGCCTCATGCGGCTCGGTGACGATATACTGATGCTCGACCGGGATCACCGGCACATTCAGCCCGACCATGCGTCCGGTCTGGCGGGCGAAGTTGCCGGTGGCGCTAATCACATGCTCGCAGGTAATCTCGCCCTTGTCGGTTGTCACCTTCCATTCACCGGCTTCGGTGCGGGAGATGGCGGTCACCGTGGTGTTGCGGTAGATTTCGGCGCCGCGGTCACGCGCGCCGCGGGCCAGCGCCTGTGTCAGGTCGGCAGGCTGGATATAGCCGTCGCCGGGATGGCGGATGGCGCCGACAAGCCCCTCGGTGTTGCACAGTGGCCAGATGTCCCTCACCTCGTCAGGCGTGAGAAAATCGACATCGACACCGATGGTGCTGGCGACGCCGGCATACTGGCGATATTCGTCCATCCGGTCTTTGGTCTGCGCCAGACGGATGTTGGAGACATTGCGGAAGCCGACATTCATGCCGGTTTCCTCCTGAAGCTCCTGGTAGAACTTCACCGAATATTTGTGAATCTGTCCGACCGAATAGGACATGTTGAACAGCGGCAACAGACCGGCGGCATGCCAGGTCGAGCCCGAGGTGAGCTCCTTGCGCTCGATCAGGACAACGTCGCTCCAGCCCTTTTTCGCCAGATGATAGAGCGCGCTGACGCCAACGACCCCGCCCCCGATCACGACCACGCGTGCATGTGTCTTCATTGCACCATCTCCCTGCAACATATCCAACATCGTCATGTTCAACTGCGTCGGGGCGCGGCGTGCTGTTCTGCCGGCGCGATCCGTTCCGCGGTTTCAGACTCGTCTGGTCACGGCGACCGCCCCCGCCAATGACATAATCGGACGGTCCGCCATGCTTCGGATGGTAGGCAAAACAGGCGGAAAAAAGCGTCTGCCATGCGACCAGTTTTGACGTGTTTAGGCTTGCTGCGACACCATGGTCCCGACCCTGGTGAACGGGGCTTCCGGACGGAAATGCCTCAGGGATTCAGCCGCTGGATGTCCCATCCGTCGCCGCCGTCGCGAGTGAAGCGGAACCGGTCATGGAGCCGATGTTCGCCATCCGCCCAGAATTCGATTTCCTGCGGGACGATCATGAAGCCACCCCAATGCGGCGGTCGCGGCACCTCATCGGGAAAACGCTCCTCGACAGCGGCGACTGCGGCGGCAAGCGTCTCGCGCGATTCCAGCGGACGCGACTGTTCAGATGCCCAGGCGCCGATCCGGCTGCCCCGCCCGCGCGAGGCGAAATAGGCGTCGGACCGTTCGGCGCTGGCCTTGCTGACCTCGCCGGTGACCCTGATCTGGCGGCGCAGGCTCTTCCAGTGAAGGCAGAAGGCGGCCTTGCCAGTTGTCAGAAGCTCTCCTGACTTGCGGCTTTCATAATTGGTGAAGAAGAAAAACCCCTCGTCCGACCATTGGCGCAGAAGAACCATGCGAACCGACGGCATGCCGAACGCATCGACGCTGGCAAGGGCGATGGCGTCAGGATCATTGATCTCCGCCTCCACCGCCTCGCGGTACCAGGATTCGAAAAGGGTGAAGGGATTTGTTCCCGCCTCGATCTGCATGGCAATGGTCTCCATGGCCGGCCATCCATGGGCCAGCCGGCTTATGTTTCGCTATCCGCTAGATGGGAAGATCACGCGGCTTTGGCAATGCGCCCGCGGCGATGATCGATATTTGAACGTCACCTGCCACAATTTTGTACAAATTGGCGGGTACGACTCGGTCTGCAAGAGTTCAGAACCCATGAGGCAGATTATGTCACATCTCTCCCTTTCCAGGCGGAGCACCGCCCTTCTGGCCGCGATCGCGGCAACCGGGGCGGTGGCAGCAATGCCCGTCACCGCCGAAACCAGGATCGAGACCGTTATCGGCACCGTTACGGCGTCCGAGCCGATCCGCACAAGCTACATTCGCAAGACCCCGTCTGATGAAAAGATCTGCGAGACCCAGCAGGTGCCCATCTACGGCCAGGCATCGGCAAACAGTGGTGGTGAAAACAGCGACCTCGGCGCAATGATCCTTGGCGGCGTCATCGGGTCCGCCATCGGTAACAAGGCGTCCGACAATGACGGGGCCGGCGCCGCCGGCGCAGTGGTTGGCGCGATCCTTGGCCGCGAGCATGCCAAGAAGAAAAACCAGCAGCAGAACCAGCAGATCGTCGGCTACCGCGACCAGCAGGTCTGCAATGTCCGCACTGTGATGATCGAGGAGACCATCCAGGAAATCACCGGTTACCGGCACCGGATAGAGGTCGACAACAAGATCATCACCATCGAGACGAACGCACCGCTGGCGGCGAATGAGCGGGTCGAAATCTCGCGCACGACAACCTACGCGCTTCGCTAGGCGTCAGGCTGACAGCCTTGCCGGGCGCTGGCCGCATCCGCTGCCGGCGCCGGTTTCGCTGGCTTGTCGTGATTGACCAGCCGTGCCATATTGGCGCGCAGTTTCAAAGGGACTTTACCGCAAGGGTGGAAAGACGATGTCGGAGAAGACAGCATCTGGCGTAATGGCAGGCAAACGCGGCCTCATCATGGGTGTGGCAAATGACCGCTCGATTGGCTGGGGTATCGCATCGAAGCTTGCAGAACAGGGTGCCGAGCTGGCCTTCACCTTCCAGGGCGAAGCCCTCCAGAAGCGCGTCGGGCCGCTGGCGGCATCCGTCGGCAGCGATCTTGTCCTTCCCTGCGATGTCACAGACGAAGCCAGCGTCGACGCCGTATTCGACAGGCTTGCCAAGGAGTGGGGCAAGCTGGACTTCGTTCTTCACGCCATCGCCTATTCCGACAAGGAAGAGCTGAAGGGCGGCTATGTGGATACCAGCCGGGACAACTTCCAGCGGACCATGGACATCTCGGTCTATTCCTTCACCGAGATCACCCGCAAGGCAGTGGCGATGATGAATGATGGCGGCGCGCTGCTGACCCTGACCTATTACGGGGCCGAGCGGGTGATGCCGCACTACAACGTCATGGGCGTTGCCAAGGCCGCGCTTGAGGCGTCGGTGCGCTATCTGGCGGTTGATCTAGGCGGGCGCAACATCCGCGTGAACGGTCTGTCGGCCGGGCCGATGAAAACGCTTGCCGCCTCAGGCATCGGCGATTTCCGCTATATCCTGAAATGGAACGAATACAACTCGCCGCTGAAGCGCAATGTCACGCTGGATGATGTCGGCGGGGCCGGTCTCTATCTGCTGTCCGACCTGTCCTCGGGCGTCACAGGCGAGACCCACCATGTCGATTGCGGCTATCATGTCGTCGGCATGAAGGCTGTGGACGCGCCCGACATCTCGGTCGTCTGACATGGCGGACAACAGTTTCGGAACGCTGTTCTCCTTTACCAGTTTCGGTGAAAGCCACGGTCCGGGCATCGGCTGTGTTGTCGATGGCGTTCCCCCGCGCCTGCCTCTTTCAGAGGATATCATCCAGCCCTATCTGGACCGCCGCAAGCCTGGCCAGAGCAGGTTTGTCACGCAGCGCCGCGAGGATGACGAGGTCGAAATCCTGTCAGGTGTCTTCGAGGGCATGACCACAGGCACCCCGGTGGCGATGCTGATCCGCAACAAGGATCAGCGGTCCAAGGATTATGGTGAGATCGCGCGGCAGTTCCGCCCGGGCCATGCGGATTTCACCTACCAGGAAAAATACGGTATCCGCGACTATCGCGGCGGTGGCAGGTCATCGGCCCGCGAAACCGCAGTGCGGGTTGCGGCAGGCGCGATCGCGGACCAGCTGCTGCGGCGCGCGCTCGGCCCGGGGTTCCGTATCCGTGGCAGCGTCGTGCAGATCGGCCCGCACAGCATCGATCGCGACCGCCTCGACTGGGACGAGACCGCGAACAACCCGTTTTTCTGCCCCGATGCCGAGGCGGCGAAGACCTGGGAAAGCTATCTGGACGAGGTCCGCAAGGCCGGAAGTTCGGCAGGCGCGATTCTCGAAATCATCGCCGATGGCATTCCCGCCGGACTTGGACAGCCGATCTACGGCAAGCTCGACAGCGAGCTGGCAGCGGCGATGATGACGATCAACGCGGTCAAGGGTGTCGAGATCGGTGGCGGATTCGCCCTTGCCGCCATGGACGGTCGCGAGGCCGGCGACGAAATGCAGGCGGCAGGCGACGGCCCTACCTTCCTTGCCAACAACAATGGCGGTGTTCTTGGCGGCATCTCGACCGGCCAGCAGCTTGTGGTGCGGATTGCCATCAAGCCGACAAGCTCGATCCTCACACCGCGCCGTTCGGTCGATCTTGATGGCAAGGATGTCGAGGTGGTGACAAAGGGACGGCATGACCCCTGCGTCGGTATCCGCGGCGTGCCGGTCGCCGAAGCCATGATGGCGATTACCCTTGCCGACCTTCTCATGCGCCATGAGGCGCAATGCGGGTTGTTCGCCGACTAGCCCTTGCGGCCTGCCAGCAGAAACTCCCGATTGCCGTCCTGGCCGGCGATGGGCGAAGGCGCGGTCCCGATCAGCTGCCACCCCATCTCGGCGGCAAGCCAGTGTTCCATGCTCGCTACCACATCGCTCACCACCTTGCTGTCGCGCACAATGCCGCCCTTGCCGATCTGCGAGCGCCCCGCCTCGAACTGCGGCTTGATCAGCGCCAGCAGCGTCGCCTCCGGCGCCGCCAGCGCCATCACAGGGGGCAATACCTTGGTCAGGGAAATGAAGGAGGCATCGCAAACAATCATCTGGGGCGGCTGGCTGAAGTCAGCCGCAGCCAGATGGCGCGCATTCACCCCTTCGCGCGATTCCACCCTGGGATCCGCCGCCAGACGCGGGTGAAGCTGGCCGCTGCCGACATCGACGGCGACGACATGCGCCGCGCCGCGATCGGGAAGCACCTCGGTAAAGCCGCCGGTGCTGGCCCCGATGTCAGCACAGAAAAGACCCTTCGGATCAATCCCGGGAAAGGCGTCGAGCCCGCCGATCAGCTTCAGCGCGCCGCGGCTGACCCAGCGGATGTCGGGCATGGTCAGGGTGATATCCGCGTCATGCCGCAAACGCCGCGAGGATTTCGCCAGAACCGTGCCGTCGACAATCACCTGGCCATCGGCGATCATCGCCTGCGCGCGCTCCCGCGAGGCG
>JBMHCH010000064.1:0-55801 GCA_049890015.1 Puniceispirillaceae bacterium (SeqCode)
GAATAGCGCGACACATTCTGCCCGGCGTCGGGATTGGTCACCCGGTGCGTTGTCGACGGGAAGTAATTGCCGGTGGCCATCGCCAGCATGTCGCCATTGTTGATTGTGATCATGCCGGGGTCGCAGGCGACATCATGCCAGGTGCCATCGGCATCCATTGCCTGAAGCCCGGGTTTCGATCCGGACAGAAGCAGCGTGATGAGGTTGATGTCCTCATGTGCGGCGGCACGGATGGCGCCGGGCTCGGCGGATTCGACCGGCGGGTAATGCAGGATGCGAAGAAGGCTCTGGTCGCTGTCCTGCATCATCTGATCAAGCGGCATCGACAGATTGCCGGTGACCTCGGCAGGCGCCTCGGCCTGGATCCAGGCGAGAAGCTCGCGCCCCAGATTGTCGAGGTCGGCATAGATCTGGCGTGTCAGCGCCTCGATATCGCCGGGAAGGCGGCAGCCGGGATAGACATGGAAGAATTCCTTCAGATCCTTCACCGGCGAATCCTTGGCGTTCTCCGAGCGGAAGGCGAAATAGCCGTCATGCGCCGGCGGCTGCACGGCGAAATCGAATTTCCCGTCACCGGCGAAGAAATCCCCCCAGGCTGCGTAGACGGCCTCGATCCGGTCAGGCGTTATCGGGTGGTTGGCCAGCACCGCGAAGCCGGTGTCGCGAAGCGATCGCGCCAGTGTCTCGGCGGCGTCGGCGGCCTTGTAGTCAACAGTTTCAACCTTCATGTCCTGTTCCTCCCAAAATCACCAGTGCCAAATTCACCGGGGCCAACTTCATCGGGGCCAAATTCACCGGGGCCAAATTCACCGGGGCCAAATTCACCGGGGCCAAATTCACCGGGGCGACAACCACACTACCATACTGAAGGCTCCGGTCCGGCATGTCAGCCATTATCATCCGCCATTCTGCGGGTCGCGGCGCGGTCCGCGGCGCCGACAAGGTCAAGGAAGCGCTGACGCGCCGCCGCGCTGTCCACCGTCATCGCCACATGCGTGTCGCGCCGGTCGGGGGCCGCGCCGCCGACCGTGCGGCCGATCTCGTCTCCCTCGCAGACAACCGTGACCGGCATGCTTTCGAACCCGAACAGGGCCGGATCGGTGATTGCCAGAATGGCCGACGGGTCATGCATGAAGCAGGACCGCGTTCCGGTCTTCGCCTCGTGGAAATCGAAATAGAAATCCGCCGCGTCGGCCAGAAACCCGCCGATGATCGGGGATGCCGCGGCAAGCCCGGCGAAATCCCGCGGCGTGCATTGCGTCTTCTCGGTGACATCCAGCCCGACCATGGTGACGTCCCAGTCGGCGGCGAACACCGCCTCGGCGGCGTGCGGGTCATTCCAGATATTCGCCTCGGCGCAGTCGCTGACATTGCCGTGGCGCGCGGCGCTGCCTCCCATCACCACGACACGCGCGGCGGTGCGGGTGATCCCCGGATCGAGCGCCAGCGCGGCCGCAAGGTTGGTCAGCGGACCAACGGCGCAGATGACGATCTCGCCCGGGGCGGCGGCGCATGTCTCGACAAGATAGCGCGCCGCGCCGCGCGGATCGGGTGCCGCCTCGACCGCAGGCGCCGGCAGCCTGCCGAATCCCTCCGGACCATGAACGAAATCGGCCGGCGGGTGCGGCGCGCGCGCCAGCGGCCTGTCCGCGCCATGCGCCACATCCACCGGATAATGCGCCATTTGCGCCAGATACAGCGCGTTGCGGGTCGCCTGGCGTGTGGTGACATTGCCGAAGATGGTGGTCAGCCCGACCACCTCGATCCGCGGATCGGCAAAGGCCATATGGATCGCCATCGCATCGTCGATGCCGGGATCGGTGTCGATGATCAGTTTCTGTGCCATGAGTGGTGCGCCGCGAATTGTGGGTCAGGGTCGGTCTGCAAGGAAGGCCTCGACATCATCGCGGTCCGGGACCACCGCGCCGGCCCCCTGGCGGGTGACATGCAGCGCGGCGGCACCGCTTGCCAGGCGCAACGCCCGCGGCACATCGCCCTGCGCGGCAAGTTCCGCCAGGAAATAGCCGAAGAAACAGTCGCCGGCGCCGGTGGTGTCGACCACATCGACATCGAAAGCCGGCTGGTGGAAGCGGCCGGCCACGCCGACATAGTCCGCGCCGTCTCCGCCGCGGGTGATGACCAGATGCGGGATGCCGGCCTCGGCGGCCGGCCGGCCAAGCATCGCCGCCAGCGCCTGCGCCTCGCCTTCGTTGACGATCAGAAGATCGGTATGCGGCAGCAGCCCGGCCGTCACCCCGGCGTCGAAGGGCGCCGCGCTGTAGGCAAGCTTCAGCCCCCGCGACCTTGCCGCGCCGACAAACTCCGCGCCGCCATTGGTCTCGTTCTGGAGGAGCGCCCAGTCACCTGCGGCGGCGGCGTCAAGCCCGGCTGCCGCGACATCCATGTCGATATCGTGATTGGCCCCGGGGAAGAGCAGGATCTGGTTCTCGCCATCGATCGACACGGTGACGATCGCGTGGCCGGTGGCGCTGGCGCTGTCCTGAATGCCGGAGATGGCGACACCGGCATCGCGCATTTCGGCGCGAAGCCATGCATCCTCGGGATTGGTCGCGCCGATATGGGTCACATCTGCCCCGGCGCGGGCCAGCGCGATCGACTGGTTGGCCCCCTTGCCGCCAAGGGTGCGATTGTGGTCGAGCGTTGTCAGCGTCTCGCCGGGCGCCGGAAAATGCGACACCGTATAGACAAGATCGATATTGATGGAGCCAAGATTGAAGACTGTCATAATGAATCGACTATTGGATCAGGCGGGCACTATTCTCACATAGTGATGTGGCCGCGGAACATCGCGCCCTGTGAATCATGCTGGCAATCCCATGCCTCGTCCAGAACTTTCCACCCGCCCTGTCAGTGGAGTCGACATACAATGAGCACCGCGAAGCGCCCTCGCAAAATGAAGCTTGCCGACATCGAAACATGCTTCGAGCGGCTGGCGGACCGGCTTCCCGATCCGAAGACGGAACTCACCTATACAAGCCCCTATACGCTGCTGGTGGCTGTGGTGCTGTCGGCGCAGGCCACCGATGTCGGGGTGAACCGGGCGACAAAGGGGCTGTTCGCCGCTGCCGCCACGCCGCAGGCGATGGTCGGGCTTGGCGTCGAGGGCATTGCCCGCCACATCCGCACCATCGGTCTGTTCAATACCAAGGCGAAGAATGTCCACCGTCTGTCGGAAATCCTGATCAAGGAACATGGCGGCATTGTCCCGGACGACCGCGCCGCGCTCGAGGCGCTTCCGGGGGTTGGCAGGAAGACAGCCAATGTCGTTTTGAACGAGGCGTTCGGCCAGCCGACCATCGCCGTCGACACACATATCTTCCGGGTAGGCAACCGCACCGGCATGGCCCCTGGAAAGACGCCGGACGCGGTGGAGGCGGAACTTGTCAGGCGCGTTCCCGAAGCCTGGAAGAAGGGCGCGCATCACTGGCTGATCCTGCATGGCCGCTATGTCTGCAAGGCGCGCAAGCCTGATTGCGGCAGCTGCGCCATTGCGGAGTTCTGCCTGTTCAGGGACAAGATATTCGCGTGACAGAGGACCTCAGCCTGTCTCGCCGTCGCGGCTGGCCAGCGCCCGGCGGCATGACAGGGGGTCGATGTCCCTGCCGATGACGGGCGAGCGCCAGGACCAGCCCACCACCTTCACAACGCCGTTCTGCGGAAACAGGAAATAATCCACCACACAGCCGCCAAGCCTGTACTGCCTGGTCTGCATGAGGCCTTCCTGCCTTGCGAAATCAGCCGCGCCAAGGCGCAGCTGCAGTCGGTCGGCCGTAACCCCGATAAGACTGGCAGGTTCCAGCTCGGCCGGCGGCGGCGGCGGCGGCGGTGGAGGCGGCGGCGGCGGTGCCACCATGGCCAGCTTGGTGACAGAGGCGTTTTCGCTGGCCGTGCTGTCCTCGCCCGAGACGCTGTCAGCCGTGGTGCCGCCAGCTGTTTCCTCATCGGCCGAGAGGGTGTCCGGCTGCTTCGTTGCCGCAGCTTCCGACGGACTTATATCGGCCTGAATGCCCCCGCCGTCATTCTTGGCCGCAACGTCGCCGGGGTCCGTGGCGGCATCGGTTGTGGAATCCGCCACGGCCGCCAGGACATCATCGGCGTCAGCCTCCGGATCGGCCACGGGCGCCTCCTCAACCGCGACTTCGATCGCCGGCATGGTCTCCGCAGCAGCTTCCGTCGCCGCCTCTGGGGCGGCTTCTGGGGCGGCTTCTGGGGTGGCCTCTGGGGCGCGAGCAGTGCTGGCAGCCTCGGGCTTGGAAGGCGCGGCTGGCGCCGTGACAACAGGCTGCACTTCGCAGCCGGCCAGCGCCAGCGCCGCGAGCCCAATGGTCAGAAAACGAAACTTCGGGACGGTGATTGTCCGAACCATATGGAATGACCGCATGAATAAGCCGGGATCGGGAAGGGGACTGCGCCAGCGCACCTTAGACCAGCCCTGCATGCGGTGGCAAACCACTTATCACCCGATCTGCGCCGTCCGGCGCGCGACGTGCCGGCACGGGATATGCCGCAAGCTTGTGTTTGGCGGCGTTCCTGTCTACATCAACGGTCGTTGCCGGCATCCGCTCCGGCGCAGTCCAGAGGAAGTACCATGTCCAGGCCCCTTGATGTCCTCACCATCGGCAATGCCATTGTCGATATCTTCGCCCGCTGCGATGACGGCTTTCTTGAGGCGCGCGCCATCGGCAAGGGGATGATGAATCTGGTGGATGCGCCGCGTTCGGCGGCGCTCTATGCCGACATCAGCGATGCGCGCGAAATCTCCGGCGGCTCGGCAGCCAACACCGCCGTCGGGATCGCCGCGCTCGGGGGGCGCGCCGGGTTTGCCGGCCGGGTGCATGATGATGTGCTGGGCCACGCCTTCATCCGCGACATAGCCGCCGCCGGGGTCCAGTTCAGCACCCCGCCGCAGCCCGACGGATCGCCGACCGCCTCGTCGATCATTCTGGTGACGCCGGACGCGATCCGGTCGATGAACACGCATCTCGGCGCCTGTATCGAATTCCAGCCGGGCGACATCCGCCAGCAGGAAGTGGCGGCCTCGCAGGTGATCTATCTCGAGGGGTATCTGTTCGATGCGCCTGCGGGTCCGGACATCTTCGCGCATGCGGCACGGCTTGCCGCCGACAATAACGTTCAGGTCTCGCTGTCGCTGTCTGATCCCTGGTGCGCGGAACGCCACCGCGAGTCACTGTCGCGCTTCGTGCATGACCATGTGGACATTCTGTTCGCCAACGAGGATGAGGCTGCCAGCCTGTGCGACAGCGATGTCGCCGCGGCTGCCGACAGCCTGTGCGCGCAGGTATCCGAAGTGGTGATCACGCGCGGCGCGGACGGGGCGTTCATCGGCCACGGCGATGCGCGTCACGAGGTGGCTGCCCGCCCGCTCGGCACGGTCGAGGACACCACCGGAGCCGGCGACCTGTTCGCCGCGGGCTATCTGTACGGGCGCACCAATGGCCGCGACGCGCTGGCGTCCGGCAGGATCGCCAGCCTGACAGCCGGCGAGGTGATTTCACATATCGGGGCGCGCCCTGAAGCCGATATCGCGGCGATGGTGGCGGCCGAAGGGCTGTGACCGGCTGACTAGCGAAGCGCCTCATAGGCCGCCAGCGCCGCCGCCTGAACAAGGTCGTTCACCGAAGCGCCCATCTGCACGATCTGGAACGGCTTTTCCGCGCCAAGCATGATCGGCCCAATGACCGAACCCTCGGTCAGGTTCTGGATCAGCTCGAAGGCGATATTCGCCGAATGCAGCCCCGGCATCACCAGGATATTGGCCGGGCCTGACAGGCGGCAGAACGGATAGCGGGCCTTCATCAGCTCGTAATCAAGCGCCACATCCGCCGACATTTCGCCGTCATACTCGAAATCCGGCTTGCGGGCGTCGAGTATCTCGATGGCGCGGCGCGCCTCGCCGGTGATGTCCGACATCGGGCTTCCGAAATTGGTGAAGGACAGCACCGCCACCCGCGGGGTGTGGCCCATCTGCCGGGCCTTTGCCGCGATCGCCTGGGCGATGTCGGCGATCTGCTCGCCGTTCGGGCGCTCATGCACCGAGACATCGCCGATGAAGACGGTGCGGCCCCGCGAGACGATCATCGATGTGGCGAAGAAATCCTTGCCCTCGCGCGGGTCGATGACCCGGGTGACATGGTCAAAGCTCGGCTTGAAGGAGCGCGTGACGCCGGTGACCATGGCATCGGCATGCCCCTTCAGCACCATGCAGGCGCCGAAGACATTGCGGTCGAGATTGACCATCCGCTGACAGTCGCGGCGAAGCGCGCCCTTGCGCTGCAGCTTGTCATAGAGGAAATCGATATAGAGCTCGTTGTGATCGGACACCTTGGCGTTGGTGACCGGCAGGTCCTCCGCCCCTTCAAGCCCCAGCTTCTCGATGGTCTCGCGGATGCGGTGCTCGCGCCCGACAAGGATCGGATCGCCATAGCCGGCATTGCGGAAGGCCATGGCGGCGCGGATCACCTTTTCCTCCTCGCCCTCGGCGAAGACGACGCGCTTCCTGTTGGCGCTGATGCGGTCGAAGATCACCTGCAGGGTCGACGCTGTCGGGTCGAGCCGCGCCGACAGGTCGCGGCGATAGCGGTCAAGATCCTTGATCGGCTTACGCGCCACGCCGCTGTCCATCGCGGCCCTGGCGACGGCGGATGACACAGCCGAGATCAGGCGCGGATCGAAGGGCGCGGGAATGATGTAATCCTCGCCATATTGCAGCACCTGTCCGCCATAGGCATCGGCGACAGCGTCCGGCACATCCTCGCGTGCCAGCATCGCGATGGCCTCGGCGGCAGCGATTTTCATCTCCTCGTTGATCTTGCTGGCGCGCACATCCAGCGCGCCGCGGAAGATGTAGGGAAAGCCGAGGACATTGTTCACCTGGTTCGGATAGTCGGACCGTCCGGTGGCGATGATCGCGTCGGGGCGAACCTTCTTCGCCTCTTCCGGCATGATTTCCGGAACCGGATTGGCCATCGCGAAAATGATCGGGCGGTCGGCCATGCTTTCGACCATCTGCGGGCTCAGCGCCCCGGCCACCGACAGTCCGAGGAAGACATCGGCGCCGACAAGCGCCTCTTCCAGCGTCCGCGCCTCGGTTTTCACAGCATGCGCCGATTTCCACTGGTTCATCGACTGCTCGCGGCCCTGATAGATCACGCCGGCGCGGTCGACCAGAATGATGTTCTCATGCGGAACACCCATGCTCTTGATCAGCTCGACACAGGCGATCGAGGCGGCGCCGGCGCCGTTCGAGACCACCCGGATGTCGGCCATCCTGCGGCCGGTGAGATGAAGCGCGTTGATCAGACCCGCGGCGGCGATGATCGCGGTGCCATGCTGGTCGTCATGGAAGACCGGAATTTCGAGGCGCTCGCGAAGCTGCTGCTCGATGATGAAACATTCCGGGGACTTGATGTCCTCCAGATTGATGCCGCCGAAGCTCGGCGCCAGCATCGCCACCGCGTCGACGAACCTGTCGGTGTCCCTGGTGTCCACCTCCAGGTCGAGCCCGTCGATATCGGCGAATTTCTTGAACAGGACAGCCTTGCCCTCCATCACCGGCTTCGAGGCGGCGGCGCCAATGTCGCCAAGCCCCAGAACAGCCGTGCCGTTCGAGATCACCGCGATCAGATTGCCCTTGGCGGTATAGTCGTAGGCGGTGTCGGGGTCGGCCTCGATGGCAAGGCATGGCGCGGCAACGCCAGGCGAATAGGCAAGCGACAGGTCGTGCTGGCTCAGCAGCGGCTTGGTCGCCGTGATTTCGAGTTTTCCCGGACGCCCGTTGGCGTGGAACGCCAGGGCCTCCTGATCAAGCTTTGTCTTTTTTTGGCTCATAACACCGGCTATTTATTTTCAGTCGTTTGCTGATACGCAAGGGCCGACAGCTTGGACACATCCAGCTGTTCGCACCTCAGGGTAACGGAAATCTGTAACATTGGCACCCTCACCTGCTATCATGTCGCGGGGGTAACCTAGGGACCAACATGACGCCGCCATTATCACCACCAAGCGCTGCAAAAGTAAAGTCGCCGACCCCCATGATCGCGCAATATCTGCAGGTCAAGGAGGCGCACCCTGATGCGCTGCTTTTCTATCGCATGGGCGACTTCTACGAGATGTTCTTCGAGGATGCCGAAATCGGCGCCGGTGTGCTTGGCATCACCCTGACGAAACGCGGCAAAAGCGATGGTGATGACATTCCGATGTGCGGTGTTCCTGTGCATTCGGTCGACGGCTATCTGGCACGTCTGATCGGGGCCGGACACCGGGTGGCGATCTGCGAACAGGTCGAGGATCCGGACCAGCAGAAGGCGCGGGGCGGCAAGGGTCCGCTTCGCCGCGAGGTGATCCGCATCCTGACCCCGGGCACCCTGACCGAGGATGACCTTCTGCCGCCGCGATCACATAATTACCTGGCGGCGCTTGGCCAGTCGGGCGGTGCGCTGGCGCTGGCCTGGGCGGACATGTCGACCGGCGATTTCGCGGTCCAGGACATTGCGCCGGAACGGCTGGAGAGCCTGCTGGCCATGCTGATGCCGGCAGAGCTTGTGGTCCCGTCAGGCTATGAAGCGCCGGAGGGTCTCGGCACCTTTGGCGCCTGCGTGAGCGAGCAGGCGCCGTCGCTGTTCGATTCGGCTGCTGGACAGCGCTCATTATGCAGCTATTACCGGGTCGCCAGCCTTGACGGATACGGCCAGTTCTCGCGCCCGATGCTGGCGGCTGCCGGCGCCCTTCTCGGCTATATAGAGCTGACGCAGAAAGGCAACATGCCGCGGCTCCGCCCGATCGAGGCGGTGACCGAGACCGGATACATGGAGATCGACCAGGCCACGCGCCGGTCGCTGGAGATCACCCGCACCCTGTCGGGCGAGACCCGTGGCAGCCTTCTTGCCGCCATCGACATGACGGTCAGCGCCGCCGGCGGAAGGCTGCTTGCGGCCCGCATCGGCGCGCCGCTGGCCGACCGCGAGGCGATCAACCGGCGCCTCGACCTTGTCGCCTGGTATCTTGGCCATCCCGATCTGTGCGACGAGCTTCGCATGATGATGAAAGGCCTTCCCGATATCGACCGGGCGCTGTCGCGGCTGTCGATGGGCCATGGCGGGCCACGCGACCTGAAGGCGCTTGCCGACGCGATCGGCACGGGTGGCGACATGGTCGGGCTGGCGGCAACAGGCACCCGCAAGCGTGACCGGCTGACAGACGACCAGGTCGCGCCAGCCGATATCGAGACCCTCTACGCCGCGGTCATGGCGCCTGCCCCGCTGGCCGCCGAGCTGGCGCCGGCGCTTGCGGACGACCTGCCGCTGATGGCCCGCGACGGCGGCTTTGTCAGAAGCGGCTATGACGCCTCGCTTGACGAGCTGCGCGCGCTCCGCGACGAGAGCAGGCGGCTGATCGCCGCCCTGCAGCAACGCTATGTCGAGGCGACAGGCATCGCCTCGCTGAAGGTCAAGCACAACAATGTGCTGGGATATCATGTCGATGTCCGGAACAACCATGCCGAGCGCCTGATGCAGGATGAGGGTTTCATCCATCGCCAGACGACAGCGCAGACGGTGCGCTTCACCACCACCGAGCTTGCCGAGCTCGAGCGTGACCTGTCGAGCGCCGCCGACCGGGCGCTGGCCCGCGAGATGGAGATTTTCGACAGGCTTCGGGGAGCGGTCCTCGAGGCCGCAGAGACATTGTCCGCGGCGGCGCAGGCCATTGCCGCGATCGATGTCGCGCTGGCCTCGGCGGCGCTGGCGGCGCGCCGGTCCTTCTGCCGGCCGGAGATCCGCGATGATGTCAGCTTCGCGATCATCCGGGGACGCCATGCGGTGATCGAGACCATGCTTGCGCCGGGCGACAGCTTCATCCCGAATGACTGCCAGCTTGGCGAGGGTGGTGATATCTGGCTTGTCACCGGTCCCAACATGGCTGGCAAATCGACCTTTCTGCGGCAGAACGCGCATATCGCCATCATGGCGCAGGCCGGGCTCTATGTGCCGGCGGAGCGCGCCGTGATCGGCATCATCGACCGCATCTTCAGCCGTGTCGGCGCGGCGGATGATCTGGCGCGCGGGCGGTCGACCTTCATGGTCGAGATGGTCGAGACAGCGGCCATCCTGAACCAGGCGACCGAGAGGTCTTTTGTCATTCTTGACGAGATCGGGCGGGGAACCGCCACCTATGACGGGCTGGCCATCGCCTGGGCAAGCCTGGAGCATCTTCATCAGGCAAACCGGTGCCGGACCCTGTTCGCCACCCATTATCACGAGCTGACCAACCTGAGGAACGATCTCGAGCGCCTGTCCTGCCATTCGATGAAGGTGCGGGAATGGGACGGCGAGATCATCTTCCTTCATCAGGTGATCGATGGCGCGGCCGACAGGTCCTACGGCGTTCACGTGGCGCGCCTTGCCGGCCTTCCGATGGCGGTGATCGGACGGGCGCAAGCGCTTCTCGCCGAAATGGAGGCGGGTGGCCATGGTGTCATCGATGCTGGCAAGCTGGCTGCCGAGCTGCCGCTGTTCGAGCAGGATTTCAGCGCCGCCGCGCCGCCGCCAGGACCAGCAGGCGACGCGCTTCGCCACCGGCTCGAGGCGATCAATCCCGACATGCTTGCCCCGCGCGACGCGCTGGACATCCTCTATGAGCTTCGCGAGCTTCTGGCGCCGGACAGGGAGGGTGGCCGATGACCCGCAATCCCGCCGCAATGTCCCCCGCGGTCACCCGGTGGAGGCAATGGATCCAGCCTCTTGACGCGGCGCTTTCAGGGTCGATCCAGCCAATTTCCGATGCGCGCCTGAAAGCTGCCTTCGACAGCATCGATGACAGCGGCGAGGCGACCTTCCGGAGCGGGCTTCTGACAGCGGCGAAGGCGCTTCACAAGGAGATGAAGGACACCATTGCCGCCGGGTTCGAGGCGGACCGCGACGGCGCTGTCTATGTCGGCCGCCATTCGGCCGGCATGGACCAGATCCTTGAAGCCCTGCTGGCGCGCCTGAGCAGCTATCACAAGGGCGACGGTCTGGCGCTTGTGGCGGTTGGCGGCTACGGGCGGGGTGAACTCGCCCCCCTTTCCGACATCGACCTTCTGGTGCTGACCGCCGGCGAGCGTGACAGCAGGATCGACACCATTGTCGAACAGCTTCTCTATCTTCTGTGGGATCTGGGGTTGAAGGTTGGTCATGCGAAACGCACGGTGCCCGACACCATCCGTGCCTCGCGCGAGGACCACACCATCCTGACCGGACTTCTCGAGATGCGGTTCATCGCCGGCGATGTGGCGCTTTACAAGACGCTCGAGACAGCCTTCAGACGCGAGGTGGCGCGGCTGAAACCTGCTGATTTTGTCGAGGTGAAGCTTGCCGAGCGCGATTCCCGCCACCAGAAGCATGGAGCGACGCGCTATGTTGTGGAACCGAACATAAAAGAAGGAAAGGGCGGGCTTCGCGACCTTCACACGCTGTTCTGGATCGCCAAGTTCGCCTACCGGGCCGACAGCATTGTCGATATCGTCGACAAGGGCATCCTTCGCGAGACCGAGGCCCGCCGCTTTGCCGCGGCGCAGCGCTTCCTGTGGACAGTGCGGTGTCATCTTCATCTTCTTGCCGGACGCCCCGAGGAACGGCTTGATTTCGATGCGCAGATGGCGATCGCGCCGCGCATGGGATTCGCCGCACGCGGCAGCATGCGGGACGTCGAGCGGTTCATGAAACGCTATTACCTGGCGGCGCGCGATGTCGGCAACCTGACCCGCATCATCTGCGCCGCGATGGAAACCGACTTCCGAAAGCGCCGGATATCCCTTGCCGAGGATTTCCGGCCCGGACAGCATTTCGGCCATTTCACCATCCGCGCGGGCCGGATCAACCTTGATCAGTCCCTGATGTTCCGCGACGCGCCGCTGCGCATGCTGAGCATCTTCAAGCTGGCGCTGGAGCAGAATGCCGATGTCCATCCGCAGGCCCTGCAGCGGATCACCCGCGGGCTGCCGGCGCTCGGCGATGCGACGCGCCATGATCCGGAGGCGGCTGCCGAATTCCTCGCCATCCTGACATCGCGCCGCAACCCCGAGCGTATCCTGCGCCTGATGAACGAGAGCGGCGTCCTCGGACGCTTTCTTCCCGATTTCGGCAAGATCGTCGCGATGATGCAGTTCGACATGTATCACAGCTATACGGTGGACGAGCACACCATCAAGGTGATCGGGGTGCTGCATCAGATCGAGACCGGGGCGCTTGCCGAGACAGCGCCGGTGGCGACCAGAGTCATGCCGGAAATCGAATCCCGCCGGGTGCTGTATGTGGCGGCGCTGCTCCATGACATCGCCAAGGGCCGCGACGGCGACCATTCCGAGCTTGGCGCCGAGCTGGCGCTCGAGCTGTGTCCGCGGCTTGGCCTCAGCCAGGAGGAGACCGAGACCGTGAGCTGGCTGGTGCGCCACCATCTTGTGATGAGCAAGACAGCCTTCCGCTACGATCTCAATGATCCGAAGACCATCGATGATTTCGCCGCCATCGTGCAATCGCCTGAGCGCCTCAAGCTCCTTCTGGTTCTGACCGTGGCCGATATTCGCGGTGTCGGACCGACCATCTGGAACGGCTGGAAGGCGGCGCTGATGCGCGACCTCTATTACCAGACCGACGCCGTTCTGCGCGGCGCCGATGCCGCGGTGATCGCCGCCGGCAACGCCGAGGAGGCGAAACACGCCGCGCGGGAAGGTCTTTCCGACTGGACCGACGAGGCCTTCGACAGCTATGCCGCCATGCTGCCGCGCACCTACTGGACAGGGTTCGACACCGGCTCCCACATCCGCCATGCCGAGCTTGGCAGGACCTTCCGCGCCATGGATGTGCCGTTGCTGGCAGATTTCCGGCAGGTCGAGGACCGCAAGGTCACCGAGCTGACACTTCTGACAGTCGATGATGCCGGCCTGTTCTCGCGTGTCGCCGGCGCTGTCGCCGGCCTTGGAATCAGCATCGCGGGTGCCCGCATCACCACCTGTACCGACGGCAGCATCCTCGATGTCTTCCAGCTGCAGACAGCCGACAATGAGCTTGTTGCCGACCAGCGGCTTCTGACCAGGCTTCGCGGCAGCATCGAACAGGCCGTCACCGGCACATTGCGCCCGCAGGCGGCGCTTCGCGACCGCTGGCAGAGCCTGCCGGAGAGGGTGCGCCACCTTCCGGTTCCTTCGCGCGTGATCCTGTCGAACAGGATCAGTTCCACCCACACTGTGATCGAGGTGAATGGCCGCGATTTTCCAGGCCTTCTTCACCGTCTGACCAACACGCTTGCCGATCTTGGCCTGCAGATCCAGACGGCCACGGTCTCGACCTATGGCGAGCGCGTCGTCGATGTGTTCTATGTAAAGGACCTGTTCGGGCTTCAGATTCATAACGAGGCAAGGCTGGACACCATTCGCGACCGGCTGCTGGCGGCTTTCGACCAGGTCGATGAGGCGGCCGAATGAGCGCGCCGTCACTTGCCGGCGCCTTTCGCCAGATTGGCGGGCTGACCGTGATCAGCCGCATTCTTGGCTTTCTTCGCGACATTGTCTTCGCCGGTTTTCTCGGCGCCGGGCCGGCGGCGGATGCGTTTCTCGTCGCGCTGAAGCTTCCCAACATGTTCCGGCGGCTGACCGCCGAGGGGGCGATGGCGAACGCCTTCGTGCCGGCCTATGCCCAGGCCCGCCAGCAGGAGGGCGAGACAGCGGCTGGCGACCTTGCCGGCGAGACGCAGACAACGCTGATGCTGGTTCTGGTGAGCCTTGTGGTGCTTGGCGAGATCTTCATGCCGGCCGTTGTTTCGGTTCTGGCCCCCGGCTTTGCCGACACGCCTGACCGGATGGCGGCGGCGGTGACGCTGGCGCGGGTCAGTTTTCCCTATCTGCCGATGATCTCGCTTGTCGCCTTCTGGGCAGCGATCGCCAATGCCGAGGGCCGTTTCATGATGGCCGCTGCCATGCCGATCCTGTTCAATCTGTGCCTTGTGGCCGGGGCGATGGTGATTCCGATGGCGACCGGCTGGCTGGCTGTCGAGCGCGCCATGCCGCTGGCGGTGGCGCTGATCCTTGCCGGCATTCTCCAGCTTGGCGCCATGGCAACCGTGCTCCGCCGGGCGAAGCGGATGCCGCGCTGGCGCATGCCGCGCTTCGGGCCCGCAATCCGACGTATGTGGAAGACATTCACCGTCGCCTCGGCTGGCGCGGTCATCATGCAGGTGAATCTGGTTGTCGATCTTGTGCTGGCGTCGCTGCTGCCGGTCGGGGCGATTTCCTGGCTGTATTTTGCCGACAGGCTGGCGCAGCTGCCGCTTGGTGTGATCGGCATTGCGCTGGGAACAGCCCTTCTTCCAAGGCTGTCGGCGCAACTTCGCGGCGGCGAGACGGCGGCGGCCCGGCAGTCATTGGCCGAAGCGGTGCAGCTGGCCGCCTTTCTTGTGCTTCCGGCGGCGGTGGCACTGATCATCATCGCCCCGCAGATCATCGCCGGTCTGTTCCAGCACGGGGCCTTCACCAGCGCGGCGGCGGCGGCCAGCGCGGCGGCGCTTGCGGCCTATGCCATCGGCATGCCGGCGCATGTCATGATGAAGATCCTGCAGCCGGCCTTCTACGCCTCGGGCCGCCCGGGGTTCGTTCTTGGCACATCGGTCCTTGCGGTGGCTGTGAACATCGCGCTGTCGCTCAGCCTGATGCCTGTTCTGGGGCATGTCGGGCTGGCGCTGGCGACCTCGGCATCGGGCCTGGTTGCGGCGCTGGTGCTGGCGGTCGGGCTGGCGCGCGCCGGCGGGCTCGGCCTGCCGCCGGTCCGGGCCATGCTCCGTATTGTGCTCGCGACGGCGGTACTGGCGGTGGTTCTTCTTCTTGGCAGCGAGATGACGGCCGGGCTTTCGCGAACCGCCAGCCTGGCGATTCTGGTGACGGGCGGCGGCGTGATCTATCTCGTCGCGGCGGCGCTGTCCGGCGCGGTGCCCTGGCATCTGCTGCGGCGCTAGCCACCGGCTTGGGCTTGACCCGTGCGGCCCCAGCCATCATAACGCTCGCGTGACAACGCCGTCTTTCCGCGCGACAAAGAGACCGGACCATGACCAGCATCCCTCCCATGCCGGAAAACAGGATTTTCTCCGGTATCCAGCCGACCGGAAACCTGCATCTTGGCAATTATCTCGGCGCCATCCGCAACTGGGTGACGCTGCAGGACAATTTTGAATCGATCTACTGCGTCGTCGATCTTCACGCCATTACCGTGCCGCAGGACCCGAAGGCGCTGCGGCAGAGCACGCGCGAGGTCGCGGCAAGCCTGCTGGCGGCCGGCATCTCGCCGGAGCGCTCGATCCTGTTCAACCAGTCCTGCGTGCCGCAGCATTCGCAGCTTGCCTGGGTCTTCAACTGCATCGCGCGGCTTGGCTGGCTGAACCGGATGACGCAGTTCAAGGAAAAGGCAGGCAAGAACCGCGAGAACGCCACTGTCGGGCTCTATTCCTATCCGACATTGATGGCGGCCGACATTCTGGCCTACCGCGCCACCCATGTGCCGGTCGGCGAGGATCAGAAACAGCATCTCGAACTGACCCGCGACATCGCGCAGTCCTTCAACATGGCGTTCGACGTTCCCTTCTTCCCGCTTCCCGAGCCGCAGATCTTCGGCACCGCCACGCGGGTGATGAGCCTTCGTGACGGCAGCTCGAAGATGAGCAAGTCGGACGCGTCGGACAATTCGCGGATCAACCTGACAGATGATGCCGACCTGATCGCGCAGAAGATCCGCAAGGCGAAGACCGATCCGGACGCGCTGCCGTCCGAGGCCGGCGGACTGGACGGCCGGGCCGAGGCACAGAACCTTGTCGGCATCTATGCCGCCCTTGTCGACAGCGATGTGGAGGCTGTTCTGGCCGAGTTCGGCGGCCGCGGTTTCGGCGACTTCAAGCCGGCGCTCGCCGAGCTGGCGGTTTCGAGGCTGGCTCCGATGGGCGCGCGCATGCGTGAGCTTCTGGCGAACCCCGGCGATATTGACGCCATTCTTGTGAATGGCGCGGAACGCGCCGAGGCCATCGCCGCGCCGATCATCGACCAGGTGAATGAAATTGTCGGCTTTCTCGGGGCAGGCAGGCGGTGATACGTCCGCCTGCGGGCCGCGGGGACAAATTTTTCGCACATTTCGGCCATCGAAATGTGCTACTGTTAACCCAATATTGGGACAAGAACCATTATAGTGGATGGCGCCGAGTGATGAGCGGCGATAGCGCGCAGAGGGATGCGCGGATCTGGCATGGCCGACGATATGTCACCAGATATGTCGGCAAGAGCCCGATCAAGACCCAATCCTGATAAAAAGG
Organism: Puniceispirillaceae bacterium (SeqCode); assembly: GCA_049890015.1. Taxonomy (GTDB): domain Bacteria; phylum Pseudomonadota; class Alphaproteobacteria; order Puniceispirillales; family Puniceispirillaceae; genus UBA8309. Next base: position 16,363 of record JBMHCH010000064.1, read on the forward strand.
CGCAAGGGACAGACAAGATGTTTATCCAGACACAGGACACGCCGAACCCGGCGACATTGAAATTCATTCCCGGTGTGCCGGTTATGGACAGCGGCACCGCAGACTTCCCGGCCGAGGACAGCGCCGGAAGCTCGCCTCTGGCGCGCCGCCTTTTCCAGATCGATGGTGTCCGCGGCGTGTTTCTTGGCGGCGACTTTGTCGCTGTGACCAAGGATGAGGCGCTGGACTGGTTCGCGCTGAAGCCTTCGATTCTTGCCGGCATCATGGAGCATTACGCCTCCGGCATGCCGGTGATCGAGGCCGGCACGGGCGACGCTGGCGGTGTCGATGACGAGGATGATGACATCGTCCAGCAGATCAAGCAGCTTCTTGATACGCGGGTACGACCGGCGGTTGCCATGGATGGCGGCGACATTGTATTCCAGAATTTTGACGAAGGCATCGTGACGCTGCAAATGCGCGGCGCATGCCAGGGCTGCCCGAGTTCGCCAGCCACGTTGAAGATGGGCATCGAGAACATGCTGCGACACTATATACCGGAAGTCCGCGAGGTCCGGGCCGCCGATCTCTAGCTGCGGGTTTTCCGGGGTCGACGATCGTTGCCCTGGCGTTTCACTTTTTATCGAGTGGGTGATCTGTGTCCCAATCGACAGCATTGACGCTCAATAACAACCATCTTCTCAAGGCCGCGATGGCGTTCGTGGTCGTCGGAATGGCTGTTCCGGGCCTTTTCCAGCTGCAGCCTCCACAATGGTTTGACGGCAGCGAAGCCGTTGTCGTGGAGGTGCTTGAACCGCTTCGCGACGGCGAGAGCTACGCCGCGCATATCCAGCCTGACGAGGCAGTCATCCAGCGCCCTGCCGCGCCACCTGCCACCGTGCCGGTCCCGAGATTGCCAAAGCTGGCAAACAGGGCTGTTCCGGAGGATGCCGCCCCGAATCCCGCGGCCCCGCAAGGCGCTGTTACCAAGCTGCCGCCGGCCATCGCGGCGGTTGCCGCACCCTCCGGCGGCATGCCGTCCAGCGCAAAGCCGGACGAGGTCATCCTCAGCGGCCCCAACAGCGCCGATGTCAGCACCCAGCTTGCCGCGCTGAACCAGCAGCCCGGCATTCCCGAAAAACCGGCTGTGCGTGCGCGGGTCGTGGTGCCAAAGCCGACGCCAACGCCCGAGGTGACGCCCCGCGCCAGCAAACTTCCTGCCATTCCAAAGACGGCGCCCGTGCCGGTCATCGTCAGCCGCGACTTCACCCGGCGTATTCCGGATTCGCATGTCGGCCTTCCGGTGAAGCAGCAGAAGGAAAGCTTTGTCGCCATCATCCTGCCGCTGGTGCTTGCCGCCAACGAAGAGATCAGCCAGCGTCGCAGCGCCATTCGCCGGGCGGCCAAGGCCGGTGACCGTCCCGGTCTCGAACGCTGGGCGAAACTGTACCGGGTGAACACTGACGCAAAGAGCATCGCCGAGCTCGAGGCCGATATTCTGATCCGTGCGGATCAGGTGCCGGTGTCGCTGGCACTGGCGCAGGCAGCGATCGAATCAGGCTGGGGCACCTCGCGCTTCGCGCGCCAGGGCAACGCGCTGTTCGGCCAATGGGCATGGCAGGCCAGCGCCGGCATCAAGCCGGCGGAAGCCTCGAACAGCCGCGCCGTGGTGCGAAGCTTCCCAAATCTGTTCGGGTCGGTACGGGCCTATATGCATAACCTGAACACCCATCCAAGCTATGCCACCTTCCGCGATCGCCGCCATCTGCTGCGCGGCCGCCAGCGTGCTGATCGCGGCTTCCAGCTGGCGAATTTCCTCGACAGCTACGCGGAAATCGGCACGGCCTATGTCGACAAGCTGCAGACGCTGATCCGCAGCAATGATTTCGGAAGGTTCGAAACGGCGCGGCTTCGCTAGCGCCTGCCGCTGGCCGCTCGCGCCTGCTATTCGGTCAGGAACTGCCTCCCGAACCAGCGCCAGCGGTTCTCCGGCCCCGGCATCGTGCAGTTGACCCGCGAGCGCTTGCCGACAAGAGGCCCGGGCATCCTGATCTCGGCACGCCGGCCAATGATCGCCACCTCGAGCTTTCCGTATTTGCTGTTGAAGCAGCGAAGCTGGCGTTCCTGGTCCATATCCTCGGACAGGGTGAAGCCGTAGAGCGGCGGGTTCTCGGCAAGCACCACATCCTCGGGAACAAGCTGGTTGACCTTCAGCGGCAGACCGTTGATCGCCAGCTCGAGACGCTCGCGGTTGCCATATTGCTCGTTCATGGCAAATCGCGGCAGCTCGAAAAAGCCGTTATAGCCATGCGCCACGCCGGAATTCTGGCCGAAGGCGGCCTCGAATCCCGTATCCTTCACCAGATCGATGACATCAAGGTTGTATTCGCCATAGGGATAGGCAAAGAGCGTCGGCCGCATGCCAAGCTCGGCAAGGAACCGCTCGTTCGAGACGCGAAGCTCCTCTTCATTGGCCTCGACCGACTGCCGGTGCATATGCGGGTGGGTCTGTGTCTGGCTGCCGATCCCGTATCCGGCGGCCTGCCATTCGCGAAGCTGGTCCCAGCTCATATAGGCGCGAAGCCCGCGGTCGACCGGACGCGTCGCGACGAACAATGTCGCCGGGAATCCGCGTGCCTTGAGCCGCGGAAAGGCCTCCTCATAGACCGACAGATAGGCATCATCGATGGTGATGGCGACAGTGCGGTCGGGAAGCGGCTGTCCGGACTGCAGCCTTGCCACGATATCCTCGAGCGGCAGGACCGTGTACGGCCCGCTCGCCAGGACCTCGAGATGTTCCTCGAACTGTGCCAGCGTGACATTGGTGCTGGGGTAACTGTCCTCACCGAACCTGTGATACATCAGAACGGTTGCGTGATCGGCGGCAAACCCGCGTGCGGCGTGACCAAGCAGGATCGCCGAGGCGAGCGCGATGGCGGCGATGGCGCGGCAATGGCGTAGCTGGAGGGTCATTTGTGTCTTGCCGTCAGATTGGTGAAGCGGCGATCATACTGTGCTACGCATTGTCGGGCCAGAGCCAGTTGATGTTTTTTGAGCGATCACGCCATGCGGCTTCGCGAACGGATGGCAAGGGCGAGTTCAGGACGAGCATCGGGACCAAGCCATGACAGAAATCGCGCCTCAGCGGGTGATACTGGCCCTTGAATCCAGCGCCGACATGGCATCGGCGGCGGTGCTCGCGGGCGGCGGCATCGCTGTTCAGCACACCCGTCAGGCCCGCCATGGGCATGCCGCGCTGATCACCGAGCTGGCCAGCGGCGCGCTTGCCGAGGCCGGCATCACCGCAGATGGCCTGACCCATGTGGCGGTGGGGCGTGGCCCGGGATCCTTCACCGGCATCAGGGTGGCGCTTGCCGCCGCCAAGGGGTTCGTGATCGCCACCGGCGCGCAGGGGCTCGGCGTGTCCTGCCTTGCGGCGGCGGCCCATGCGGCGCGCCGGGCTGCCAGCGGCGATCATCCGGTGATCCTCGCCACCGCGGATACCCGCCGCGGCAGTTTCTTTGTCCAGCCCTTCGACGGCAACGCCGCGGCGATTGCTGATATCGGTGAATGGAGCCCTGACGGGCCGCCGGCGGTTCCGCAAAGCTGGCGAGGGGCGGTCGTGACCGGGCCGGGCGCGGCCATGCTTGCCGCCTCGGATGACTCTGCCGGTCTGACGCCGCTTGCGGATGCGCCGCTGCTTGACGCGATGCAGGTGGCCCGCCTCGCCATGGACCAGCTTGCGTCGGACCTGCCGGGTGACCCGCTGCTGCCGCTCTATGTGGCGCCGGCGTTTCTGGGGCCGTCCAAACCGTGATAGCCATGCCGGTTCTTCCAGACCATCTTGACGCCATCGCCGTCATCGAGGCGGCGCGGTTCGACTCGCCGATGACGCTTCGCCAGCTTCGTGAGCTGGCGGCGCGCCCGGCCTTTGCCGGATTCGTGATGCTGCCGGGTACCGGCGACGGCGATGCTCCGCTTGGCTATGCGCTGTGCCTTGCCGGCGGCGGCAGTGCCGATCTTGTCTCGGTCGCCACCGCGCCGGATGCGGCACGGCGCGGTGTCGCCACGCGGCTGCTTGACCATGTGCTGCGCACGCTTGCGGCGGACGGGTGCGAGGACATCTGTCTGGAGGTGGCCATCGACAATGTCGCGGCACTGGCTCTCTATCAGCGCCTGGGCTTTGTCGAGATCGGACGGCGCGCCGGCTATTACAGGCGCGGTGGCGCACTCATCGACGCGTTTGTGATGCGCCGCCAGTTGCGTCAGGCTGTGCCTTGACCCGTCTCCATCTCCGGCATAGAACAACCGGCATGACCACCGCTTGCAGAAAAGAGCCGCGATCGTGACAAAGAAGCTGTTCATCAAGACCTACGGGTGCCAGATGAATGTCTATGATTCCGACCGCATGACAGATGTTCTTGCGCCACTCGGCTATGCGCCGACCGGCGAGGCCGAGGGGGCCGACATGGTCATCCTCAACACCTGTCATATCCGCGAGAAAGCATCGGAAAAGGTGTTCTCGGAACTCGGCAGGCTGCGGATGATGAAGGAGCGCGCCCGCGACCAGCAGGGCCGCACTGTCACCATCGCCGTTGCCGGATGCGTGGCGCAGGCCGAAGGCGAGGAAATCACCCGCCGCGCCCCCTGGGTCGATATTGTCGTTGGCCCGCAGACATATCACCGCCTTCCCGAGCTTGTCAGCCGTGCCGACCCGGCAGCGCGCCGCCGCGCCATCGACACCGATTTCCCCGAGGAGATCAAGTTCGACAAGCTTCCGGGCGAACATGCGCCGCGCGGTCCGGCCGCCTTTCTGTCGGTGCAGGAAGGCTGTGACAAATTCTGCGCCTTCTGCGTTGTTCCCTATACCCGCGGCGCGGAATTCTCGCGGCCGGTCCAGGGCATCATCGACGAGGCACGCCGGCTTGTCGCATCGGGAAGCTGTGAGCTGACGCTTCTCGGGCAGAATGTGAACGCCTATCACGGCGAAGCGGCGGACGGCTCTGTCTGGAGCCTCGCCCGCCTGATCCGCGAGCTTGCCGGGATCGACGGGCTGGAGCGCATCCGCTACACCACCTCGCATCCGCTGGACATGGAGGAGGATCTGATCCTGGCGCATCGCGATGTGCCGGCGCTGATGCCCTATCTCCATCTTCCGGTGCAGGCAGGATCCAACCGGGTGCTGAAGGCGATGAACAGGCGGCATGACCGCGACGCCTATTTCCGGATCATCGACAGGCTGCGCGAGGCGCGCCCCGATCTGGCGCTGTCCGGTGACTTCATTGTCGGCTTTCCCGGCGAGAGCGACCGCGATTTCGCCGACACCCTGTCACTTGTCGACCGGGTGGGATACGCGTCGGCCTATTCCTTCAAATACAGCCCGCGCCCGGGCACGCCGGCGGCGGCCGAAGAGGTGCAGGTGCCGGAACAGGTGAAGGCCGAACGGCTCGAGGCGCTGCAGCAGCTCTTGAACGCGCAGCAATATGCGTTCAACAAATCCACCGAAGGCCGCGAGATGCCCGTTCTGATCGAGCGCGCCGGCGGGCGCCCCGGTCAGGTGGCGGGGCGAAGCCCCTACATGCAGGCTGTCAATATCGAGGCCGACGCCGGCCTTGTCGGCGGCATTGTCAGCTGCCGTGTCACCGAGGCGAAGCAGAACAGCATTGTCGGGGCGCTGGTGTGACCGGCAAGGCTGCGGCAAAGGACGGCAAGTCCACCTCCATCCGCATGGAGTTCGAGGATAACGGCAAGCTTGCGGTGCTGACCGGCGAGCACAACGCCAATCTGGCACAGCTCGAGAACGCGCTTGATGTGACGCTGGACAGCTTTGGCAACAGCATCACCATTTCCGGACCGGCGCCAGCGGCGAAAAAGGCCCGCCGCGCGCTGGAGGATATCTACAGGCGGCTGGACGAGTCCGGCGAAACGCTTCCCGCCGACAGTTCGCTCATCCGCGACGCGCTGCGCTGGGTCGAGGCAGGGGATTCCGCGCCGGCAAGCGGCCAGGGGCTCGACACCTGGAAAAAGAAGATCATCGCCAAGACGCCGGGACAGAAAGACTATCTCGGCCTGCTGCGCAGCCGCGAGGTGGTGTTTGGCCTGGGGCCGGCGGGTACCGGGAAGACCTACATGGCTGTCGCCAAGGCGGTGGAGTCGCTGAAGAAGCGGGAGGTCGAGCGGATTGTCCTGTCGCGCCCGGCGGTCGAGGCCGGCGAGCGGCTCGGCTTTCTTCCCGGGGATATGAAGGAAAAGGTCGATCCCTATCTCAGGCCGCTCTATGACGCTCTCTACGATATGATGCCGGCCGACAAGGTCGACAGGATGCTTGTCAGCGGCGAGATCGAGATTGCCCCGCTTGCCTTCATGCGTGGGCGAACGCTGAGCGCCTCCTATGTCATCATCGACGAGGCCCAGAACACCACGCCGGTGCAGATGAAGATGGTCCTGACCCGTCTTGGCCAGGATTCGCGCATGGTGATCACCGGCGATCTCAGCCAGATCGATCTTCCCGACGGTCAGCCGTCCGGCCTGTCGGACGCGGTCTCGCGGCTCGACAATGTCGAGGGCATCGGCATCATTCACCTGTCCGGCAAGGATGTTGTCCGGCATCCGGTGGTGGCGCGTATCCTTGCTGCCTATGAAAGCAAGAGCTGAGCCGCGTTACCGACTGGACAGATCACAACAAATCAGGTCACATTCAGTGACAGTGTCGGGCGCGACCATGCCCGCCACATGGATTTCGGCATGGAGCGAGCGAACAAACCGGCATGAGTGAGATGCCCCTGGAGCCCGACAGTCCGGACGAGGATGGATATTCGTCCGAGATCTGGCACACCGATGGCGGCAGCCATCTGGAAATGATTTTCGACCGGACGCTCTGGTCGGCGTCCGACGTCGATCTTGTCCGTGACCGGCTCTGTACCGCAACCGACATCAGCTGCGAGACGTTCGCCTGGCCGCCACTGGAGGTCGGGGGGCTGTTGTGCGGTGACGCGCGGATCAGGGATCTCAACGCCACCTTCCGTGGCAAGGACAGCCCGACCAACGTGCTGTCCTTTCCGTCGGGGGAGGACAGTCCGTTGGGCAAGGACAGGCATGCCGGCGACGGCCCCCATGCCGCTGGCGAGATCGCGCTGGCTTTCCAGACTGTTCTTGCCGAAGCAAGCCGGGACGGCAAGGCCGTTGGTGATCATCTCGCGCATCTGTGGGTGCATGCCCTTCTTCACCTGATGGGGCACGACCATGAGAATGAGGACGAGGCCGAGATCATGGAGGCGGAGGAAGTGCGCGTTCTGGCACGGCTTGGTATCGCCAACCCTTACGAGGACACAGACAAGGATGACGACAGCTGGCCTGTTCCCGCGAGAGGGACTGCCTGATGCTTCGTAAATGGATCGGCAGGATCATTCCGGCGCTTGCCCCGCCCTCGTCGCCGCGTGCCGAGCTGGAAAACCTTCTTGCCGACACCGCCGCTGACCGCGCCAGCTTCGATGCGCATGAGGGCACGCTTCTTCGCAACATCCTGGGGCTCCGCGACCTGAACGCTTCGGATGTGATGATCCCGCGGGCGGATATTGTCTCGGTCGGCATGACCGAGAGCTTTTCCGACATCATCGCACAGATGACAGCTGCCAATCACAGCCGCATTCCGGTTCGCCGCGAGACCCTTGACGACATCGCCGGCATCATTCACATCAAGGATGTGTTCGCGCATCTGCACGCCGGCGAGGCGCCGGATATCGACACGCTGTTGCGTCCGGCACTTTTCGTCGCGCCAAGCATCCGTCTTCTCGATCTGCTTCACGAGATGCGCCTTCGCCGCCGCCATCTGGCGCTGGTCGTCGATGAATTCGGCGGGGTCGACGGGCTGATCACCATCGAGGACCTTGTCGAGGAAATCGTCGGCGAGATCGAGGACGAGCATGACGAGGCGGTGCAGCCCCAGATCACGGTCAATGATGACGGCACCATTCTTGCCGAGGCCAGGCTCGAGGTCGCGGCCCTCGAGATCCTCACAGGCCAGCTCCTCGAGGATGATGACCGGGATGAAATCGATACTGTTGGCGGGCTTGTCTGCGCTGTTGCCGGCCGGGTGCCGGGACGCGGTGAGGTTGTGCGTCACCCCTCCGGTGTGCAGTTCGAGGTGATCGAGGGTGATCCGCGGCGGCTGTCGCTGCTGAAAGTGCGCGGCATGTCTCGTCAGGCGCAGCAGGCCGGTGAATAGCCTCGCGCATCTTGCCATGACCCTGACCGGATGGCGCAGGATTGCCGCATGTCTTGCCGCCGGGGCTGTTGCGTCGCTGGCGTTGCCGCCTTTCGGGCTTGTTCCGATGGCCCTTGCGCTGTCCTACCCGGCGCTGTGCATCGCACAGGCCGCCACCACCCGACAGGCGGCGCTGACCGCCGGCATCGCCGGGTTCGGCTGGTTTCTCGCCTCTCTGTGGTGGATTTCCCTGTCGCTGGTGACAGGCGACAGTAATTTCTGGCCGCTTCTGCCCCTTCCTCTTGTCGGGATACCGCTGCTGCTGTCATTGTTCTGGGTTCCGGCAGCGGCGGTCGCGCACCGATGCGCGGCAAGCCCCGGCGGACGGCTTGCAGCGTTGATTCTGGGTCTCGGGCTGTGCGAATGGGCCCGCGGCCATGTGGCGACCGGGTTTCCCTGGAACGCGCCGGGATATCTGTTCGATGCGCATCTGACGCTGCTGCAGGCGGCAAGTCTGTTCGGGCTTTACGGCCTCAGCCTTCTGGCCCTCGCCTGGAGCCTGGCGCCAGCCTTCTGGCTGGTCGGGCAGTGGCGACTGGCCATCGCCCTTGGTCTCATTGTGCCGGTGCTGGCAGCCTGCGGCATGGCGCGGCTTGCCGCCACACCGACGCCAGCGGATGAAATACCGGTTACCGTACGGCTCGTGCAGCCGGCGGTCCCGCAGCATGAGAAATGGGATCGGGCGCTGCGCCCCCGGCACCTTGCACGCCTTCAGGAACTGTCACGGACGGCAAAGCCGGTCCCGCCTCTGATCATATGGCCGGAAACCGCCTTTGCCGGCCTGCTTGACCGCGAAGGCGACCGCCTTCGCCAGACCGCCTGGGAAACGCTTCCATTCGATGGCTGGCTGATCACCGGCGTGCCGCGGTTTGATTCGCAGCGGCGGCTCTACAATTCTGCGGCCCTGATCCGCGCCGAAGGCCAGGTCGAGGCGCTCTATGACAAACAGCGTCTGGTGCCGTTCGGGGAATATGTGCCCTTCCGCAGGCTGTTTCCCTTTGCTGATGCGCTTGTCGGGCCGATCGATTTTTCGCCCGGTCTGGAGAACAGGTTCGTGCCGGTGCCGGGATATGGCAATCTGCAGCTCCTGATCTGCTATGAGACCCTGTTTCCCGGGGTCGGGCGCGGTCTTGACGGCAGTGACGGGCCCCGCCCCGACATTCTGGTGAACCTGACGAATGATGCCTGGTTCGGCCATACCCCGGGTCCGTGGCAGCATCTGGCGCAGGCGCGGATGCGCGCCGTCGAGGAGGGTCTGGCGATGATCCGCGTGGCGAACACCGGGATCAGCGCCGGCTATGACCCGCTTGGAAGGGAACTTGCCAGGATCGGGCTCGGGCAGAGCGGCTTCGCCGATCTTGTTGTGCCGCCGCCGCTGTCCGCCACCGGCTATGCCCGCTGGCGGGAGATGCCGCTTGCAATCCTGATCCTGGCAAACCTGCTTCTCGTAATCCGCCTTGACCGCGCCAGAATGATAAGGCAGTAGAGGTTGATTGACGAAAACCGGAGAGATTAATGGCTTACCTCTTTACCTCGGAATCGGTGTCGGAAGGGCATCCGGACAAGCTTTGCGACCGGGTCTCTGACACGGTCCTTGACCTGTTTCTGGCGGCCGAGCCTGAGGCGCGCGTGGCCTGCGAGACCTTCGCGACAACAAACCGCGTGATTATCGGCGGCGAGGTCCGCGCCTCCAAGGACAAGCTTGCCGGCATTCTCGGCTCCATCGAGGGCGCGGTTCGTGGGGCGGTGGCCGACATCGGCTATGAGCAGGAAAAATTCCACCACGCGCATTTCGAGTTCCAGAACTATCTTCACGAGCAGTCGAGCGATATCGCGATGGGCGTCGATAGCGGCGACAATAAGGATGAAGGCGCTGGCGACCAGGGTCTGATGTTCGGCTATGCCTGCCGCGAGACCGATGTCCTGATGCCCGCCGCGATCCATTATTCGCACCAGATTCTCAAACGCCTTGCCGAAATCCGCAAGGCGGATGCCGATTCCATTCTCGGCCCCGACTCAAAAAGCCAGATCACGCTTGCCTATGATGATGACGGCCGTCCGACTGGCGCGCACAAGATCGTGCTGTCGACGCAGCATGACGAGGCTGCCACCCAGTCCGACATCCGCAAGCTCGTCACGCCGGTGATCGCCGATGTTCTTCCCGAAGGTTGGATGGTTGGCGATGACGACCTTCTGGTCAACCCGACAGGTAATTTCGTCATCGGCGGTCCGGACGGCGATGCCGGGCTGACCGGCCGCAAGATCATTGTCGACACCTATGGCGGCGCGGCGCCGCATGGCGGCGGGGCGTTTTCCGGAAAGGATCCGACAAAGGTCGACCGTTCGGCGGCCTATGCGGCGCGCTATCTGGCGAAGAATGTCGTGGCGGCGGGCCTTGCCGAAAAATGCACCATCCAGCTGGCCTATGCCATCGGTGTTGCCGAGCCGGTGTCGATCTATGCCGACACGCATGGCACCGGAACCGTCGCCGACAGCCGCCTAGAGCAGGCGCTGACCGACAGCATGCGCCTGACGCCGCGCAACATCCGCGAGCATCTCGGCCTGAACAGGCCCATCTATGCCGCATCAGCAGCCTACGGCCATTTTGGCCGCACCGCTGGCGAGGCCGGCCCCGGAAGCTTCAGCTGGGAAGCCACCGACCTTGCGGACAGGCTGGCGGCGGCTGTCTGATCCCGGATGGCGGCAGCGCCCGGAGGCACGCCCGGACATGGCCGAGAAGCTGCAATTCTACGGGAGGCGCAAGGGACGGCCCCTGCGCCGCACCATGCGCGAGACGCTGACAGAACGGTTGCCCGGCCTGCGCTTTGATCCGCAGCGGCCAGCCCGTGCGCAGTTCGCCGGCGCGCCGCAAGATTTGTTTCTCGAGATCGGTTTCGGGGGCGGCGAAAACCTTGCCGCCATCGCCGCTGCCAGGCCCGAGGCAGGGTTCATCGGCGCGGAGCCCTTCATAAACGGCGTTGCCAGCCTTGTCCGCCATGTCGAGCAGGCCAGTCTGGCGAATGTGCGGATCTGGGATGATGATGTGCGCCTGATCCTTGGCGGCATGGGTGACGGGGTGCTGGCCGGCGCCTATGTCCTGTTTCCCGACCCCTGGCCGAAGCGCCGTCATGCCGCGCGGCGGATCCTGCAGCCCTTGGTGCTGGATGAGCTGGCGCGGCTGATCCGCCCTGGCGGCAGCCTGGTTCTGGCAAGCGATCATCCGGTGGCGAAAAGCTGGCTGCTGCAGGCGGCCTGCACTCACCCCGGCTTCCTCTGGACGGCACGGCGGCCCGGCGACTGGCGCACGCGTCCCGATGATCTGGTGCCGACGCGATATATGAAGAAGGCCGAGCGTGAGGACCGCGTTCCCAGCTGGTTCCTCTTTCAGCGCCGATCCGGGTGATCACCGCTTCCTGCTTGCCATTATCGGCGAGGGGGACTATATAATCGGAACAACATGCTGTCGCACAAGACGGTGGGCCACTGGCCCACTTTTTTATTGCCTGAAATATGGCGAGCCGCGGCGGCAGACAGAGCGGGGCCGAACAGCCCGCAGGAAGTGGTAGAGGCATCTTGGTAGAATCACGGATCAGCCAGATCATCGAAGGCGCGGTGACCGATCTCGGTTTCCGGCTTGTCCGCGTGCTGTATTCCGGCGCGAAGGGCGGGCGCAGCCAGCTTCAGATCATGGCCGAGCCCGTTGAAGAGCGTGAGATGACCGTCGAGGATTGCGAGAGCCTGAGCCGGCATGTCGCGGCCCTTCTCGATGTCGAGGACCCGATTTCCGACGCCTATACGCTCGAGGTCAGCTCGCCCGGTATCGACCGTCCGCTGACCCGGATCGAGGATTATGAACGTTTCGCCGGCGAGCTTGCCAAGCTTACGCTTCGCTTCATGCTTGACGGCCGCAAGCGGTTTAACGGACGGCTTGGCGGGCTGGACGATGACGGCAGGATCGTCCTTGAGACCAGCTTCGGACGCTTTGTCTTCGGATTTGACGACATTGACTCAGCGCGGATCGATCCGAGCGAGATCTTTGCCCGTGAGGCAGCGTCGCGGCGAGAGGCCGGGGCGGCAACAGACAAGATTTGAACCAGCAACAGAGCAGGTGGAAGAACAATGGATACATCATCGATCCCAGGGCTGGAACTGATCCAGGTCGCCGATGTGGTGGCCCGGGAGAAGTCGATCGACCGCGAGGAGGTCATGCTGGCGATGGAAGAGGCCATCCAGAAGGCGGGCCGCGCCAAATATGGTCTTGATCGCGATATCCGCGCTATGATCGACCGCAAGAGCGGCTCGATCACTCTGGAACGCTGGATCGAGGTGGTCGAAGAGGTCGAGGATGACGCCACCCAGATGAGCGTCGCGGACGGCGCGAAGCAATCGCCGCCGCTGGCCGTTGGTGAATTCTGGAAACAGGCGCTTCCGCCGATCGAATTCGGCCGGATCGCCGCGCAGACGGCGAAGCAGGTGATCTCGCAGAAGGTTCGCGATGCCGAGCGCGCCCGCCAGTTCGAGGAATACAAGGACCGTGTCGGTGAAATCGTCGTCGGTACGGTGAAGCGTGCCGAGAGCTATTCGATCACTGTCGATCTGGGGCGTGCGGAAGCCGTGATCCGCCGCGAGGAGATGATCCCGCGCGAAAATCTGCGCCAGGGCGACCGCGTGCGCGCCTATATCATCGATGTGCGCGAAGAGCCGCGTGGCCCGCAGATCTTCCTGTCGCGCGCCTGCAATGAATTCATGGCGAAGCTCTTCACCCAGGAAGTGCCGGAAATCTATGACGGCATCATCGAGATCAAGGGTGTAGCCCGCGAGGCCGGCAGCCGCGCGAAGATCGCTGTCCTGTCGAAGGACCCCGGAATTGACCCGGTCGGCGCCTGTGTCGGCATGCGCGGCAGCCGCGTCCAGGCTGTCGTCGGCGAACTCCAGGGCGAGAAGGTCGAGATCATCCCCTTTATCGATGATCCTGCCTCCTTCGTGGTGAACGCGCTGGCCCCCGCCGAAGTCGCCAAGGTGGTGATGGACGAGGTCGCCGGCAGGATGGAAGTCGTCGTTCCCGATGATCAGCTGAGTCTTGCCATCGGCCGTCGCGGCCAGAATGTCCGTCTCGCCTCACAGCTGTCCGGCTGGTACATCGACATCCTGACCGAGGCCGAGGAATCGGAGCGTCGTCAGGAAGAATTCCGGACCCGCTCGACCCGCTTTATCGAGGCGCTGAACATCGATGATGTGATTGCCCACCTTCTTGTGGCCGAAGGGTTTGTCCTTCCCGAGGAAATCGCCGAGACCCCGATCGAGGAGCTTGCCACGATCCAGGGATTTGACGAGGGCATCGCCGAAGAGCTTCAGTCGCGCGCTGTCGAGTTTGTCGAGCGCGAGGCGCAGCGGATCAGCGAGGCGCTGGACACGCTGAAGGTGGCTGATGATCTTCGCAATTTCGAATATATCAGCCTTGGCATGATGCTGAAACTTGCCGAGAACGGCGTTCTGACGCTTGATGACCTTGCCGATCTTGACAGCGACGAGCTTGTCGCGCTGTTGACGGAGCATGGTCTCGAGGATGACACTGAGGCTGGCGACATCATCATGGCGGCCCGCGCCCACTGGTTCGATGACGAGCCGCAGGGTGAGGGCGAGGGCGAGGGCGAGGCGGTTGCCGCGGCCCCTGCCGAAGCTGCCGGCGAAGAGCCGGCGGCAAGCTAGAGCCATGGTCGGGGCGCGGCATGACGGATCGTACCTGCATCCTGTCCGGGCGAAGCCTGCCACGTGACCAGCTGATCCGGTTTGTGGCCGGACCGGACGGACTCGCCGTTGCCGACCTTGCCGAGAAGCTCCCGGGCCGCGGGGTCTGGATCGAGAATGGTGCTGACAATCTTCGCAAGGCGGCTGCCAGGAACCTGCTGACGCGCCGGATCGGTGTGACGTTCGGTGACGTCGAGGCGGAAATCCTGCGGATTGCCGGTCTCATGCGCAAACGCGCCCTTGCGGCGGCCGGCATGGCGCGCCGGTCCGGCGGCATGGTCGGGGGAGCCGGCAAGCTTGCCGCCGATTCCGAGGGGTTCGCCGGGCTTCTTGCGGCCCCGGATGCGTCGGAGCGTGAATTGCGCAAGCTGGAGTCCCGCCTTGGCGTTGAATGGACAAGCCGGCTCCTGACCGCAAGCGAACTTGGTCAGATGTTTGGCCGGGACAGCCTCGCCTTTGCCGGGATTCGCGGTGGCGGCAGGGCGAAACCGGCAGAAAATCTGCGTCGTGAGCTGGCGCGGCTGGAGGGCTTTTCGTGGTCTTCTGCTTGTCAGGCTGGGTGATACCAGTGTATCACACAGCGCAAATGGGCGATCGGGCCGTCAGGGCCGCTTCGCCGGGAAAGGGTTCGGAATGAACGAAGATAGTGGCAAATCCAAGAAACTCAGCCTGTCGAGCAACAGGCTGACACTCGGTGGGCTCGAAGCCGGGCAGGTGCGCGCGAACACAGGCGGCGCCGGTCGCCGCACGGTGCAGGTCGAGGTGCGTCGCAAGCGTGCGCCCGCCGCGCCGCACCGCGCTGCAGCGCCCAAGGCCGAACCCGTTGCCGCACCGCCTCAGGCAGCTCCGGATGCCGCGCCGGCCCCTGCGCCGACACCCGATAGCGATGACAAGCTGACCGCGCAGGAGCGCGCCGCCCGCGTACGCGCCCTTCAGGAAGGCATGAAGAAGCCGGCGGATACGCCCTCGGCGGGCGAGGATCCGCTCGAAAAGGCCGCCACCGCGCAGGATGGCGCCGCGACGCCTGCGACCGAGACGGCACCTGCTGTCGATGCCCCTGTTGCGGAGGCGCCGGCGGAGCCGCTGAGCCCGGAAGAGGCGCGCCGCGCAGCCGAGCTTGCCGAGCTTCGCGAGATCGAGGCCGAGGAAGAGCGTCGTCGCGACGAGGAAGCCAAGAAGCACAGCGAGGCCACGGCCCGTCGCGCCGCCGCGCGGCCAGCGGCCGCCACGCCGGCACCCTCGAACGACACGGCAAGCGATCCTTTCAGCCGCCGCCGCCGCCAGGTCGAGGAGATGCCGTCGCGTCGCCCAGCCGCGCCCCGCCGTGACGGGCCGGGCCGCCGGCAGTCAGGCAAGATGACCATCACCCAGGCGCTGTCAGGTGACGATCAGCGCCGGCAGCGCTCGCTCGCCTCGGTGCGGCGACAGCGCGAGAAGGCCCGGATGCGCGAGGACCAGCAGCCGCAGGTCAAGCAGGTTCGCGACGTCATTGTCCCGGATACGATTTCGGTTGGCGAGTTCGCCAACCGCATGGCCGAGCGCACCGCCGATGTGGTCAAGGAGCTGATGAAGCTCGGGGTGATGGCAACCGCCGCCCAGACGATCGACGGCGAGACCGCCGAGCTGATCGCGCAGGAATTCGGTCATAAGGTCCAGCGGGTATCCGAATCCGATGTCGAGATCGGCCTTGAAGGCGCCGAGGATGACGCCGCGAGCCTGAAGCCGCGTCCTCCGGTTGTCACGGTGATGGGCCATGTCGACCATGGCAAGACCAGCCTTCTGCACGCCATCCGCCGCACCGATGTGGCGGCTGGCGAATCAGGCGGAATCACCCAGCATATCGGCGCCTACCAGATCAAGACGCCGGCCGGCAACACCATTACCTTCATCGATACGCCAGGCCACGAGGCCTTTACCGAAATGCGCTCCCGCGGTGCCGATATCACCGATATCGTCATTCTTGTCGTGGCAGCGGATGACTCGGTGATGGCGCAGACCATCGAGGCGATCAACCACGCCAAGGCCGCCGGCTGCCCGGTGATTGTCGCCGTCAACAAATGCGACAAGCCCGAGGCTGATCCGAAGCGGGTTCGCAACGACCTGCTCCAGCATGAGATCATCACCGAGGAATATGGCGGCGACGTTCTGTGTGTCGACGTCTCGGCGCTGACAGGACAGGGCCTCGACAAGCTTGAGGAAGCCATCATGCTTCAGTCCGAGCTTCTCGAGCTGACAGCCAACCCGGATCGCCCGGCGGACGGCGTCGTTGTCGAGGCGAAGGTCGAGCGTGGCCGCGGCTCCGTGGCAACGCTTCTTGTCCAGCGCGGCACGCTGAAGCAAGGCGATATCCTGGTGATCGGAGCCGAGAGCGGGCGTGTCCGCGCGCTGCTCGACGACCGTGGCCAGAAGCTGACGACCGCAGGCCCCGGCCAGCCGGTCGAGATCCTTGGCCTGAATGGAACCCCGATGGCGGGCGACAGCTGCGTCGTTGTCGAATCCGAGGCGCGCGCCCGCGAGATCGCCGAATACCGGACGCGCCAGATCAAGGACCGCGAGGCGGCCCGCGGCGCGAGAGGGTCGGTGGAGCAGATGCTTTCGGCGATCGCCGCCGGCGAGGCCGAAGAGCTTCCGATCGTCATCAAGACCGATGTTCATGGCTCTCTGGAGGCCATCCGCGTGGCGCTGGAGAAACTCGGCACCGACCAGGTGAAGGTCCGCATGCTGTCGGCGGGTGTCGGCGCGATCAGCGAATCCGACATCTCGCTTGCCGTGGCCTCGAACGCCCTGGTCATCGGCTTCAATGTGCGGGCCATCCCGCAGGCCCGCGACCTTGCCAAGCGCGACGGTGTCGAGATCCGCTATCATTCGATCATCTATGAGCTGATCGACGAGGTGAAGGCGGCCATGAGCGGCCTTCTCAGCCCTGACACGCAGGAAGAGTTCATCGGCTATGCCGAAATCCGCCAGGTGTTCGGTGTCTCCAAGGTCGGCAAGGTCGCCGGCTGCATGGTCACCGAAGGGATCATCAAGCGCGGCTGCAGCGTGCGCCTGCTGCGTGACAATGTCGTGATCCATGAAGGCTCGCTGAAGACGCTGCGTCGCTTCAAGGACGAGGTGAAGGAGGTCCGCGAGGGCTTCGAATGCGGCATGGGTTTCGAGAATTACTCGGACATCCAGGAAGGCGACATGATCGAGTGTTTCGAGATTCGCGAGGTTGCCCGCACCCTCGACTGATCGGGTGCGGCCCGCGGGAGCGAGGACGCCATGGCCGGAAAATCAAAGCGGTTCGCCGCAGCGAATCTGCCGTCGCAACGCCAGTTGCGGATTGGCGAGACCTTGCGTCATGCGCTGTCCGAAATTCTGGTGCGTGACAGCTTCTTCGATCCTGATCTCGAAGGCGTGTCGATCACCATCTCGGAAATCTCGGTCAGTCCCGACCTGTCGAACGCCCGCGTCTACACAATCCCGCTTGGCGGCGAGCACAGCGACACGGTTCTGCCGGCGCTGAACAGGCTGGCCCCCCTGATCCAGCGCGAGGTCGCCGCCAAGGTGCATCTGCGGCGAGTGCCGCGGCTGAAATTCCTTCTCGATGACAGCTTCGAGAACGCGGCGCGGTTGAACATCGTCTTCAACAGCATCCGCAAAACCGACTGACGCCCGCCAAGATGGCATCGCGAAAGGGCAATCCCGTTCATGGCTGGGTCATTCTCGACAAGCCCGAGGGCCTGAGCTCCTCCAAGGCGGTGGGGATCGTGCGGCGCGTCTTCGCCGCGGCCAAGGCCGGGCATGGCGGCACGCTTGACCCGCTTGCCACCGGCATTCTGCCGATCGCGCTTGGCGAGGCGACGAAGACCGTGTCCTTTGCCATGCAGGGGGCGAAATCCTATGAATTCACGCTTCGCTTCGGCGCGCAGACAAGCACCGATGACCGCGAGGGCGAGGTGATCGCGCGCTCCGATGCGCGGCCTGACGCTGCCGCCATCACCGCGATGCTGCCGCGCTTCACCGGCGATATCGCGCAGCGCCCGCCGATCTTCTCGGCCATCAAGGTGGAGGGGCAGCGCGCCTATGACATCGCCCGCAAGGCGGTTGCAGACGGGCTGGACAGCCTTCCCGAGCTGGAATCGCGGCAGGTGCGGATCGACCGGCTGTCGCTTCGCGATGCCGGCCCTGACGAGGCGCGGCTCTTTGTGGCTTGCGGCAAGGGCACCTATATCCGCTCGCTGGCCCGCGATCTGGCGCGTGCCCTTGGCAGCGTCGGCCATGTCAGCAGCCTGCGCCGCCTGTCAGTCGGGCCGTTTGCCGAACGCGACGCGATTTCACTGGATTTTCTGGAAAAGCTGGAGCATAGTGCCGCCGCTTTCGAGCATTTGAAGCCTGTCACGAGCGCGCTGGACGACATCCCGGCACTGCCCGTATCGGCAGGCGAGGCGGCAAAACTCCGTCATGGCCAGACTCTCCCGGCGCTCAGCCCTTCGGCGGATGCGCGTTTCGCGGATATCGCTCTGGCTGGAACCGGTGTGGCGCTTGCCGGCGGCGTTCCTGTGGCGCTGGTCCAGATCAGGGCCGGACAGCTTCATCCGCTGCGTGTTTTCAATCTGTGATCCGTCCCCGGCCGTTGCCCGGGCGGAGAGACCGAAGGAGGTTTCGATGTCGATTACAAGTGAACGTACTGCCGAACTGATCAAGGAATTCGGAAAATCCGAGTCCGATTCCGGCTCCGCCGCCGTGCAGGTGGCGATCCTGACCGAGCGCATCGTCAACCTGACCGAGCATCTGAAGACGCACAAGAAGGATTTCGGCTCGCGCCGCGGCCTTCTGTCGATGGTCGGCCAGCGCCGCAATCTCCTCGATTACATCAAGGCCGGCGACGAAGCCGCCTACAAGGAGCTGATCGGCCGCCTCGGCCTGCGCCGCTAGTCCGGCCAGATCGATCACGCCAGATCGATCACGCCAGTAAAACGGCCCGGTGGTTCGCCATCGGGCCGTTTTGCGTTGTCATGCCGCAAGGTGGTGGTGCGGGGCCATCTGTTGATTTTCATTTGCCTTTTACCGGTCTGCGTGTCACAACAGCGCCGAAACAAGAGGAATGACACAAACGCCGGGGCCCGACGAAGATGGCAGGGGGGCCCAGAGAGACCCGGACCGCAGACCGAGCGAGGGTCGACCACCCCCATAGAACATCTACAGACAGACTCTTGTTGCTGCCGCCTGACCGGTTATGGCCGGCTTGCGCAGCCTGTCCGAAGACAGGGCCCGGCACCATGATGACGAAAGAGATACACAACGATGTTCAAAATTTTCCGCAAGGAGCTTGACTGGAACGGCACCCCGCTGGTCCTCGAGACCGGCAAGGTCGCGCGTCAGGCAGATGGCGCGGTGATGGTCAGCCTTGGCGAGACCACCGTGCTGTGTACGGCGGTTGCGGCGCACAGCCCGAAGCCGGGACAGGATTTCTTCCCGCTGACCGTGAATTATCAGGAAAAGGCCTTTGCCGCCGGCAAGATCCCGGGGGGCTTCTTCAAGCGCGAGGGCCGTCCGTCCGAGAACGAGACCCTGGTCAGCCGTCTGATCGACCGTCCGATCCGCCCGCTCTTCCCCTCCTCCTTCAAATGCGAGACACAGGTCATCTGTACCGTTCTGGCGCATGACATGGAGAACAATCCCGATGTCGCAGCGATGATCGGCGCTTCGGCGGCGCTCTGCCTGTCAGGCGTGCCCTTCTTCGGGCCGATTGCCGCTGCCCGCGTTGGCTGGATCGATGGCGAATATGTGCTGAACCCGACCGTGGCGCAGATGGACGAGACCGCTCTCGACCTGGTTGTCGCCGGCACGCATGAAGGCGTGCTGATGGTTGAATCCGAGGCCCAGGAGCTGTCCGAAGAGGTCATGCTTGGCGCGGTGAATTTCGGCCATGATGCGATGAAGCCGGTGATCGACGCGATCATCGACCTTGCCGAATCCTGCGCCAAGGAGCCGCGCGCCCTTCCCGAGGAGCCTGCCGAGACTGCCGAGATCAAGGCTGTCATCGACGGCTTCGACAAGAAGTTCGCCAAGGCCTACACCATCGCCGACAAGACCGAGCGCCAGGCCGCGCTTGGCGAGGTCCGCACTGCGGTGAAGGAAAAGCTTGGCGAGGATTATGACGGCGTTCTCGTCGGCAGCCTGATCAAGTCGAAGGAAGCCGATGTGGTCCGCGGATCGATCCTCGAGACCGGCAACCGCATCGATGGCCGTGACACCAAGACCGTCCGCCAGATCGTTGCCGAGGCCGGCTTCCTGCCGCGCGCCCATGGCTCGGCGCTGTTCACCCGCGGCGAGACCCAGGCGATGGTCGTCGCCACGCTTGGCACCGGCCAGGACGAGCAGATCATCGACGCGCTGGTCGGCGAGAGCCGCTCGAACTTCATGCTGCA
The DNA here is from genome assembly GCA_049890015.1 of Puniceispirillaceae bacterium (SeqCode). Lineage (GTDB taxonomy): Bacteria > Pseudomonadota > Alphaproteobacteria > Puniceispirillales > Puniceispirillaceae > UBA8309. Next base: position 36,769 of record JBMHCH010000064.1, read on the forward strand.
CTACAATTTCCCGCCCTATTCGGTGGGAGAGGCCGGCCGAGTCGGCTCGCCGGGCCGCCGCGAGATCGGCCATGGCAAGCTTGCCTGGCGGGCGCTGAAGCCGCTTCTTCCCGGCAAGGAGGACTTCCCCTACACCATCCGGCTGGTCTCCGAGATCACCGAATCCAACGGCTCCTCCTCGATGGCCACCGTCTGCGGCGGCTCGCTGGCGCTGATGGATGCCGGCGTGCCGATGGAACGTCCGGTGGCCGGTATCGCCATGGGCCTGATCAAGGAAGGCGACAAGTTCGCTGTCCTGTCGGACATCCTTGGCGACGAGGACCATCTCGGCGACATGGATTTCAAGGTGGCCGGCTCCGAGGCTGGCGTGACATCGCTTCAGATGGACATCAAGATCACCTCGATCACGCCTGAGATCATTCAGATCGCGCTCGACCAGGCGAAGGACGGGCGTCTTCACATCCTTGGCGAGATGGCCAAGGCGCTGACCTCTGCCCGCGACGGGCTTGCCGACAGCGCGCCGAAGATCACCACCATGTCGATTCCGGTCGACAAGATCCGAGACATCATCGGCCCGGGCGGCAAGATCATCCGTGAAATCTGCGAGACCACCGGCGCGAAGATCGACATCGATGATGACGGCACCGTCAAGGTGGCGGCTGTCACCGGCGCCTCCGGCGAGGCCGCCGTGGCGCGGATCAAGGACATTGTCGCCGAGCCCGAGCTTGGCGTGATCTACAATGGCAAGGTCGTGAAGACCGTCGATTTCGGCGCTTTCGTCAATTTCCTCGGGGCGAAGGACGGGCTTGTCCATATCTCCGAACTGCAGAACGGCCGGACCGAAAAGACCACCGACATCTGCAAGGAAGGCGACATGGTCAAGGTCAAGGTCATCGGCTTTGACGACCGTGGCAAGGTGAAGCTGTCGATGAAGCGCGTCGATCAGGAGACCGGTGCCGATCTCGAGGCGGAGAGCGCCGAGTAGGATCTGCAAGACACAAGATATGAAAAGGGGCGGCTTCGGCCGCCCCTTTTTTCATGCCAGTCGCTTTTGCCAGTCGCTTTTGCCAGCCGCGATGTGCCGGCTGCTACTCCGTATCCTCGGGCGGGGTGGCGATGGTGTTGAAGCCGCCATCGACGAAATGCACCTCGCCGGTGACGCCGGATGACAGGTCCGAGACAAGATAGAGCCCGGAGCGCCCGACCTCGGTGATGTCGGGGTTGCGCCCCAGCGGCGCCGCCGTTTCGGCATGGCGGTAGATATGGCGCGCGCCGGTGATCGCCGCGCCGGCAAGCGTCTTCATCGGACCGGCGGACAGCGCGTTCACCCGGATGTTCTGCCCGCCAAGATCGACCGCCAGATAGCGCACCGAGGATTCCAGCGCCGCCTTGGCCACGCCCATGACATTGTAGTTCGGCGAGATGCGCTGCGCGCCGATATAGCTCAGCGTCACCAGCGCGCCGCCATCCGGCATCATCTGGCGGGCGGCCTGCGCCACCTCGGTGAAGGAAAAGGCGGACACCATCATCGTGTCGGTGAAGTTCCGGCGGCTGGTGTTGAGATAGCCGCCCTTCAGCTCGTTCTTGTCGGAAAAGGCCAGCGCGTGAACGACGAAATCGATGCTGGACCAGTGCCCGGCAAGCCAGTCGAAGGCGCCGGCGACAGCGCCCTCATGCGCCACATCGCATTCCACCATCAGATCGGATCCGACCGATTCCGCCAGCGGGCGGAGCCGCTTGCCGCACCCCTCCATCTGATAGGTGAAGGCAAGCTCGGCACCGGCCTCGGCGGCGGCAGCGGCAATGCCCCAGGCGCTGGAGCGCTCATTTGCGACGCCCATGATCAGCCCGCGCTTGCCGGCAAGAAGGCCCGACGCCATCTCAGACCTTCCTCAGCGCCAGGGTGGCGTTGGTGCCGCCAAACCCGAAGGAGTTCGACAGCGCCAGCGTGATCTCGGCATTGTCCACACGGCTGGTTGGTACCGGAATTTCGCCTATCGCCGGGTCCGGGTTCTCGATGTTGGCCGAGGCGGCGATGAAGCCTTCCTTCATCATGATCATCGTGTAGATGGCTTCCTGCACGCCGGTGGCGCCAAGCGAATGGCCGGTCAGCGATTTTGTCGAGGTCACCGTCGGCAGATAGCCGCGCGGCCCGAACACCTCGCGCACCGCGTCCAGCTCCTTGATGTCGCCGACCGGGGTCGAGGTGCCATGCGCGTTGATGTAGTCCACCTTGTCGGTCAGCCCATTGCCGTCGAACCCGGCAAGCGCCAGCTCCATGCAGCGCACCGCGCCCTCGCCGGACGGGGCGACCATGTCGTGCCCGTCCGAATTGGCGCCATAGCCGACGATCTCGGCATGGATGGTGGCGCCGCGCGCCAGCGCGTGTTCCATGTCTTCCAGTACAACCATGCCGCCGCCGCCGGCGATGACGAACCCGTCGCGGTCGGCGTCATAGGCGCGCGAGGCGCGTTCCGGCGTGTCGTTGTATTTGGACGACATCGCCCCCATCGCGTCGAACAGCACCGACAGGGTCCAGTGAAGCTCCTCGCCGCCGCCGGCGAAGACGATGTCCTGGCTGCCATTGCGGATGGCGTCAACGCCGGAGGAGATGCAATGCGCCGATGTCGAGCAGGCCGATGTGATCGAGAAATTCAGCCCCTTGATCTTGAAGAAGGTGGCGATGCAGGCGGATACGGTCGAGGACATGCAGCGCGGCACCATATAGGGGCCGATGCGCTTCGGGCCCTTCTCGCGGGTGATGTCGAAGGCCTGCATCATGTTCGCTGTCGACGGGCCGCCGGACCCGGCGATCAGCCCGGTGCGCGGGTTCGACACCTGCTCCTCGGTAAGGCCGGAATCGGCGATCGCCTGTTCCATCGCCAGCACCGCGTAGGCGGCGCCGTCGCCCATGAAGCGAAGCTGCTTGCGGTCGACATGCTCGGCGATGTCCATCTTCACCGTGCCGTGGATCTGGCTGCGGAAGCCAAGCTCGGCATATTCCGGGGCATGGACGATTCCCGAGCGGCCCTCGCGGAGCGACCCGGTGACCTCGGCGACATTGTTTCCGATCGAAGAGACAATGCCGATTCCGGTAATGGCGACCCTGCGCATGATTACGCCTCCTCCGGCTTGAACAGGCCGACACGGATGTCATTGGCCTCGAAGACGGTCTCGCCGTCACAGATCACGCGGCCATCGGCGATTCCCATCACCAGGCGGCGCATGATCACCCGCTTCATCTCGATCTCGTAGCGGACAAGCTTGTTGGTCGGCAGGATCTGGCCGGTGAATTTGACCTCGCCGACCGACAGGGCGCGACCGCGGCCCTCGCCGCCGGACCAGCCCAGGAAGAAGCCGACAAGCTGCCACAGCGCATCCATGCCAAGGCATCCCGGCATCACCGGATCACCCTCGAAATGGCAGGGAAAGAACCACAGATCGGGCTTCAGGTCGAATTCCGAAACGATATGCCCCTTGCCATGCGGCCCGCCCTCTTCTGAAATCTCGGTGATGCGGTCGCACATCAGCATGGGCGGCATGGGTAGCTGGGGATTTCCCGGACCGAACATCTCGCCCTTGGCGCAGGCGATCAGGTCGTCATAGCTGAAAGAGGACTGCTGCATAGCTGGCATGTGAATATCCTTGGAAACAGTGTGGGCGCGGGTGGAATTCTCGTCCGGTCCTGCGTCCCGATGGTGAAATGACGCCTCATCCCTGCGGCGAAAACCAGCCCGAAAGGGCACTCGAACAGGCCTTCTAAATCGCACGAAACCGCCCTCCGCGCCAAGGGATTATTGACAAGACCAGCCCGAGCCCGCATTTTCGAGGCGCTATGGTTTCGGATCGTGACAAGATGCAGACGACCGCGGTGCAGGCCGACGCAGCCCAGAGTGACGAGGCGGCTCTGACGCGGCGTCTTCGCGCGGCGGGACTCCGCCCGACCCGCCAGCGGCTCGTGATCGCGGCCCTTCTTCTTGACGGCCGGCATCGTCATGTGTCGGCGGACGGGCTTGCCCGCGAAATCCGCGCGACCGGCACGCATATGGCCGGCGGCACGGTGTACAACACGCTGAACCAGTTCACCGAGGCCGGGCTTCTGCGCCGCGTCACCATCCATAACGAGCACAGCGTGTTCGACACCAACACCGATCACCATCACCATTTCTATGACGCCGATCAGGACCGGCTGATCGATATTCCGGCGGACAAGGTCCTTCTCTCGGCGCTTCCCGACGCGCCTGACGGCCATGACATCAGGGGCGTCGATGTGCTGATCCATATCAGCCCGCGCGACTAGCGCGCAGCGCCGCGTCACTTTCCGGCGCGATGATCCGGTGCCCGATAGGCCGGCAGCTGTGACAATTCTGTCAGTTTAAAACCATTCCAAACAGCTTGACCGCCGGCGCGCCTCGGCCGTACGATTTCGACAGTGTTTTTTGCCATGCTGGCGGCCTGCCGGCGTGGGTATGCAGTCAGACATATCGACGACACATATCGACGAACATCGGAGACGAAGATGAACGAACAGAACAAATGCCCCGTGATGCACGGGGGGATCAAGCACACCACTTTCGGGGTGCGGTCCAACCGCGACTGGTGGCCAAAGCAGCTGAATCTGAAGATCCTGCACCAGAATTCGGCCCTGTCGAACCCGATGGGCCCGTCCTTCAACTATGCCGAGGCTTTCAAGACCATCGATCTTGAGGAGCTTCGCCAGGATCTGTTCGCGCTGATGCCGGATTCGAAGGAGTGGTGGCCTGCCGATTACGGTCATTACGGCCCGTTCTTCATCCGCATGGCCTGGCACAGCGCCGGCACCTATCGTACGGGCGACGGACGCGGCGGCGCCGGCGCCGGCACGCTTCGTTTCGCGCCGCTCAACAGCTGGCCCGACAACACCAATCTGGACAAGGCGCGCCGCCTTCTGTGGCCGATCAAGCAGAAATACGGCGCGGCGCTGTCCTGGGCCGACCTGATGATCTTCACCGGCAACTGCGCGCTGGAATCGATGGGCTTCAAGACCTTCGGATTCTCCGGTGGCCGCGAGGATGTGTTCGAGCCGGAAGAGGACATCTATTGGGGCACCGAGGACACCTGGCTTGACGACAAGCGCTATACCGGCGACCGCGAGCTTGAGAATCCGCTTGCCGCCGTGCAGATGGGCCTGATCTATGTCAATCCGGAAGGCCCGAACGGCAAGCCGGACCCGATGGCCTCGGCCCGCGACATCCGCGAAACCTTTGCCCGCATGGCGATGAATGACGAGGAGACCGTGGCGCTTGTTGCTGGCGGCCACACTTTCGGCAAGACACATGGCGCCGGTGACGCCGGCCTTGTCGGCCCGGAACCGGAAGGCGCCAGCATTCAGGAGCAAGGCCTTGGCTGGCACAGTGATTTCGGCACCGGAAAGGGCGTCGATACCATCACCAGCGGGCTGGAGGGCGCCTGGACGCCCAACCCGATCAAGTGGGACAACGGCTATTTCGACATGCTGTTCGGCTATGAGTGGGAACTGACAAAGAGCCCGGCAGGGGCCCAGCAATGGACCCCGACCGACGCCTCGGCCGGCGCGCTCGTCCCGGACGCGCATGATCCCGACCGCCGTCACGCGCCGATGATGGCGACAACCGACATCGCGATGCGCACCGACCCGGCCTATCTGGAGATCTCGCGCCGGTTCCACGAGAACCTCGACGAGTTCGCCGATGCCTTCGCGCGGGCCTGGTTCAAGCTGACGCACCGCGACATGGGTCCGAAGACGCGCTATGTCGGCGCCGAGGTTCCTGCCGAGGATCTGATCTGGCAGGACCCGGTTCCGGCTCCCGACCACGCGATCATCGACGCTGCCGACACGGCGGCGCTGAAGGCCAGCATTCTGGCGACCGGCCTGTCCGTGTCCGAGCTTGTCGGCGCGGCCTGGGCGTCGGCTGCCACCTATCGCGGCTCGGACAAGCGCGGCGGCGCCAATGGCGCGCGTGTGCGCCTTGCCCCGCAGCGCGACTGGGAAGTGAACCAGCCGGCGCAGCTTGACAAGGTGCTGACCGCCCTTGAAGGCGTTCAGGCCGCGTTCAACGCTGCCGCCTCCGGCGGCAAGCAGGTTTCGATGGCCGACCTGATCGTTCTTGGCGGCTGTGCCGCTGTCGAGAGCGCGGCAAGCGCCGCCGGCCACAAGGTCGAGGTGCCGTTCACCGCAGGTCGCGGCGATGCTGTCCAGGAGCAGACCGACATCGACTCCTTCGGTGTTCTGGAGCCTCTTGCCGATGGTTTCCGCAATTATCTTCAGGCGGATTTCTCGGTTTCGGCAGAGGAGCTTCTTCTCGACAAGGCGCATCTGATGACCCTGTCGGCACCGGAGATGACGGCTCTTGTCGGCGGCATGCGCGCGCTCGACGCCAACACCGACCAGGCACAGCATGGCGTCCTCACCAGCCGTCCCGGCGTTCTCAGCAACGATTTCTTCGTCAATCTTCTGGATATGGGAACCGAGTGGAAGCCGGTGTCCGCAGCCGAGGATGTGTTCGAGGGCCGCGACCGTGACAGCGGCGAGGTGAAGTGGACCGGAACACGGGTCGATCTGATCTTCGGGTCGAACTCGCAGCTTCGGGCGCTTGCCGAGGTCTATGCCGAGACCGGGGGCGAAGCCCGCTTCGTCAGCGATTTCGTCGCGGCCTGGTCGAAGGTGATGGATCTTGACCGGTTCGACGTCGCCTGATCAGGCGTCATACCAGTGACCTGAACCCGGCGGGCGGCAAGTTTCCGCCGCCCGGCTCACAGAGCGGCGCCCCGGCCCTGCCGCGGCGCCGCGTTCCGGTTGAGGGCCTGTCCCGGCGGGCCGCCGGTCAGTCGAGGATCTCGCCGTCGAGAAGCCCCCAGAGCGCCGTGCGCGCCACCCAGCCGCGCAGATCGCCGGACGCCACCTTGCACCATTGCGTCGGGCAGGATTGCAGCTCGAGAAGGGCGTTCCGCTCGGCGACCGCGACAAGGGAGGCGCCGTTGTCGGGGCTTTCATAGATGCGCGCCGAGCTGGTTGTCACCAGTGCGTGACGCTTCAGAGACACAACCGACTGATGCATCCAGCCCGTCGTCTCCTCATGATCGACGACCTTGCGCCAGACGCCGAACTCGGCCTCCACCCGCAATGGAAGGTCTCGTTTGCGGTATTGCCAGAGGATGGGGTATTCGGTGCCGGGTCCGGCACGCATGTTGACCTCGTTCGATTTCAGCGTGACAAAGCGCGGGACCGGCAGTCCTGTTCCACGCACTGTCAGCTTGACTTCATTTTCTGTCCTGGCGCTGTCCGCCGCCAGTACCGGTGACGGTCCTGCCGCGGATACCGTCACCACGAGCGCTGCGCCGGCGGCGGCAAGCAGGGTGAGACAGGCTGTCGCGTCGTGAAAAATTTTTCTCATCACCACAGAGTTCTGGTAGTGTCGGGCGGTAATCTGATGCACAGTGACGCAGTCACTTCGTATCCATCGTTGTCACGATATTATGTTTTCGCGTTTCACGCTATAGCGGCCAACCGGTGCCTCGATACGAGCGGAAAGAATGACCCAAAAGAAGCCTGTCGTCCATCTGACCCGAAAACTGCCCGACTCGACGGAAACGCGCATGCGCGAGCTGTTTGATGCCAGGCTCAATGAAACGGATTCCCCACCGTCACGTGACGAGCTTCTTGCCATGATGCAGGAAGCAGACGTCCTTGTTCCCACTGTGACCGACAAGATCGACGCCGAGCTGATTGCCGGTGCCGGCGAGCAGCTGAAGCTGATTGCCTCCTTTGGCACGGGGGTCGACCATATCGATCTGGCGGCGGCACGATCGCGGGGTATCACCGTCACCAACACGCCCGGCGTTCTGACCGAGGATACCGCCGACATGGCCATGGCCCTGATGCTGGCGGTGCCGCGGCGGATCGCCGAGGGTGACAGGCTGACCCGGTCGGGTGAATGGACAGGCTGGGCGCCGACGCGCATGCTTGGGCACCGGATCAACGGCAAGCGCCTCGGCATCATCGGCATGGGCCGCATTGGCTGCGCTGTCGCGCATCGGGCCCGCGGATTCGGGCTCAGCATCCATTATCATAACCGCAAGCCTGTCCATCCCGAGACCGAGGCCGAGCTGGAGGCGACCTACTGGGAATCGCTTGAACAGATGCTGGCCCGCGTGGACATCGTTTCGGTGAACTGCCCGCATACGCCGGCCACCCACCAGATGCTGAGCCGCGAGAAGCTGGAACTGATGCAGCCATCCGCCTATCTGGTGAATACCTCGCGCGGCGAGGTGATCGACGAGGAGGCGCTCGCCGCGCTTCTTGGCAGCGGCCATATCGCCGGCGCCGGACTCGACGTCTATGCCGACGAGGCGAACATCACCAAATCGCTTCTCGATCTTCCGAATGTCGTGCTGCTGCCGCATATCGGGTCGGCGACCATAGAGGGGCGGCTGGAGATGGGCGACAAGGTGATCATCAGCATCCAGACCTTCTGGGACGGCCATGCGCCGCGCGACCGGGTCATCGAGGCGATGCTGTAGGCCTTCCCTTTGATTCCCTGTTTGCGGCTCCCTGCCGCTAGCTTTCATCCGCGGCTGTCCCGCAGGTGGCGCAGCCGGCGCGCCGCGCCGTGCTGATCTCCATGAAGCCGCCATGGCGGCCGTCGAACAGCAGCAGCTTTCCGGTCTGCGCCCCGCCAAGGCCGAGGATCAGCCGCACCGCGGCAAGCGCCTGCATGGTCCCGATGATCCCTGTCACCGGGCCGAGAATGCCGGCCTCGGAGCATCCCGGGGCCTGCTGCGCATCCGGCATCTCCGGAAACACGCAGCGGTAGCAGGGCGTGTCGTCCTCGACGCCGGCGCCGCTGTGAAAGACGGCAAGCTGTCCTTCGGTCCGCACCGCCCCGCCAAATACCAGCGGGGTTCCGCTGTGATGCGCCGCGTCGCCAAGAAGATAGCGTGTGGCAACATTGTCCGTGCAGTCGACGACAACATCATGCGCTGCCAGCAGCCCCTGGACATTGCCATCATCAAGCTGCGCGACCAGCGGCGTGACCTCGATGGCCGGGTTCAGCGCGCTGACGGCCGCCGCCGCCTGGCGCGCCTTTGCCGTGCCGATGCTGGCGGTGGTGTGAAGCACCTGGCGGTTCAGGTTGCTGAGCTCGACCTCTTCCGGGTCGATGACGGTCAGCCTGCCGATGCCGGCCGCCGCAAGATACAGCAGCGCCGGTGAGCCAAGCCCGCCGGCGCCGACGACAAGGACCCGCGCGGCAAGAAGGCGCTCCTGCCCCTCTTCGCCGATATCAGGCATGATGGCCTGGCGGGCATAGCGTTCCAGATTCTCGTCGCTCAGCATGTCTGTCCTAGTCCCGTGGCAGGTCAGCGTCTGTCTCGAGGCCGGTCGACCCGAACCCGCCGCCGCCGCGGGCTGTATCCTCGAGGCTGTCGCGGGTTTCGATCGCCGCGTAGGTTACCGGCGCCAGCACCAGCTGGGCAATCCGCATGCCGCGGCTGATGACAAAGGCCTCGGCGCCGAGATTGACAAGCAGGACCTTTACCTCGCCGCGATAATCACTGTCGATCGTGCCGGGGGCGTTGGCAACTGTGACCCCATGCCGCAAGGCCAGACCGGAACGCGGCCTGACCTGCACCTCATGTCCCGGCGGGATCGCCATGGCAAGTCCTGTCGGAACCGCGACGCGCTCGCCCGGCGCAAGCGTCATCTCGATTTCCACGGCGGCTTCGACATCCATGCCGGCAGCCCCGGCGGTGGCATAGCGCGGCAGGGTCAGCCCGTCGAAATGGGGCAGCGTCCTGACCGCGATGACAGCAGTGGCGCTCATGCGAAATGGTCCCCGATCCGTGCTGCCAGCCGCGCCGCGAGATCAATCTTCGGCATTCGCGGCCAGGTCTCTATATCATTGCCGGTCAGCAATATCGCGGCGTTGCTATCGCTTCCGAAGACGGCCTCACCATCCTCTCCCGCCACCTGGTTGGCGACGATCCAGTCGCATCCCTTGCGCGCCAGCTTTGCCGCCGCGTTCTCATGGAGCGATTCTGTCTCGGCGGCGAACCCGACCACAAGCTGCGGCCGTTTCGCATGCGATGACAGGGTCTTCAGAATGTCGGGATTTTCCGCCAGCGCCAGCTGCGGCGGCGGCGCCCCGTCCTGCTTCTTCATCTTTGCCTGGCCGGCATCGGCGACATGCCAGTCGGCGACGGCCGCGGCGCAGACGGCGATGTCGGCAGGAAGCGCCGCCTCGCAGGCTGCCAGCATCTGGCGCGCCGTTTCGACTTCGACAAGCTCGACAGAGGGCGGCGGCGGCACGGTCACCGGACCGGAGACAAGCGTCACCCGCGCGCCCCGGCCTGCCAGCGCGGCGGCGATGGCATGCCCCTGCTTGCCCGAAGACCGGTTGGCGATGAACCGCACCGGATCGATCGGCTCCACCGTCGGGCCGGAGGTGACAAGGGCGTGCCGGCCGCTGAGCGGACCGTCTGCAAGGCTGAGCTGGCCAAGGACTGCGGCGACAATCTCCTGCGGATCGCTCAGCCGGCCGGTTCCCTCTTCGCCACAGGCCATGCCGCCGTCGTCAGGCCCGACCGTCAGAATGCCGCGGGCCCGCAGCCTGGCGAGGTTTTCCTGCGTCGCCGGATGCCCCCACATCGCCTGGTTCATCGCCGGGGCCATCATCACCGGCGCCGTGGTCGCCAGAAGAATCGTGGTCGCCAGATCATCGGCCATGCCATGCGCCGCGCGCGCCATCAGGTTGGCTGTCGCCGGCACCACCAGCACAAGGTCTGTCTCCCGCGCCAGCCGGATATGACCCATCTCGGCCTCGTCGGTGAGCGAGAAAAGATCTGTATAGGCCTTCTCGCCGGTCAGCGCCGACAGGCTGAGCGGGGTGATGAACTGCTGCGCGCCGCCTGTCATCACGCCAGTGACGGTGATCATGTGGTCCTGGAGCCGGCGCGCCACCTCCAGCGCCTTGTAGGCGGCGATCCCGCCGCCGACAATCAACAGCACCCTGCGGCCACCGCCGGACGGCGCCAGGCCGTGCTGGCCGGTGATCTGCAGGCTTGCCGGATCGATGTGGTATCCGCGCGCGCGCACCGCCTCGCAGACCGGGCCAAGCGCCCGCTGCGGCAGACTTCCCCTGGCAAGATAGTTGCTGACGGCGCTTGGCCCGACGCCAAGAAGATCCTGCAAGGCCTTGCGCCCGCCTAATGCGGTGATGATGGCAGATAGATCACGGTTTTTCATATATTCATCCAGAATTTGAATATATGTGAATTTACATGAAAATCGCCAGAACGGCAATGCCAAGCGCCAGAAGCGCCACCGCAAGGGAGGCGCCATGGCCGGCGGCAGGCGGCGGGCTGTCGGTCTCGCGCTTTTCCAGCGATGCGATGATCCGCGGCAGCCTGGTGGCAAGCATCATCGCCTCTTCGATCAGTGATTCGAAACGCCGTGTGAAATGTGCCTGTTCCGTCATCCAGTCGCCTGCCAGCGGGCGGGCAAGGCTCCACATGTCGGCCTCGGGGTTCAGCTGGCGTGCCACCCCCTCGGCCATCATCATGGTCTTCTGCAACAGGTTATATTGCGGCTGGACCGCGATGGAGAATCTGGTCGAGAGCTGGAAAATCTGGCCAAGAACGGTGCCAAGCGAGACCTCGCCCAGGGACTTGCCCATCACCGGGTCGGCGACGGCGCGCACCGACTGGGCGAACTGGGCAAGCGAGACCGACTCGCCAAGCATGCCGGCATCGGCGTGAAGCCGCGCCACCATGTCATAGTCGCGGTCCAGCATGGCGGTCAGAAGCCGCGCAAGGAACAGCCTGTCAGCAAAATCCAGATGCCCCATGATGCCGTAATCGATCGGCACAAGGGTGCCGTCTGCCGCGACGAAGATGTTGCCGGGGTGCATGTCGGCATGAAAGAAGCCGTCTCGGAACACCTGGTTGAAAAAACATCGCGCCGCCGCCTCGGTGATGGCCTCTATGTCGTGGCCGGCGCTGGTCAGTGCCTCGACATCATCAATGCGGATCCCCTCGACCCATTCGATCACCAGCATCGAGCTTGTGGTATGTTCGAGATCGACCCAGGGAACATGGATGCCGGCATCGCCCGCCATATTGTCGGCAAGCTTGCCGGCCGCCGCCGCCTCCAGCCGCAGATCGAGCTCCATTTCGGAAATCTGCGCGAACTGGTCCACCGCCGTGACAAGCTTCAGCCGCTTCAGGTTCGGCGCCAGCCATTCCAGAATGCGCGCCAGGGCATAGAACAGCGTCGTGTCCGACTGCATGCGCCGATGGATGCCGGGGCGAAGAAGCTTCACCGCGACGCGCCTGCCATCGGCCAGCTCGGCATGATGCACCTGCGCGATCGAGGCCGCCGCCACGGCTGTGTCATCGAAGCTTCGGAACAGCTCGGCGACCGGCATGCCGGTCTCGGTTTCGATCAGGCGGCGCGCACGCTCAGCGTGAAAGGCCGGGAGCCGGTCCTGGAGCAGGCTCAGCGAATGCGCCATCGCCGGTCCGATCAGATCGGCGCGGGTCGACAGCGCCTGGCCGAACTTGATGAAGCCGGGACCAAGCCTGATCAGCGCCTCGGCAAGGGCGCTTCCGGCGTCGCGCCGCGCGCCGCGCGACCTGACAAGACGGTCAAGCCCGGCACAGAGCCGGCGCATCCACCCCGGCAGCAGGGTTATCCGCGCCATATGGCCAAGCGTTCCGGCGCGCCCGAGATGCCAGGCGATCATCGGCAAGCGGAACATGGCGAGCGCCATTTGCCAGGCCGACACCCGCATCAGTCGAGCTTCCAGCCTGAATGGATGCAGGCGATGCCGGCCGACATGCGGCGCACCCGCACCTGCGCGAACCCGGCGCCGGCGAACATGTCCGCCAGAACCTCGGGTGTCGGGAAGGTGCGGATCGATTCAACAAGATAGCGATAGCTGTCAGCATCGCCGGCGACAAGCTGGCCAAGCCGGGGCAGGACATTGAAGGACCAGGAATCATAGAGCCTGGCGAGCATCGCGCTGTTCACCTGCGAGAATTCGAGGCACAGGAAGCGCCCGCCCGGTCGAAGGATGCGGTGCGCCTCGCCGATGGCCGCGTCGCGGTCTGTCACATTGCGAAGCCCGAAGGCGATGGTGACGATATCAGCGGTGCCGTCCTCGAAGGGGAGGGCCTCTGCGTTGCCGACACACCATCGGACCCGGCTTTCAAATTTGCCGAACTCGCGCCGCTGGCGGCCGGCCGCAAGCATGGCCTCATTGATGTCCGTGACCACCGCATTGCCGCCGCCAGCGCGAAGAAAGCGCAGGCTGATATCGCCTGTGCCGCCTGCAAGATCGACAAGCGTCTGTCTGGGCTGCGGCGCGATCCAGTCGATCATCGCCGCCTTCCACAGCCGGTGGACACCGCCGCTCATCAGGTCGTTCATCAGATCGTACCGCGTCGCCACGCTGTCGAACACGTCGCGGACAAGGCCCGACTTCTCGGCGCGCCCGACGGTGCGGAAGCCGAAATCGATGGTCTCGTCGCTGTCGGAAGAGGGGTGTGACGAGAGGGTGTCGCGCGGTCTGCTCATGCCGGTTCTTCTGTCTTTGTACTGACTTTGTACTGACCTGTTTCTGTACTGCCCTGCCGGGCGCGCCGGTCGCGGGCCGATACCGGCATGACCGGTTTCCGACCTGCTGTTTTCGCACTATGCTGGGCCAACATGCCGATATGTGCAAAGTGATACACGAAAAACCGCCGTGAGGGCCAAATATAATGTCGCGTCTGTCCCGCCGCATCCGTTTTGTCACTGGAACCGGCGATGCCTGAATTGCCCGAGGTGGAAACCGTGCGGCGCGCGCTTGTGCCGGCGATGGAAGGGCGGCGGATCATGCAGGCGCATGTCGGGCGGCCGGACCTGCGATGGCCGCTGCCGGACAATCTGGCACAGCGCCTTGCCGGCCGGCAGGTCGGCATGCCGGCGCGCCGCGGCAAGTTTCTGCTGCTGCCCCTCGACGGGGATGAAACCATGCTGATGCATCTTGGCATGTCCGGATCGGTCCGGCTTCACACCGCCGCCCCCGACATCGGGACGCATGACCATATGGTGCTGACCATGGGTGGCGGCGCGCCGGAGGTGCCGCCGGTCTGGGTGGTGTTCAACGATCCCCGGCGTTTCGGCTGGATCGACCTGTTCCGGGAGCAGACGCATCCGATGCTGGCAGGCATGGGTCCGGAACCGCTTGGCAACAGCTTTTCGCCGGCCCATCTCATGACCGCGCTTGCCGGACGGACAGGGCCGATCAAGACAGCGCTCCTCAACCAGCAGATCGTGGCTGGTATCGGCAATATCTATGCCTGCGAGGCGCTGTTCATGGCCGGCCTGTCGCCACGCCGCAAGGCGGGAAGCGTGCGCGGCGCGCGCGCCGACCGTCTTGTCGCCGCCATTCGCGAGGTGCTGCAGCGCGCCATCGAGGATGGCGGCACCAGCCTTCGCGACCATGTCCAGCCCGGCGGCGAAATCGGCTATTTCGTGCAGCGCCTGTCTGTCTATGGCCGCCAGGGTCAGGCCTGCCACAGCTGCGGCGCTGCCATTCGCATCATAACCCAGTCGGGACGCAGCAGTTTTTACTGTCCCGGCTGCCAGCGCTGAGGTAGCCTTTCGCCATGACACAGACCCCTTGGACACCTGGCCTTCCCGGCACCGCCGCGCGGCGGGCGGCCACGACCGCAGCCCTTCTGGTTCTGGCCGCCTTGCTTGTTGTGCAGCCGGCGGTCTCATCCCCGGCGGCGGCGCAGAGCCTGCAGACAAGATGGGTTGGCGACCTGCCCATCATGGAGGGAATGGTGATCGAGCCGGAGCTCGGATTCGCCTTTGATTCGCCGGGGGGGCGGATCGTTCTTGTCTTTGCTGCGACGGGCGAAGGCGCGGCAAATGTCCTCTCCTACTACAACGCCGCCCTGGCCAGTCTCGGATGGGCCGGCGCCGATGGCAGCTGGAGCCGCGGCGAGGAAAGCCTGACGCTTGCGCAGGTCGATACCAGCGTCGGTCGTCTCTGGCGGATCAGGCTGAGTCCGAACTAGTCTTGCAGCGGCATGGATCGGGCCGCGCCACAACACCGCAAAACCCCTTGACGCACCTGCGCAAATCGCCTTATAACCCGCGCTCCTGATGAATTCAGCAAGGATGGTCCCCATGGCCAATCATAAATCTGCCAAAAAGCGGATTCGCCGCAACGCGCGCCGCGCCGTGATCAATGGTGCCCGCATGAGCCGGATCCGGACCTTCGTGAAAAAGGTCGAGCTGGCGATTTCGGCAGGCGACGGCGACGCCGCGCGCGAGGCGCTGCGTGTCGCCCAGCCGGAAATCCAGCGTGGCGTGACCCGCGGCGTTCTGCACCGCAACACCGCATCGCGCAAGATCTCGCGTCTTGCGGCCCGCGTAAAGGCTGTCGCGGCCTGATCCAGGCTGCCGGGGCGCCCTGCTCCGGTCCAGTATCCGGTGCGGCGGTCGGCGAATCGCATGAACCAGAAAGCCCGTTCTCTCCAGGACGGGCTTTTTTCATGCGCCGGTTCCGGCATTGAGGGTCGCGGAGGCGGCGTCCGCCGCCTCGTTCCATGGTGCAGTTGGATGGCGTTATTGAGACGCCGTGTCACCCTGAACCGATTCGGATACTGAATCTTTTCATTTTCCCCGCAGATTGAACTGACTCCAACTGCGAAGCTGTCAATCGAAATATCTGCATCTGTCCCGGGTTTATTTGCCCAATCCGCCTTGGCCCCATCTTGCGCTGGCCGATCGTCAGCACGTAATGTCGTGCCAAGGTCGCTTGTTCGTCGACCGCAATAAAACAACCCGTGACGCCGGAGGCCAGCTGCATGTCAGGCAGAGATACGACCCATATGACTGACACTCAGCATCAGGAGCGCTCACCAGAAGATCCGAGATATGGCGACCGGCCGCACCCGGGCGCTCCGCAGCGCGACGCCCTGTCGGGTGATGTCGCCGGGGCCGGCGGCAACGGCGTCGGGGACGCGTGGGAGCGGGTCACACGCCGCATGCGCCAGGACATCGGCGAAGCGGCATGGCGCAACTGGATCAAGCCGCTGAAGGTCGGCCGCCTCGAGGATGGCACCCTTACGCTGGAGGCCAGCTCCAACCTGGCTCGCGAGCGCGTGACAAGCCAGTATGCCGACCGTCTTCGGGTGATCTCTGCGGCTGAATACGGTTCGGTGAAGAAGGTCGAGGTGCGCGTGGTGGCGCGCACCGCGCCGCGCATGTCACAGCAGAAGCCAGCCGCGAAGCCTGACGGCGAGGCGCTCGGCGCCGGGCTTGATCCGCGCTACACCTTTGCCAATTTCGTTGTCGGCAAGCCGAACGAGCTTGCCTTCGCCGTGGCGCGGCGCACCGCCGAAAGCGCCACGGTCGCCTTCAACCCGCTGTTCCTCTATGGCGGCGTCGGCCTCGGCAAGACACATCTTATGCACGCCATCGCCTGGCATATCCGCGAGCAGGATCCGACCCGCCACGTGGTCTATCTGTCGGCGGAGAAATTCATGTACCGGTTTGTTCAGGCGCTGCGCTTCCGCGATACCATGTCCTTCAAGGAGCAGTTCCGCTCGGTCGATGTGCTGATGATCGACGACGTGCAGTTCATCAGCGGCAAGGATTCAACCCAGGAGGAGTTTTTCCACACCTTCAACGCACTGGTCGAGGATGGGCGTCAGGTGATCATTTCGGCCGACAAGTCGCCGACTGATCTCGAGGGGATGGAAGAGCGGCTGCGCTCACGGCTTGGCTGGGGCATGGTGGCGGACATCCATCCTGCGGATTACGAGCTTCGCCTCGGCATCCTCCAGGCGAAGGCGGAGCAGGCCCGCATTCCGGTGCCGGACAAGGTTCTGGAGTTTCTGGCGCACCGCATTTCAAGCAATGTGCGCGAGCTCGAGGGCGCGCTGACCCGCATTGCCGCCCATGCCGGTCTTGTCGGCCGTGAAATCACCATCGACAGCGCTGCCGAGTTGCTGTCCGACCTTCTTCGTGCCAGCAGCCGCCAGATCAGTGTCGATGAAATCCAGAAGCGCGTGGCGGCGCATTATGATGTGCGGGTCGCGGAGATGTTCTCGGCCAGGCGGGCCCGCAACATCGCGCGGCCGCGGCAGGTGGCGATGTATCTGGCGAAGACGCTGACCTCGCTGTCCTATCCGGAAATCGGCCGCCAGTTCGGTGGCCGGGATCACACAACAGTGATGCATGCGGTGCGGTCTATCGAGGGTTTGATCGCGGCTGACACTGGCATTGCCGAGGATGTCTCGCTGCTCCGCTCGCTTCTTGCTGGCTAGCCCGGGACACCTCCCTTAAAAACCACCTTGAATCAGAAGCTTGCAGAGGGTCGGCGCTTATGTGCCAGCCTCAATATTTTGGTGCCTCTTTCGTTCAGCCATGCTATATTTTGTGGCTAACCGTTACAGAACGGCGCTACGGGCGGCTTGCCGGGGCACGGGATTGCCCAAAGCCGGCCCTGGCCCGTCGGGAACACGGTCAACGGAGACGAGACAGCCCATGAAAATCACCATCGATCGGATCAGCCTGTTGCGGCCTCTCGGCCAGGTCCAGTCCGTGGTCGAACGCCGCAATACGATCCCCATCCTTGCCAATGTCGTGCTGCAGGCCGCCGAAGGCGCCCTGTCGATGACAGCGACCGACATGGACATGGACATCGCCACGCAGGTTGAATGCGCGGTAGGCACCGCCGGCACGACAACAGTGTCGGCCCATCTTCTGTATGACATCATCCGCAAGCTTCCCGAGGGGGCCGAGGTTGAAATCGCCGTTGCCGAGGGTCACGCCATGATCAGCGCCGGACGGTCGAACTTCCGGCTGCCGACCCTGCCGGTCGAGGATTTTCCGACGATCAGCGTCGGCGAGATGCCGGAAGGCTTCATCGTCACCGCCGCGGACATGCGCGACATGATCGACGCGACCCGTTTTGCCATCTCCACCGAGGAGACGCGTTATTACCTGAACGGCATCTATCTTCACAAATCCGAGCAGGGCGATCTGTGCGCCGTGGCCACCGACGGCCATCGCCTGGCGCTGACCCGCCAGGGGCTTCCTGCCGGTGCCTCCGGCATGCCTTCGATCATCGTGCCGCGCAAGGCGGTGACAGAGCTTCGCAAGCTTCTAGACGATTTCGAGGGCGAGGTCGGCATGGCCCTTTCAGACACCCGTGCCGAGTTTACCTTTGGCACGGTGCGGCTCAAGACCAAGCTGATCGACGGCACCTTTCCTGACTATACGCGGGTGATCCCGCAGGGCAATGACCGGATCATGCAGGTCGATGCTGCCAGCTTCTCGGCGGCGGTCGACCGGGTCTCGACGATTTCGTCCGAGAAATCGCGTTCGGTGAAGATGAAGCTGGCGCCGGGGGTGCTCAACCTGTCGGCAAGCAGCACCGATGCCTCGAGCGCCGTTGAAGAGCTGGAGGTCAGCTATGACGGGGCCGAGATGGAGATCGGCTTCAACGCCCGCTACCTTCTTGATATCGCCTCGCAGGTGGAAAGCGACACCATCGAGTTCGCGCTTGCCGACCAGGGCTCGCCGAGCCTGGTGCGCTCACCAGGTGACGAGGCGACACTTTTCGTACTGATGCCGATGCGGGTGTGATTTGCCTTTGACGGTTGTGACGGACACAAGACAGACCGCGCCTGATCCCGGGGTGCAGACGCGGCTGATGTCCCTGTCGGTAGAGAATTTCCGGAATTACGCTGGCTGCCGTCTCGAGATCGCTTCGCCCAAGGTGCTGCTGCTTGGCGAGAATGGTGCCGGCAAGACCAACCTGATGGAAGCCATTTCGCTTCTTGCTCCCGGGCGCGGCCTGCGCCGCGCGAAATACGAACATCTGCCGCGGATCGGCGCGCCGGCGCCCGAATGGGCGGTATCGGCGCGGCTTCTGGGTGGTGGCGCGCCGGGCCCGCTCGGGGCCGGAATCAGCAGTGCTATGGATGGCAGCCGGCGCCTCATGCGCCGCGC
>JBMHCH010000065.1:0-4985 GCA_049890015.1 Puniceispirillaceae bacterium (SeqCode)
GGCGGGGGGCGGTACCCGGGGGTCGTCCCGGCCCTGGGCCCCATGCGGCCGCCGGCGGCAGCCGGCCTGCGGGGCCGGGGGAAACCCGAATAAAACCACCGGCGCCGTTCCCGCGGCCGTTTGCGTTTCAGGACGGGCGCGGCTGTCAGGACGGCATGTTCTGGCCGCGGATCTGTTCCATCGCGGTTTCCAGATGCGCCACGGTGCGCTCGGGGTTTTCCAGCTTGTCGAGCCCGAACAGCCCGATGCGGAAGGAGGCGTAATCCTCGCGCTCGCCGCATTCCAGCGGCACCCCGGAGACGATCTGCAGCCCCTGTTCGGCAAAGGCCTTGCCGGATTTGATCTCGGCGCTTGGCGCGAAGCAGACAACCACGCTCGGCGCCTGGAACCCGTCCGCCGCGACAGACTTGTAGCTGTAACGCCCCATCAGTTCACGCACCTGCTCGCCTAGCCTGATCTGGGCCGCCTTCAGCGCCTCAAGACCGAATTCCTCCGCCTCGAGAAGCGCGTCACGGAAGTGGCGCAGCGCATCGGTCGGCATGGTGGCGTGATAGGCATGCGCGCCGCCTTCATAGGTTTCCATGATCTGCGTCCATTTCTTCAGATCATTGGCGAAGCTCGAGCTTGTAGTCTCGTCAAGGCGGGCCCTTGCATGCGGCGACATCATCACAAGCGCCGCGCAGGGCGACGCGCTCCACCCCTTTTGCGGGGCGGTCAGCAGCACATCGACGCCTGTCTCCTCTAGATTGACAAAGACGGTGCCGCTGGCAACGCAATCCAGCACAAACAGGCCGCCATGCTCGTGAACAGCAGCGGCAACAGCCGCGATGAAATCATCCGGCACCATCATGCCGGCTGAGGTCTCGACATGCGGGCAGAAAACCACATCCGGCTTTTCGGCGCGGATGCGGGCGGTGATCTCGTCCAGCGGACAGGGCGCGAAACTGGCGTCCATGCTGTCCTCAAGCTGACGCGCCGCCAGCACCGTGGTCTGTTTCGCCAGGCCGCCCGCATCGATGATCTGGCTCCAGCGGTAGCTGAACCAGCCATTGCGGATCACCAGCACATTCGCGTCATTGACGAACTGGCGGGCGATGGCCTCCATGCCGTAGGTTCCGCCGCCGGGAACGACGGCAAGCGAGGCCGCGCCATAGGCATTGCGCATGATCCGGGAAATATCCCGCATCACATCGCCAAAAGCGCCCGACATCGAATTCAGGGACCGGTCGGAGAAGACCACCGAATATTCAAGAAGACCATCAGGGTCGATATCGTCGCGAAGGGCCGGCATGGGGCAATCCTCTTGCTGCTTTCATCAGATATGACATGGTGATCAATTTCCGCGTCTTCAACAAGGTCTGATCAGGGACATGATCACGCAGCCAGAACACAACGCGGATTGCCACGATTTGTGATTTGGCCGGGATTTCTGCTATGTTAACGACATTATGCCTATCCAGATTCTTTCAAAAATAGTCATTCTCGCGCTCGCCATCTGGGCCGTCTACGCCACCGCATCGGCATTGATGGGCGTCACCATCTATTTCCCGCTTCGCGTCGGCGAGGTCGAGGACATTCCCTATCACCGCTGGCAGGCGGTACGGGTGTCCGTCTTCCTGACCTTCACCTATTTCGCGGTGCTTCATCTGGTGAACGGAAGCCGCGAGATGTATCCGGTCAAGTTCCTAGAAACCTATCTGGCGATGCTGACGATTGCCGGTCTGGCGATCTTCATTCGCGAGGAGGTCAATGCCGGCGAATATGCGATTGTGGGCTTCTTCGGTGTCTGCGCTCTGATCCTGAATCTGGCCTCGCGCCCGAAATTCAGGCGGTATTTCTCGAAATCCTGATCAGCGCCGGCCAGCCACCAGCATCAGCAGCAGCGACAGCGCCCCCATCACGGCGAACCCGGCCAGCAGCGGCGCGACAGTATCGCCGAAATAGCCGCTGACCATCCATGACAGCGGCAGCGAGATGAAAGTGGACCCGGCCCCGAAGATCGCCGCTGCCAGCCCGGCGACATGGCCAAGCGGCTCCATCGCCAGCGACTGCAGATTGCCGAAGATCATCCCGATGCAGAAGATGAAGGCCACCTGCCAGACCATGAAAAGCCCGAATCCCACCGTTCCGCCAACGCCGATCCAGCCCCATAGCGCCGCCGACATCAGCGTCAGCGCCGTAATCGCGGTCCCCGTCAGCCGCCGCATGCCGAGGCGCAGCACAAGGCGCGCATTCAGCAGCGAGGCCAGGCCGGCCGAAATCGATCCGATCGCGAAATAGATCACGAACATGTCGCCGACGCCGTAGATATCCTGGAAAATCTGCCGCGCCGTGCCGAGATAGCCGATGAAGGGGCCGGCGATGAATCCCATGACCACCATATGAACAACCGCCACCCGGCAGCCGCAGACCTGCCTGATGCCGTCGGCGATGATGGCCGGCGTGAACGGCCGGCGGCGCTCCGGCGGCAGGGTCTCGGCAATCGCCCGGTGAAACCACAGCACCGAGGGCACCGCCACCAGAACAAGCCCGGCGAATGTGGCGCGCCAGCCGCCGAGATAGATCAGCCCCTGCCCCATCAGCGGCGCCAGAATCGGCGCCAGAATGAAAACCGCCATGATGATCGACATGATCCGCGCCATCATCCGCCCCTTGTATTCATCGCGGACAATGGCAACGGCGATCACCCGCGGCGCCGAGGCGGCAATTCCCTGGAACACCCGCGCGGCGACCATCAGCGCCCAGCTGTCGGCGAACATCGACAACACGCAGCCAAGAATGAACAGCACATAGCCGCCGATCACCACAGGCTTGCGCCCATAGGCATCGGCAAGCGGGCCGACAATAAGCTGCCCGATCGCCATGCCGAGGAAGAAGGCGGTGACGACAAGGGTTGTGTGGTTGATATTGCCGACGCCGAGATCGCGGCCCATGACGCCGAGCGCCGGCAGCATGATATCGGTGGCAAGCGCGCCGATCGAGGTCAGCAACGCCATGATGGCAAGATAGGTGACACCTGGCTGGCTGGCGCCGGAGGAATTCATGGGCTTCGTGGTCCCGGACGGTTTATCCGGTGATACAGCCGATTGCCGTGGCAGGCAATGATGCCGGCAACAGGGAGGGGTGATTGCCCCCTTTCAGTCGCGCCCCGTCTGGCCTAGCATGCCGGCATGATCCGGTCGCCAGCCTGACGGCCTTTATATTGTGCGAGGTCAACCTGTCATGTCGTCATTTGTGATCAGATCGCGGCTTGCCGCCAGCGGCATTCTTCTTGGGGCTGCCATGCTGGTGCTGTCGGGATGCGGTGCGATGAAATCGGTCTCCAGATCCCTTGGCCACAAAGCGGTCTTCACCGAGATCTTCATCGAGGCGACCCCCGATGAGGTGTGGGCGGTGATCACCGACGCCCCCAGCTATGGCGACTGGAATTCGGTCATCATCGAGGCCAAGGGAAGCTATGGCACCGGCGCGAAGATCGAGAACCTTGTTGTTGAGAATGACGGCTCGCAAGCCTGGATCACGTCAAAGGTCGAGTTGTTCGACCCGCCCCATCGCCTGAACCAGTTCGGCGGATATCTTGGCGTGATCACCTTCGACCATCATTACATCCTTGAGGCTGTCGAGGGCGGCACGAACGTGATCCAGCGCGAGGATTATACCGGGCTCTATGTGCATTTCTGGGATGCCGAATGGCTGCAGGACGGCTACAGCCTGGTCAATCAGGGGCTGCGGGACGAAGTGCTGCGGCGCAAGGCGGCTTCCGGCGGATAACCCGCCAGGCGCAACCGGCCTGCAGCGGCGTGATGCCGCGGCCTGATGGCGGGACCGGGTCAGGTGCCCCCGACCGGACCGCGCCATCGGTCAACCAAATTCGAGGTGACAATTCCTTGCCAGCGGTATCATTGGCTGGCACGGTGGTGGGATGTTTACTGGCCGGCTTGCAAATATCCTGATTGGGCTGATATCGCTGTGGGCCATCTACACAGTCCTGGCGTCGGTGCTGGGCGTGTTCGTCATCTTTCCGATGACGTCCGTCGACAGCGACTCGGTCCCCATGGGACGGCTTCATGCCATCCGGCTTGCGGTCATCGGGACCTTCGCCTTTTACGGTGTGATGCATCTGCTGCAGGGCAGCAAGGAGGTGTTTCCCATCCACTTCCTGAAGACCTTCCTGTTCTTCCTGTCCATCATGGGAGGGCTGTGGGGGGTCCGAAAGCAGATGGAGGGAATAGACGTGCCCTTGACGGAATGGGCGCTGGTCCTGTTCTGGTTCTGGGTGGCTGTTGTCTTCCACCTCTCATCCGCGCCGCGATACAGGCGGTATTTCAGCAGGAAATAGACCGCCCCCGCCGGCTGACAGCAGGGGAAAGACAGGCCATACCGATCATTGAGGGGGCGGGGGTGACCGGCTAGGCCGAGGTGTCCTCGACAACCACGCCGCGGTTGGCGACGATCTTCATCGGCTGGCGGGCGGTTCCCATCCTTTCGATCTCGGCCCAGATGTCCTTGCAGGCGGCATAGGCCTCGGGATCGCGGTATTCATACCAGAACCCCAGCCGGTGGATGCCCTGCCGGTTCCAGATCTTCAGCACGGTGAAGCGCAGCATGCCGCGCGATGTCAGCTCGGGAAGATAGCGCTCGCGATTGTCGGTCCAGCGCACCAGCGCCAACTCCATGTCAGCCTCCGACATGTAGTCCACCGTCACGAAATTCATCAGGGTTCCATCAGCCATAGCTCAAAACCTACTGTGACGGCCCGGCGGCATCAAGCCGCGTTTTGCGATGCGGCCGCACGGAGCCGGGCCTCGCCGGCGCGGTCTCATGGATCGTATGAAGGGAGAGAGAGATGGTGCGGCCGAGAAGACTCGAACTTCCACGGGTTATTAGCCCACAGCGACCTCAACGCTGCGCGTCTACCAATTCCGCCACGGCCGCACGCGAGGTTGCGTGTTTATGTCACCGCTTCCCGCCCGAATCAAGCCCTT
>JBMHCH010000066.1:0-24205 GCA_049890015.1 Puniceispirillaceae bacterium (SeqCode)
GTCACCGCTGTCCGGATCGATAAAGGTGATGCCCACCTCTCCGCCCTCGCCGCGTCCGCGAACGCGTGCGGCAAAGCCGGCGCCGAAAAGAATGACATCGTCGGGCTGGCATTTGCGCGCCGGCTTGGCGAACACCTGCCAGTCCGCGCCGCCTTCATGGTTGTGAAGGGTCACGCCGATGCCGGCCTCGCCGCGCCGGCCGGACAGGCGCGCCGGGATCACCGCGGTATTGTTCACCACCAGCAGATCGCCGGCGCGCAGAAGCGAGGGCAGATCGCTGATCCGGCGGTCATGGATGACGCCGCCGTCAAGATCCAGCAGACGCGCCGAATCCCGCGGGCGGGCGGGCTCCGCCGCAATCGCCTCCGGCGGCAGTTCATAATCGAAATCTGACAGTTTCATCGGCTTTGCGGGACCGCTGCGATCACTCGAAAATCTGGACGACGCCCTCGACATGGCCATCCTCGGCGGTGACGACAAGGCACTGTACCCGCGCCTCCTGCATCCGCGCCTCGGCATCTGCCATCAGGCTGTCTCCGGAAATGGTCAGCGGGCTGGAACTCGCCACATCGCTGACCGGCGTTGCGGCAAGATCGACACCACGCATCAGAAGCCGGCGAAGATCGCCGTCGGTCAGGATCCCCCGAAGGTCATCGGCGCTGCCGACCAGCGCCATGCCAAGCCGTCCTTCGGTCATCGCCATGATGGCTTCCTGAACCGGAAGATCGGCAGCCACAAAGGGAAGATTGTCACTGCGCATCGCATCACGCACCCGTGTCAGCAGGCGCCGGCCCAGCGCGCCGCCCGGGTGGGTGCGGGCGAAGTCCGCCGCCTCGAAGCCGCGCGCCTCCATCAACGCCACCGAAATGGCATCGCCAAGAACAAGCGTGTTCAGCGCCGAGGTTGTCGGCGCCAGATTCAGCGGGCAGGCCTCGCGGTCCACGGAGATGTCCAGCACGATCTGCGCGGCGCGCGCCATGCTGCTGTCCTCTACAGCTGTCATCGCGATGATCCGCGCCTCGAGCCGCTGGAAAGCCGGAAGAAGGCGAACAATCTCCTCCGTTTCGCCGGAATTGGAAATCAGGATCACCACATCGCCGCTTCGCACCATGCCAAGGTCGCCATGGATGGCTTCAGCAGGATGAAGGAAAAGCGACGGCGTTCCGGTCGAGGCCAGCGTCGCGGCGATCTTGCGCCCGATCAGACCCGATTTGCCCATGCCGCAGACAACGACATGACCGCCGGCGTCAAGGATCAGATCCACCGCCGCCTTGAACGGCGCGCCAAGGGCCGCATCCAGCCGTGCGATAGCATCGCCATAGGCGGTGAACAGGCCATGCGCGGCGCTGATCGCGTCCGGACGACCGGCGTCATGTTGCGGTGTGTCAGCCATGCTGCATTTCCATCAGAGGTTTCGACGCGTTGTACCGGTTTTCGGCGGGAAATGCCACCTCTCCGGCAGATTAGCCAAAACGCGCGCGGGCCGCATCCAGATCCTCGGGCGTGTTCAGATTCGTGAACGGGTCCGGGGCATTGTCACCCTCAGCAGCGAAGTCAACGACGGCGCAGTCATAGCGCCCAGTGAAATCATCGATTTTGCGAAGCCCCTCGTCGATCAGGGCCGCCCGCAGCGCTGCCGCCATCGATACAGGCCAGATGGCGAAGACAGGATGCCGCCGGCCGGCCGATTGCGCCTGCGCCATATCCGCCCCGTCATCGACAGCCGCCATCAGGCGTGCCACCAGATCGCGCGGCAGAAACGGCGCGTCGGTGGCCAGCGTGATCACATGGGTCGCCTGCGGGTGTGCCGCCGCCGCATGCTCCATCCCGGTCAGCACCCCGGCCAACGGCCCGGCGAAGCCGTCAACCACATCGGCCACCACCGGAAGGCCGAACCCGGCATATCGTCCGGCATCGCCATTGGCGTTGATCACCAGCGGCGCGCCGGGCGGCACGCAGCGGTCAATGACATGACGAAGCAGCGGCTTGCCGCCAAGGTCGATCAGGTTCTTGTCACCGCCGCCCATGCGCCGCGACTTGCCGCCGGCAAGAAGCACATAGAGAGGCGAGACAGCACCCATTTCAGCGGGCCTGGCCGCCGCCGCCATGGGCGCGCTGCGGCGAGACGGAGTCGGCGATGTCATCCGCCGCCGCATCTCCGTCAAAGATGATCCGGTCCTCGCCGCTCAGCGCGATGAAACGCTTGCCCTTGGCGCGGCCGATCAGCGTCAGCCCGGCCTGCCGGGCCAGCGCCACCGCCTCGTTGGTGAAGCCGGAGCGCGACACCAGGATCGGAATGCGCATCTGCACCGTCTTGATCACCATCTCGGTTGTCAGCCTGCCGGTGGTGTAGAAAACCTTGTCGTCCGGGGCCACCCCGTTCAAGAACATCCATCCGGCGATTTTGTCGACAGCGTTGTGGCGGCCGATATCCTCCATATAGACAAGCGGCCTGTCAGCGTCGCACAGCACGCAGCCATGGATGGCGCCGGCGCTCAGATACAGGCTCGGCGTGGTGTTGATCGCCTTGCTCAGCGGCACCAGCTGCGAGGCCCGAAGCCGCATGTCGGGGTCGAGACGGATGGAATCGAAACGTTCCATCATGTCGCCATAGGCCGTCCCCTCGGCACATCCGCTGGTGCGGATCTTGCGCTTCATCTTCGCTTCGAAATCCGTCTCGCGCTCGGTGCGCACGATGACGACGCCAAGCTCGTCATCATGGTCGATGCCGGTGATCACATCATCACCATGAAGCATGTTCTGGTTCAGGAAATACCCGACCGCCAGCTCCGCCGGCCAGTCGCCGATGGTCATCGAGGTGACGATCTCCTGCCTGTTGAGGAACAGGGTCAGCGGCTTTTCCGTCACCACAGGCAGGGTCACCGGCGCGCCGGACTCATCGACGCCGGTCACCGGCTGCGACAGGCCGGGGGCGTCGGGATCGGGGGCAATGATCATGTGCGGGGCGTCATTCTCGCTCATCAGCCTAAAATGACTGAATAAAACCGCCACAACAACCCATTAGAGACAGGACAGCTGGCCCTTGTTGTCGCGGGTAGCAGTCGGAAAGTAGAGTTTTTTAGCTCCACACAAATATGAGCCTAACTGAAGCAACAAAAATTCAATTCCTACGTCTTCTTTGAGCCTCAATGTTAGCTGCGATATCCAACAACTCACTTTGAAATCTATTCATGGAGTGTAGTTCAGCAGGGCGCTTTGTAAGCTTGTAGGAAGCATTAGCTCCTCTTTCCATTGAAACCAGATTTCCCGCCTTTCCGGTAGCAACCTCAGCTTTCGTCCACATATCAAACATCACATCATCTGGCGAGATGCCTATACATAGCAAAGCATCGTAAGGCCTGTGGTATCGGATATGATTAAATTGAAAGTTACCGCTGACATCTGCAGTTGCTGTCTTGATCTCAAAATCAATATTAGAAATTTTCAAGTCCCATGGGCTTTGATTGACTCTGCGACCTTGGGCGTTTGTTGGTGGTGCCCATGAGATTTTCAACGTCGTACAAAGTTGTTCAGTAAATTGCTGTCCAACTTTGCCCACTAGTGTGTTCGCTAAAATCTTTATGCCACCGAAGCGCGTATCATTCCACTTGGCGTCGTTACCATGCTCAGAAAGTATGGCATCCAAAATCGCCAATGGATCAGCCATCACACAATCCGTTGTCATACAATGCGTTATGTATGTGATACATACTGATATGGTGACAGTTATGAGCTGCCAAATTGCTATATTCAAGCCAGTTGACACGTCTGAAAGCTTCAAGAACACGCTCCTTTGAGCGCTTGATTACGATGCCATAGCCGCAAACATATTTCACAAGGTCAAAATCTTGAACAAGATCTGGCGGATCCCCAAAAAACGTTCGTTGGATGAAGAAATCTGCTTCGTGAATTCTTTTCATGCCGCAGAGACGTTCCTTACGTTTGTCTACGGTGAATAAATCTACAAACTGGCCGCAGTTTCGCCTGATTGGAGGGTTGTTTACTCCTCTTTGCCAAATCTGCCACAGAGCGTTGATGTTTACATCAGTGCCAGCAATATCTACGAAGCTTCCGCTTGGCAAAACCTCAGAGTGGACCAATCGCAAACCGTCTACTCTTAGCCTTGGGCTGCCCTTACCTTCGCTTTGAAAAGCCATAGGCAAGATCATGCCCACATAGTCAGCCCACCTCGCAGCATGATTTAGGAAAGCCAATGCAAGCCATCCTCGATAACCGAAAGGTGGGTTGCCGATAACTGCTATGCGCTTTTGCTTAGGAGGAGGCTGCCAAGACAAAAAGTCATAGGTTTGTAATCCTTCGCACAAAGGTGCCAAGTCAATTCCCGCACGCCTGTTTCTCGGGAGATACTGAAAAAATGATCCGGTGCCAGCGGATGGCTCAACGAAGAAGTAGTCATCGGGGAATGCACCATCACGTCGCATGAAATCAATCAAAGAGGTTTGGCAATTCGCTGCTATTCGCGATTTTGTGAAAAACTGGTCCAATCCAACTTTTGAAATATCAACCCAAATCGGGATGGCTGGATTATCGGACCAATATTGATTTCGGAGTTTTAATGCCTTGCTCATTCTTTGGCCTGTGTGCTGCAAGCCAGCAACAAACATAGTCAGCAAAGAACGAATCTGGCTTTGGTGTGTTAAACAAACCCAAACATATTTTGATTAACAAAAAGCTAAATTTCTAAAAAATTTGATCACCACGTCCTTCAGTAGCTGCCCCCTTTGCCATTTTGCTTTTCGGCGCGGCTGCGGCTATCCTGCGCCGGCCGGGACATGCGTTGCAGCCCTATCTGACGTTGGAGCCCCCCGGCGAGGACAGCAGATGAAGATCCATTTTTCCGCATCCGGCCATGACGAGGCGAAACTCCGCTTTGCCAGGCTGACCGAACGCTATGGCCAGCATCCCATCGAGGGGGCGGACTGCATCGTCGCGCTTGGCGGCGACGGACACATGCTTCATGTGCTGCATGAAACACTGGCGCTCGACCTTCCGGTATTCGGGATGAATTGCGGGCGGCTCGGCTTTCTGATGAACCATTTCGCATCGGACGAGCTGGTGGACCGGATCGACGGCGCGGAAACAGCGCCGATCAATCCGCTGCGGATGACCGCGACCCTCGCCGACGGCAATGTTGAAACCGCGCTCGCGATCAACGAGGTCTCGCTGATCCGGCAGACGCACAACGCGGCGCATATACGCGTCGAGGTCGATGGCAAGCACCAGGTCGAGGAGCTTGTCTGCGACGGCATCCTGCTGGCAACGCCCGTCGGCTCCACCGCCTACAACCTGTCGGCGCATGGCCCGGTGGTGCCGCTTGGCGCCGGGCTTCTGGCGCTCACCCCGATTTCGCCCTTCCGCCCCCGCCGCTGGCGCGGCGCGCTTCTTGGCGAGGATGCCAAAGTGTGCCTCTCGGTTCTCGATTCCGAATTCCGGCCGGTCAGCGCCAGCGCCGACAGCGCCGAACACCGCCATGTGGCGAAGGTCGAGATCGAGCAGGCCTCGGATATCACGCTGCGGCTTCTGTATGATCCCGGCTATTCGCTGACCGACCGCGCCATCGCCGAACAGTTCCTTGTCTGACCCCTCACCTGCTTGTGACTTCCGGTGGCCGGTATATTGCAGGCTAGATGGGGCGGCCAGCTGACAGAAGGGCCAACCGATGAGCCGTGCCTACCCCATAACGCCTGCCGCACGGACCAGTGACAACGCGGCCGCCCCGGCAGTGGCCTGCGTGCCAGGCAGGGGCGTGGGCAGGGGCGTGGGCAGGGGCGTAGGCAGGGGCGTAGGCAGGGGCGCAGGCAGGGGCGGGCAGGCCTGATGTCACCGACACTTCGCGAGGAAATGGCGCGGCTCACCCTTTTCGGGGGGCGGCTGGCGCTGGCGGAACTGATCCTGTTCTCGGTCTTCCTGACCGACATCCTGATGCTTGGCATCATGGGGGAGATCAATCTTTCAGGGGTGCTGCTGGCAAATGCCGCCTTCGTGCTGTGCTATGTCACTGCGCTCGGGTTCCTGCAGGGTGCGCTGCCGCTTGCCTCACAGCGCTTCGAGGCCGGTGACCGCGGCGGCTATCACGCCATTGTCGCCATGTCTCTGGTTCTTGGCGGCGTGATCGCGATTCTTGTGCTGGCGATCTTTCTGGCCTTTCCCTTCGCCCTCCGCCAGTTCGGCTACCGGCCCGACCTGATTGCCGAGAGCTGGCGCTATATCGCCTGGGTGCTGCCGGCCTACATGCTGGCGATGATCTACATTCCCGTTCGCAACGGCGTCATCGCCACCGGCAGCAGCCGCTGGTTCCTGACGCTGAGCCTTGCCACCCTGGTGCTGAACGCCGGGTTCAGCTACGTCCTTGGGTTCGGCATCAGCCTTGGCGGGCTGCGGATTGCCGGCATGGGCACCTCCGGCATCGCACTGGCCTCGACCATTGTCGATTCCATGCTGTTTGCCGGATTTGTCTGGCTTCTTCACCGCAGCGGGTTCCGCCTGTCCGGCATTCCGGTTGATGGGCCGAGCGGGCGCCGCTGGCCGATGGTGCGAGGGCAGCTGGCGCCGGCGATGGCCATAGGCGTTCCGATCGGTATCGTCTTCTTTGTTGATTCTACCCTGTTCTCGGCGGCGCTGATGCTTGTCGGCAGGCATGATGTGCAGGGCATGGCAGCGATCGGTCTGATCTTCGAATGGTCCGCGCTGGCAATCATGGTGCCTGTCGGGCTCTCGGAAGCCATCGTGCAGCGGGTGGCCAGCGCCACCGGCCAGGGCGGACCCCGGCGCGCGACCGTGGCGATCATCACCAAAGCCGCGCTGATGGTCTGTTCAGCCTATGTGATCATCCTCGCCCTGATCCATTTCGGCTTCGGGATCAATGTGCCGGTCTATTTCATTCTTGATGCCGCCGCGCATCCGGACCTTGTCACGCGGCTGGATGGCCTTGCGCTCCTCGGCTTTCTTGTCGCCGCGTTCCACGCCGTCATCATCGTGCTGGCCGCCATTCTTCGCGGCCTGCTGGATGTGACAACAAGCATGGTCGCCACGATTGCCTGCTATTGGGGGATCGGGCTCGGGCTGACGGTGCTGTTCGTCGAAATCCTGCGGCTGGATGTCTGGTATGCGCTGCTGGCCGTCGTCATCGCGCTGGCGACATCAACAGCCGTCATCGCCATGCGACTGCAGCTTCGCCTTGGCAGGCAAGGTGTCTAGAACGTCATCCCATAGGGCGCAAGACTGTCGGCCAGCGCGTCGCGCTTCGCGTCGCTGATGGCGCGGAAGGGGGGACGGAGATTGTTCCAGCGCGCCTCTCCCGTGCGTTTCGCCAAAAGCGCCTTCTGCGCCGGAATCGGGGCGTAATCCTGAAACAGCAGCCGCACAGCCTTGACATCCTCATGCGCGGCCTCGGCCTCGT
Source organism: Puniceispirillaceae bacterium (SeqCode) (assembly GCA_049890015.1). Lineage (GTDB taxonomy): Bacteria > Pseudomonadota > Alphaproteobacteria > Puniceispirillales > Puniceispirillaceae > UBA8309. Next base: position 7,421 of record JBMHCH010000066.1, read on the forward strand.
CCCACTTGCCGGCATGGCACAGCTCGATGACATGCGCGATGTCACCGCCATTCAGGTTCGCCGTCGCCGAGATGCATCCTGGCCCGCCAAGCCGGACAGCGTCGATCACCGGAAGCTCGGCCCCCGGATAGACGATCAGCCCGTCGATCTCCAGAAGCTGCGCGGTGTTCTCCCAGTTGCCGGAGCTGTCCTTGATGCCGACAATGATCTCGGGATAGGCAGCGCGAAGCCGCTTCACCAGATCGATGGACAGGCCGACACCAGACACCTGCGGGATGTGGTAGAGATAGATCTTCAGCCCGGGATGATCGACGCCCTGGATGAGCCGCTCGAAATAATCGACATAGCCGTCATCACCCATCCCCTTGAAATAGAAGGGGGGCAATGTCATCACCCCGGCGCAGCCAAGCTCCATGGCGTGTTTTGACAGGGCGATTGATTCGGGAAGGTTGCATAGGCCGGTGCCGGGGATGACCACCCTCGGATCGATGCCCGAAGCGACCAGGCCTTCCAGCGCCGCCATTCTCTCGGCGCTGCTGACCGACAGCGCCTCTCCGGTGGTCCCGAACGGGGCAAGTCCGGAACAGCCTGTTTCCAGCAGCTCGGCAGCCAGCGCGTTGTACATGTCCTGGTTGAAGGACAAATCATCGTTGAACGGCGAGAGGATCGGCGCAATCAGCCCCTTGATCATTGTGCATCCCTTTCAGAAAACCCGGCCCGTTCGGAAACCCGGGACCGGCAACATCATGCCTATAGGAAATATCATCTGACGTGGCTGGCCGCCACCAGCAATTCATCCGCCGCCCGCCGTCCGGGTTCGGCCCTGCAACCCGTCGAGAAACGCATCGATGCGGCGCCGCAGGTCATGGCGGACGTCTTCTGTCTCGTAAAGAAGCTCGTGCCGCGCGCCCTCATATTCATGGTGCGCGCATTCCGGGATCCACCGGAACATGCTCCTGAAGGCCGACCAGCGGACAATGGTCTCGCCGGATCCGGTCAACGCCAGGACAGGCGACCGGATCGACCGCAGAAAGGCCGGATTCAGGCTGGTTTCCGCGCAGGACCTGTAGGCCGCCGCCACCCATCCCACGCTTGCTCCGTAGCGCCACAGCTCAGGCGCGTCCTCATACCAGGAAAAACGCTGCCCATAGCCCTTCTGGCAGCGGGTCAGGTGGTTGCGCTCGAAAAAATTCCGCTCATCCTCGCATCGCCGCGGCGCGCTGCCCGGCGCCTGATGCCGTGCCCGCCCGGCCATGACCAGAAACCGCGCCAGCATCCGGACGGCCCAGACCGGACGGGGCCGCGGCACCATCATTGGCGACATCGCAATGGTGCCCTCGACGCGGCCGGCATAACGCGCCGTCAGACGCAGCGCGAGATGCCCGCCCATCGAATGACCAAAGACCACAATCCTGCCAGTGGACAGCCCTGCGGCCTCGACCAGCGCGTCCATCGCGGCAAGATACTGTTCGAAACTGTCGATATGGATGCCGAAATCATGCCGCGCCAGAGTGCCGGAGCGTCCCTGCCCCGGCCAGTCGATGATCAGGACACTGTGCCCCCTGGCATGAAGATCTGCCGCCAGCCAGCTGTATTTTTCGCAGAATTCGCCAAAACCCGGACAGATCAGGACCGGCAGCCCATCGCCGCCCGAGCGCCAGACATGACCGCGAACACGAAACGCATCCGATGTGACATGGAGGTCCTCTCCGCCAAGCATCGGCAGCCCCGCCGCGCGCGCTGCCGGAAATGCGTCGGGACCCCGGCTCATGCTATTCAGCCGGCTGCGTGGTCGGCTGCTGGCCCGGCAGGGGAACCACCTCTGCCGTCTCGCCGTCGGCGAACCCCTTCGACTGGCGGTCCCACATCTGCTTGTAGAGACCGTCCATCTCCAGCAGCTGGACATGGCCGCCGCGCTCGACGACCCGTCCCTCGCTCAGCACGAGGATTTCGTCAGCATCGATGATGGTGGACAGGCGGTGCGCGATGACAAGCGTGGTGCGCGCCTTCGACACCTCGTTCAGCGAGGCCTGAATTTCCTTTTCCGTGCGGCTGTCGAGAGCGGATGTCGCTTCGTCGAACAGGAAGATGGAGGGGCGCTTCAGGATGGCGCGGGCAATGGCGACCCGCTGCTTCTCGCCGCCGGACAGCTTCAGCCCGCGCTCGCCCACCATTGTCTCGTAACGGTCCGGCAGCGCCTCTATGAAGCCGTCGATCGCCGCCATGCGCGAGGCGGTCTCGATGTCCTCCGGTGTTGCGCCGGTGCGGCCATAGCCGATGTTATAGCCGATGGTGGCGTTGAACATCACCGTGTCCTGCGGGACCATGCCGATGGAAGAGCGCACCGAGGACTGCGTGACCTCGGTCAGGTTCTGCCCGTCGATTCGCACAGTGCCTTTCTGCGGGTCATAGAAGCGGAACAGCAGCCGCGAGATGGTCGTTTTTCCGGAGCCGCTTGGTCCGACAATGGCGACCCGCTTGCCTTTCGGCACCGAGAAGCTGATGCCCTGAAGGATCGGCCTGTCATTATAGGAGAAATGCACATCCTCGAAGCTGATCGCGCCACCTTCGATATGGAGGTCGGGCGCGCCGTCACGGTCGCTGACACCGATCGGTTCGTCCAGGAAGCTGAACATGCGTTCCATATCCACCAGCGCCTGCCGCAGTTCGCGATAGAACCATCCCAGGAAGTTCAGCGGCACATAGAGCTGCAGGAGATAGGTGTTCACCGCAACGAAATCACCGACGGTAAGCCTGCCTTCCTGGATATGGAGGCCGGCCATGCCCATCATCAGCATCATGCCGATGGCGATGATCGTGCCCTGGCCGATATTCACGATCGACAGCGAGGTCCGCGAGCGCACCGCCATCTTCTCATATCGCTTCAGCGCCTCGTCATAGCGCTCGGTCTCGCTGGACTCGGCGTTGAAATATTTCACCGTCTCGTAGTTCAGCAGCGAATCCACGGCGCGGGTGGCCGCCTGTTCATCGGCCTCGTTCATCTCGCGACGGAACTTGATCCGCCATTCGGTCACCCGAATGGTGAAATAGGCATAGGCTGCCACGGTCAGCATGGTCACCGCAGCGTAGAAGCCGCCAAACAGGGACCAGAGGATGATGCTGACAAGAATGACCTCGACAAAGAGCGGCAGCACCTCGAAGAAGACGATGGTCAGCAGGAATTCGATTCCCTTCGCCCCGCGGTCGATGGCGCGCGTCAGCCCGCCTGTCTGGCGTTCCAGGTGAAAGCGCAGCGAAAGCTGGTGAAGATAGGCGAAACACCGGATGGCGGCGCCGCGTACAGCGCGCTGCGCCACCTTGGCGAACAGATACTGCTTGGCCTCGGAAAACACCTGCTGGCCAAGCCGCGCAAGCGCGTAGCCCGCCACCAGCACCAGCAGGAATTTCAGCGAGAATCCGGCCTCCCGGTTCACCAGATCCACGGCGGCGCCATACAGCAGCGGGGTGATGATGTTGGACCCGCGCGCCGCCACAAGGGCGCTGAAGGCAGCGGCGATCCGTCCGCGCACCCGCCAGTCACCGCGCGGCGCGGTATAGCCCCACAGCTCGCCAAGAAGCGCAAAGGTCTTGTTCAGTCCGGACTTTGCCATCTGATGTTCCACCGGGCCAGCCGTGACCGACGATCAGGTCTCGGCCGCCACGGTAAAGCTTTCGCCACATCCGCAGCGTGCCGCCTCGTTCGGGTTGTTGAAGACGAAGCGCGAGGCGAATTTCGTCTCTTCCCAATCCATTTCCGAGCCGATCAGGAACATCACCGCTGTCGGATCGATCAGAAGCGTCACGCCCTTTTCCTCGATCCTGTCCTCGAACGGCTTGGCCTCTGTGGCGTACTGCACGTCATATTGCAGGCCGGAGCATCCGGCTGTCTTGATTCCGATCCGAAGTCCGATGATGCCGGAATCCGCGCCCTCGACAAGCGCCCGCGCCTGCGCCGCAGCAGCGTCAGTCAGTGTGACGATCGGTTTGCCGGGTTCAAACATGCAAAATGGTCTCCTGAGATAGCTATTAACTGGTATCAGAAACCGAGATCGAGCGCCAGCTTTGCGTCCTCGCTCATGCGGTCCGGCGACCATGCCGGCTCCCATACCAGCTCCACCGTGACCTTGCCAACACCGGACGCGGCGGCCACCGCCTCGGCGACCTGCCCTGGCATTTCACCTGCCACCGGGCATCCGGGGGCCGTCAACGACATGGTGATGTAGACATCGCCATCCGGCTTGCACGCCACGCTGTAGATCAGCCCAAGGTCGAAAATATTCACCGGGATTTCAGGGTCATGGACTGTTTTCAGTGCCGCCTCGACGACCGCTTCATCAGCCGCACCAGTTGCCGCCTCCAGCGGCTGCCCTGCCGTTGCCGTGAAGCCGCCGGACACATCCGGCAGAAAATCCGCCAGCCCCGGCCCGTCAGCGGGAGCATCAAGCCTGCTTCCCGGGCCGCCTGGCAGATAGGGGTTGAAGTCCTCGTCAGTCATCATGCTATCCGAAAATACGCCGCACCTTTTCAAGCGACTTGGCAAGCGCGTCGAAATCCTCGGGCCGCGTATAGACGCCGACCGAGGCCCGCGCCGTCGACGGAAGATCGAGATGGTCCATCAGCGGCTGCGCGCAGTGATGTCCGGCACGGATGGCGACCCCGTCATGGTCGATGATCGTCGAGATGTCGTGCGGATGGGCGCAATCCATGGTGAAGGACACAACGCCCGACTTGCCTGGCGCGGTGCCGATCAGGGTCAGCCCTTCCACCGCGGACAGCCGCTGGTGGGCGTAGCTCAGAACCTGCTGCTCATGCGCGCGGATGGCCTCCATGCCGATCGACTGGACATAATCGACCGCCGCGCCGAGGGCGATGGTCTCGGCGATTGCCGGGGTGCCGGCCTCGAAGCGGACCGGCGGCTCCGCATAGGTGGTCTCGTCGATGGTCACACGGTCGATCATGTCGCCGCCGCCAAGGAAGGGGGGCATCTCGGCAAGGATCTCGCCGCGCCCCCACAGCACGCCGACCCCATTGGGGCCATAGAGCTTATGCGCTGAAAACACGTAGAAATCCGCGCCAAGGGCTGTGACATCGACAGGCATGTGGACAACACCCTGGCAGCCGTCGACCACCATCAGCGCGCCGGCGTCATGCGCAAGCGCCGCGATCTCGGCCACCGGGAAAACCGTGCCAAGGACATTCGAGACATGCGGAATGGCAATGATGCGGGTCTTCTCGGACATTTCGGCCTTCAGCCGCGCCATCGAGAAGGCGCCGTCATCCTCCAGCGTGAAGGCCCGCACCCGCGCGCCTGTCTTTTCCGCCACCATCTGCCAGGGAACGATATTGGCATGATGCTCGGCAATGCTGATCAGGATTTCATCGCCCGGCTGCAGCCGCGGCTCTGCCCAGCAGCGGGCAATCAGGTTCAGCGACATTGTCGCGCCCGACGTCAGCACGATCTCGTCACCCGATTTAGCGCCGATAAAGCCCGCCACCTTGCCGCGCACCGCTTCATAGAGATCGGTCGAGGCCTCTGACAGGAAATGAAGCCCGCGATGAACGTTGGCATAGGTGTCCTGATAGGCCGACAGCAGCGCGTCCAGCACCTGCGTCGGCTTCTGCGCGGAGGCGGCGCTGTCGAGATAGACGAGAGGTTTCCCATGCACCTCGCGCGACAGGATCGGGAAATCCCCGCGGATGCCCTCAAGGTCGAAGTCCCGGCGCACCCCGTCCATCACGCCACCTCACCGCCGGCAAGCCAGGCTTCGGCCACCGGACGAAGCAGCCCGGCAAGGGTCTCGTTCTCGATCGTCTCGATGGTGTCGATCAGGAACGCCTCGATCAGCATGGCGCGGGCGATCGCCTCGGGAATACCGCGGCTTGTCAGATAGAACAGCTGCGTCGCATCAAGCTCGCCGACAGTGGCGCCATGCGCGCAGACAACGTCATCGGCATAGATTTCCAGCTCGGGCTTGGCGTCCGCCTCGGCCTTTCGCGACAGCAGCAGCGCGCGCGACATCTGCTGGCCGTCGGTCTTCTGCGCATCAGGCGCCACATGGACGCGTCCCTGATAGACACCGCGCGCTGTGTCATCCAGCACGCCGCGGATAATCTGGTTCGAGGTGCAGTTGGCAACCGCGTGATCCATATAGGTCGTAATGTCCTGGTGCTGCGTGCCGCGTCCCATATAGATGGCGGACAGCTGGCAATCCGCGCCCTCGCCCTGCATGGTGACATGTGTCTCCAGCCTGGCCAGCGCCGCACCGGTGCACAGGCTGAAGCCGGCGATCGACGCCCCCTCGCCAAGGGACACGCCAGTGGCGGCAAGATGCGTGACATCCGCGCCTTCGGCCTGAACCTTGACCTGCTCGAGACTCGCGCCGGCGCCGATATCATAGCCGATCAGCGGGGCCGCGAGACCGACAGCGGACTGATGCCATTCCGCAAGCTGCAGGCTGGCACCTTCGGCAAGCCGTACCAGCATCGCCGGGTGCGCCGACGCCTGTGCGTCATCGCCCTCGAAGATCACCATGACCGGCGCCTCGACAGCCCCGGTGACGTCCATCACGACCCCCCCGCTCATCACCGCAAGCGACAGGTCGCTGACCGGATGGCCGGCTGGTGCCAGATCGGCAAGACGGGACAGCGCCGTCTCGTCGGACGCAAGATCACCAATGACCATCCCGTCAGGGAGATCTGACAGGCCAGACGGATCGACAACACCGTTCACATACCGGATGACATGGGCGCCAATGCCGCTTGCGGCCTCGTCCGCCGGGCCATGCGCCGCGGCGGCGAGCCCGGCGACCGGCGCAAGCTCCAGATCGGCAAGACGGTCAAGGCGCGTGATGCGCCAGGCCTCGGCCCGGTGGCCGGGCCATCCCTGTTCCTGCCAGCGCGTCAGCGCCGCGGCGCGAACGCCACCCTCGGGTGTCACAGCACTCAGATCAGGCAGCATCATCGATCCCGGCATATCCGGATTCCTCCACTTCAAGAGCCAGTTCCTTGCCACCCGACTTGCGGATCTTGCCGCCGGCCAGAATGTGCACCTGGTCAGGCACGATATGGTTCAGCAGGCGCTGGTAATGGGTGATCACAAGCATCGCGCGGCCCGGATCGCGAAGAAGGTTCACGCCTTCCGAAACAATCCGCAGCGCGTCCACGTCAAGACCGGAGTCCGTTTCGTCCAGCACCGCCATGCTTGGCTCGAGAAGGGCCATCTGCAGAATCTCGTAGCGTTTCTTCTCACCGCCGGAAAAGCCGACATTGACGGCGCGCTTCAGCATGTCGTCGCTGATCCCGAGAAGCTTTGCCTTCTCGCGGACGATCTTCACGAAGCCGAGCTGGTCGATCTCCTCCTCGCCGGCCTCGATACGGCGGGCGTTCACCGCGGCACGAAGGAAGCTCATGCCGCCGACACCCGGAAGCTCGACCGGATACTGGAAAGCCAGGAACATGCCGGCGCGGGCGCGCTCGTCAGGCTCCATCTCCAGCAGGGACTCACCGTTCATCAGAATGTCACCGCCGGTGACCTCATAGCCGTCGCGGCCGGCCAGCACATAGGACATGGTGCTCTTGCCGGAGCCGTTCGGCCCCATGATGGCATGCACCTCGCCGGCATTGATGGTCAGGTTGATCCCCTTCAGGATCGGCTTGTCGCCGACATTGGCGTGAAGATCACGTATTTCGAGTAGCGCAGTCATAGTCTGTATGTCTCCCTGACGGCCGGCCCTAGCCGACCGATCCTTCGAGGCTGATGCCGATGAGTTTTTGCGCCTCGACGGCGAATTCCATCGGCAGTTCCTTCATCACTTCCTTGCAGAAGCCGTTGACGATCAGCGACACGGCGTCTTCCTCGCCGATGCCGCGCTGCAGGCAATAGAACAGCTGGTCCTCGGAAATCCGCGATGTCGTGGCTTCATGTTCGATCTTCGCGCTGGGGTTGCGCGACACGATATAGGGCACGGTGTGCGCCCCGCATTTGTCTCCGATCAGAAGCGAATCGCACTGCGTGAAATTACGCGCGTCCTCCGCTGTCGGCTGCATATGGACAAGCCCGCGATAGCAGTTCTGGGACCTGCCGGCGGAGATGCCCTTGGAAATGATCGTCGACCGGCTTCCCTCGCCGATATGGATCATTTTCGTGCCGGTATCCGCCTGCTGCATGTTGTTGGTCAGCGCCACCGAATAGAACTCTCCGACGCTGTCCTTGCCGCGAAGGACGCAGGACGGATATTTCCAGGTGATCGCGGACCCGGTCTCGACCTGGGTCCATGAGATCTTCGACCGGTCTCCGCGGCAGACGCCACGCTTGGTGACGAAGTTGTAGATGCCGCCCTTGCCGTTCTCGTCGCCGGGATACCAGTTCTGCACGGTCGAATATTTGATCTCGGCGTCGGTCTTCGCGACAAGCTCGACCACCGCGGCGTGAAGCTGGTTCTCGTCCCGCTGCGGGGCCGTGCATCCTTCCAGATAGCTGACATAGGATTCGTCGTCGGCGATGATCAGCGTGCGCTCGAACTGTCCGGTGTTCTGCTCGTTGATGCGGAAATAGGTGGACAGCTCCATCGGGCAGCGCACGCCCTTGGGGATATAGACGAAGGATCCGTCGGTGAAGACCGCAGAATTCAGCGCCGCGAAGTAATTGTCGCCCACCGGGATCACCGATCCCATGTAGCGCTGCACAAGCTCGGGATAGTCCCGGATGGCCTCGGAGATCGGACAGAAGATCACGCCGGCCTTCGACAGCTCCTCGCGGAAGGTGGTGGCGACAGAGACCGAGTCGAACACGGCGTCGACCGCGACATTGGCCAGCATCTTCTGCTCGTTGAGCGGAATTCCGAGCTTCTCGTAGGTGGCCAGCAGTTCCGGATCGACCTCGTCAAGCGACTTCAGCTTCTCGGCCTGCTTCGGCGCGGAATAATAGTGAATATCCTGATAGTCGATCGGCGGAATGTCGAGCTTGGCCCAGTCCGGCGCTGTCATGGTCTGCCAGCGGCGGAACGCCTTCAGCCGCCATTCAAGCATCCATTCCGGCTCTTCCTTCTTGGCCGAGATGAAGCGGACGATATCCTCATTCAGGCCTTTCGGGGCCTTGTCCGACTCGATATCGGTCACAAAACCGTATTTGTATTTGCCGGTAGCCTGTTCGACCTGGGCGATGGTCTCGGTGGTGGCTGCCATGTCCTTGTATCCCTCGTTGCGATCAGATTGCGCCGGCAGTCAGCTGCCGGCCTGGTGGTGGTTGATATCCATGGTCTTGGTCGCCGTGAAGAGCTGCGACGGGTCGATCAGTTCCGCAAGAGAGACGGAATCGAGTGCCGCACGCACTGTATCGTTGACCTTGTTCCACTGGTTGCTCATGAAACAGCAGTTGCTGACAGCGCAGGGGTCCTGCGCACCATCAACACAGCCATTCACGGCAATCGGCCCCTCGACAGCCTCGATGATGGCGGCCAGCGACATGCCGCCCGGATCGCCGGTCAGCTGATAGCCGCCATTGACGCCGCGTTTGGTCTCGAGAAGGTCGCAGGCCTGAAGCCGTTTCGCGACTTTCGCAACCGTCGGCTGCGAAAGTCCGGTCAAGGATGCGATCTGCGCCGTGGCAAGCACCTCGCCATGCCGGTGCGCAAGGGCGCCAAGCACGACAATGGCGTAGTCTGTCATCCTGTTGAGCCGCAGCATCGCCGCCACACTCCCCTACCCGGAACATCCGCGCCGCGGCGGTGCCACGGGTGCGAATGCGAATGATTATCAAAATCAAGACTAATTTGGTCCTGATTAGGGAGATGTAGGAGGCAATTAGAATGAATGCAAGGTGGAAATGCCGGGAAACCCGCCAACTGCGGCTAGTGGGATGCTATGTCGCACCTGACTATGTCCCACCTGACTATGTCCCACCTGACAGGCAGAAGCCTGGATCGGGTGTCAGTTGCACGCCTCACGGCGGAGCATGTAGCGTTCGCCGTCGATCCCGTCGAACAGCTCCTCGATGTCGGGATGGCCGACCGGGCCGTTCTCTCCGTCGCCGACCAGGTTCTGCTGGCTGACATAGGCGGTGTAGTAGCTGTCAGCGTTCTCCGCCAGCAGGTGATAGAAGGGCTGCTCCTTGTGCGGGCGCACTTCCGGCGGGATCGATTCATACCACTCGTCGGTATTGTCGAATTCGGGATCGACATCGATCACCACGCCCCGAAACGGATAGAGGCGGTGACGGACGATCTCTCCGATGGTGAATTTCGCCGTGTCGCTGGCCATCAAGCTCGCACGCCGCCCGGCCTGCTGTCGCAAGCGGACGGTCCCTGAACGCTAGAAGCGTTCCTTGACCTTCATGACCTGGCGGCCCCGATACATACCGGTCTTCAGGTCGATATGGTGCGGACGATGCAGTTCGCCAGTCGTCTTGTCCTCGACATAGGCTTCGCCCTTGAGGGCATCATGGGCCCGGCGCATGTTGCGCTTGGAGCGCGTGATCTTGGACTTTGGAACGGCCATCGCTCTTCTCTCTCGTCTAGACGTGTCTTTCCGGAACCGGGGGGTCTGGACGCCTGCATGACGCGTCGCAAAACCGAAGCGGTTATTTATGCGAAAGCCCCACGCCTGTCAAGCCGGTCAACGGCTGGGCACGGGCTGGGCAAGGGCCGCCAGGGCGCCGTCCTTTGACCCTATGAGCGACCAGCGGAAACGGCCAGCGGAAACAGCCAGCACCGCGTCTTCACGATTGCGTGATAACAGACAAATTAAATTAGCTATTAAACTTTTGTTTACCAACCTGCGCCTACCCTCCTCTCGTGCCCGCCGCCGCCCGGCGAAGGATCAGTGAAAGGAGACAGGTTATGACTTCAGTTTTTGCCACCATCATGATGTCCCGGGTCCGCCCTCAGGATCGCCCGACCGTTCTTGGCTGGTGTCTTGCGACCATTCTCGGGGTGAGCGGCCTGCTGGCCACTCCCGCCGCCGCCACCGACATCATGGCGGGTCAGGTCGCGAAGCCGGACATGAGCCTTGCTGCCGGGATCAAGGCGGCGCATGCCGGCCAGTTCGCCGATGCCATCACCATTCCGCAGCCGTATGCCGAGGAGGGCCGGGCAAAGGCGCATTACGCCCTCGGCCTGATCTATTCAAAGGCGCGCGGCACCGGTCTTCCGGCGCGGGCGGACCAGGCCCATCATCATTTCCAGCAGGCCGCCAGCACAGGCCATATCGGCGCCATCTTCGAGCTCGCCTTCCAGTATGAGCGGGGTATCGGCGCGGCGGCCGACATGAAAAAGGCACTTCAGCTCTACCGCATCGCCGCGCATCACAACCATCTGAACGCGCAATTCAATCTGGCGGTGATTCTCTCACGCGGAGGAACTGTCAAACCTGACCTCCGCGAGGCCTATTTCTGGGCCCTTGCCGCCCAGCACCGTGCCAGAACGCACCCGCGCGGCCCCCTGACCGTTGAGCGCCTGACAAAGCTCGTCAGACAGATCCGAAGCGCCCTGCCGCACCAGGCGGCAAGCCAGGCCACGCGTGCCGCCACCAGGCTCACCGGCCAGCCTGTCTGATCCACCCCTTGCCTCCCCCCGCCGGCCCCAGCACAATGGGGCCGGCATTCCCGTTGGCGGACCTGCACAGAGCGAGGCATTGATGGACGGAACCGGCGCGCAGACACCATGGCAGAGACTGGGCAGCAAATTCACGCTTGGCCTTCGTCCGCGCACCGAGGCCGACTGGCTGCCATTTGACGATGCCTTTGACGATGCCTCTGACAATGGTCGAAGGCGCCGGCACCAGCTGGCGGAAAAGGCACGGCTGTTCGACCACCGGCATGGGGACGTCTTCGCCCATGATCCGACGAGCCTCGCCGCCTGCGTCGAAGTCCGCGACATGGTGGCCGGTCATCTCGGACGGTATCACCCGGGCGGGGCGATGCCGGCATGTCCCGACACGATGCACCCGCTTGAACAGGCGGCCCGCGCCGTGCCCGAGGATCTGCTCGTTCTCGCCCCGCGCGAACGGGACAGGGATGCGGAGATTCTGGACTGGGTGCTGGTGGCGGCGGCGCTGGCCTTCCCCGCGCACTGGGTTCTTGCCGAGAAGATGGGACGCCCTCTTGCCGGCATCCATGAACCTGTGCCGCATTATGGCGAACGGCTGGAACAGCCGATGGACCGGTTTTTCACCATGATGAAGGTTGGCCCGATCAGCCATCGGTGGAACTGGTCGGTGGTCACCACGGACAGGCTTTTTACCCCGCACCGGATGCGGCGCGCGCCTCTTGCCCCCGATGCCGGCCTTGACGAGATTTTCCTGCGCATGGAAAGCCAGACGCTGCGCAAGCTTCCGCTGACCGGGGCCATCCTCTTCACCATCCGCACCTATGTCCTGCCGCTCAGCCGCTGGGCAGATCAGGACGGCGCGATCGAGTCGCTTGTCGACATGCTTGCGCAGATGACCCCGCAGATGCGCGCCTACAAGGGTGTCGAGATGTATGAGGATGCGCTCCGCGCCACCATGAAGAGCGACGGCTAGCCGTCCGCAATGCGCGCGCGGCGCGCCAGATAGACGGCAGAGACCACCGACAGCAGAAGCAGGGCGATCGCCACCGGGTGATCGAGGATCGCCGCCGGGTCGCCGCGCGTCAGGGCCAGCGACTGCGCCACCGAGACCTCAAACCGCGGCCCCAGGAAAAAGGCGATGATCACAATGACCAGCGGATAGCCGAAGGCCGCAAGGACATAGCCGAGCGCCGCGAAGACAAGCATCACCATCACCCCGAAGGTGCCCCCTGCCGCCATGCCGACACCGGCGATGCACATCAGCAGCGCCGCGGCGAAAATCACCGCGCGCGGCGCGGCCATCACGCGCACCCACAGGCGCAGCCCCACCTGCCCGACCCACAGATTGACGAAATTCGCCATCAGCATCGCGCCGAACAGCCCATAGACAAGACGCCCCTGGGTCTCGAAAAGCAATGGTCCCGGCTGCAGCCCATGGATCATGAAGCCGCTGACGATCAGCGCAGCGCCGACGCTGCCCGGGATGCCAAGGGTCAGCAGGGGAATGAGGTTCGCGCCGACGACGGCGGAATTGGCTGACTCCGCCGCGGCGATTCCCTTGATATTGCCCTTGCCGAAACTGTCGCTGTCGCGCGCCGCCGCCTTTGTCAGCGCGTAGGAGATGAAGGCTGCGGCCGTCGATCCGATCCCCGGCAGCGCCCCCAGGACAGTGCCGGTCGCCGCCCCGCGGAGAATGACCCAGCGGCACCCCCAATATTCAGCCAGGCTGACCCGCCGGTCGGCCGGATCACCGGCAGCCGGCAGGGCTATGGCCGCGCCGACCCCGCCGCTGGCAAGCGAGACCCGCCGCAGGATTTCCGAAACGGCCAGCATCCCGATCGCCACCGACGCCAGCGGCAGGCCGTCATAGAGATCCCAGAACCCGAAAATCAGACGCGGGGTGTAATTCTCCGGATCGCTTCCGACACAGGCCAGAAGCAGCCCGAGAGACGCTGCCGCGATTCCCTTTACCGGCGACGATCCGACCAGCCCGGCCAGCACCGAGAAGGCGAATATCATCAGGGCGACAATTTCCACCGGCCCCATGCGAAGCGCCATCACCGCCAGCGGGGCTGACACGGTGATCAGGACGATGTCGCTGAACAGGTCACCCGTGACCGACGCGAAAAGCGCCATCTTCGTGGCCTTCAGAGGCTTTCCGCGCCTTGCAAGCGGATATCCGTCAAGCGCGGTCGCTGCCGCATCGGGCGTGCCGGGCGTGTTCATCAGAACCGCCGGCACCGCGCCGCCGACAAGCCCGCCCTTGTTGACACCGATCAGAAAGGCGATCGCCGGAAGCGTATCAAGTCCGAAAGTGAAAGGGACCGCGATTGCCATCGCCATGACCGGACCGATGCCCGGCACGGCGCCGACAAACTGGCCGACAACAACACCAAGCACGACAAAGGCGAAATTCACCGGGGAAAAGGCATCGCCAAGACCGGCGAGCATGATGGCGCCATCCGGCATGTCCCGACCCTATAGCAGCGGCCTGCCAAGGATCTGGACGACGAACACCCAGACCATAGCTGGAACGGCGCCAGCGCCAAGCGCCAGCCAGCCGGGCCGCCTTTCCCCGATCAGCAGCATGATGGCCAGGGCCAGAAACGGCGCCACAACGATGAAGCCGAACCGGCCCATCGCCGCGACCCCCGCGGCCAGCAGCGCCACATGGACGGACGCGCGCCCGTACTGGACATACTGGACAAGGGACGGGGCATCATGTCCGCCCCTGTCCGCAACTCCCTCCACATCATGTCCGTCCCTGTCCTCCCCCCTGTCCGCGGGCCCCTCCTGGGTTCCCGGGATGACCAGCAGCCAGGCCCCGCACGCCGCCAGCAGCCAGCACAGCGCGTACGGAAAGGTCGCCGGCTGGATCACCCCGCCCTCCGCTGTCTCGACATGAGCCGGAATGACGACAAAGATCATTGCCAGCGCCACCAGCAGGACAATCATCCCCGACAGCCTGTCAACCATGATCATGGCCCCGCCTCGCGAACCCGGTCACGCCGCGGCTATTCGGCGAACAGCACGCCGACATTGGACAGGCCGTCAACCATCATCTTCCTGGTGCCGCGCCGGCCAAGATTCAGCGGCTTGTTCTTCACCGTATTGCCGACAATCTCGATCATGTCCGGTGAGCGAAGCGCCCGGTCGATGGCCTTGGCGATCGCCTTTACAGCCCTTCGGTCCGTGCCCTTCCTGGTCGCCAGATAGTAATAGGGATCGACATAGGCGTTGATGCCGGCTTCGACAAAGGTGCCGACCTCCGGCGCGTAGCTCAGGCGGGCGGCGTTGGCGCTGGCGATCACCTTCATCTTGCCAGCCTCGGCATGCGGGAAATGCTCGCCGGAGCTGAATCCCGCCATCACCTGTCCGCCAAGAATCAGCTTCATCGTCTCGGCACCGCCTTCTGTCGTCACCATGTCGAAGCCGGCACCGCTCTCGCGCGCCGCGACATCCATCAGCAGCTTCTGCGGCGGCGCCCCGTAGGCCACCGGCAGGCTGCCGACGCTTTTGGCATAGGCGATCAGCCCGTCAAGATCATCGAACGGGGCGCCCGAAGAGGCGACCAGCGCCAGCTCGGCCTTGGAAATGGTGCCGAGATAGTCGAAGCTGTCGAGATTGAAGGGCAGCTCGTCACCGCGCCGCACAAGATTGACAAGGATCGGCATATTCACCCCGAGCCCGATCACCTCGCCGGTCGGCGGCATCTTCGAAATGCCGGTAAACATGGCGACACCGCCGCCGCCGGTCTTGTTTTCGGCGATGATGTTCCAGCCTGTCTGGTCCTTCATCACCTTGGCCAGGACCCGGCCCATCGTGTCGGTCGACCCGCCGGCGCCAAAGCCGATCTGAAGGGTCATCACACCGTCCGGTTTCCAGTCGGCGCTGGCCTGGACAGAAAGGGTCATGCAGACCGCGGCCAGCAGCCCTGTCAGGGTCTTCTTGAAAGTCATTTGCGTTTCTCCATGCACGCTGTTGCACATTCCCGTGACGCCCGGGTCGCGCCCGGGTCACGGAAACTTGCCGTTGGCGCACCAGCCGGGACTTGGCACAGAACCACACGAAAACCTGGACACATACGAACTTGGACACATGCGAACTTGGAAACATAACTGCGGCGCGAGGGGAACTCCGCTCGGTTGCCCCGCATTATCCTGAGTCACATGATCCCGAGCCACACAGGCACGGTGTCGTCACGACAGACATGAAGCGAAGCACAGACAGCAATATTTGTCATCAGGAATTGTTCGTTAACTAATTGTTAACGTTTGATTTTATTGCGGGGTTTTGACTTGGGGGCCCAGGGCCTATTGAAGACGTTCGCAAAGGTTTGCGGGGGTCTTCACATAGCCGGGATTGCAGGTCCAGCTGTCACCGCGGATGGTGGCGTTGGCCGGGGCCAGAACAGCGGCGCATCCGCCATTGCCGTCATCACGGAACCCGGCATTGCAGACATAGGCGTCACCCCGGATGGTGGCGTTGGCCGGCAGCGGCACCCTGACACAGCTGTCATCAACGCGGCGGAAGCCTGTGTTGCAGGCCCAGTCGTCGCCTCGCACGGTGGCGTTGGGCGGCGCCACTAGCGCGACACAGGTCAGCCCCTGCTGGCGGAAGCCTGGATTGCAGGTCCAGCGATCCCCTCTCAGCTGGGCATTGGCGGGCACCGGGGTTTTCACGCAGCTGTCCTTCACACGGTGCCAGCCCACACGGCAGAACCAGCTGTTGCCCCTGACAAACCCGTTGGCAGGCACGACAAGCTGGACGCATTGGCCGCCCGATTCCTCGAACCCGCTTCGACAGCGCCAGCCATTGCCGGCCACGATGGCGTTGGCGGGCGCGACGACGGCAGCGCAACTGCCGTCACGCTGCATCGCATATCCGGCCACGCAGCGGATCTCGTTTTCCTGGACATAGCCATAGGGCGGCGCGACAAGCCGCACACAGCCATCCTTCTGGCGGGCGTATCCCGGAAGACAGCGCCAGCCATTGCCTGCGACAATAGCGTTGGCCGGTGCCACAACAGCATCGCAGCGCCCCTCGGTGAGCGCGAAGCCGGTTCGGCATCTCCAACCGTTCCCGGCGATGACAGCGTTTGCCGGCATCGGTCCGCTGTTCACAGCTCCGGCGGCCGAGGAACCGGGCGTCGAAGAACCGGGCGTGGAGGCTGATTGCGCGACGGCAGGCCCAGCCAGAATCGTCAGCCACAGCATCGTCAGGATCGGCATCGTCAGGAACG
>JBMHCH010000067.1:0-7069 GCA_049890015.1 Puniceispirillaceae bacterium (SeqCode)
ATCACGCCCGAATCCATCCGCAAGGAGATCAATGACGTTCTGGATTCGGTCTATGAGCGCGGCGACCATGTCACCCCGCAGGCCGGCGCCAGGGAAGGCGACCTTGTCGGGCACAACTACGCGTCGGTGATCGCCGATCTGGAAAAATCGATGCAGGACGCCGCCGCCAATCTGGAGTTCGAGGAGGCCGCCCGCCTTCGCGACGAGATCCGCCGGATGGAGGCCGCCGAGCTTGGCCTGAACGCCCCCGGCGTGCCGCAGGCCATCGCCGACAGGTTCAACGCCGGGTCCGGTGGCGGGTCCGGTGCTGGGTCCGGTGGCGGCAAGAAAGGCGGGCCATCGGAAGCGCGATTCCCCGCCGGCACCCCCGGCAGCAGCCCGCGCAAGCGCCCCAGGCGGCGCTAGGTGCCACCCCGTCTGATCGGCGCCTTCCCGGCTGGCCCCTGTTTTCATTTGATTCTTTTGACCGTCTCTTTGGCGAAGAACCACTTCGGCGATGGAAAGGGCGGAAAAATACACGCCGCACCGGGTTGACAAACCGGCATCCCGGATGACGAATCGGAAGCTGTTTTGCACAACGTAACAAGATCGCCACATTTTGCGAAACCGGCCCGGAATTTATCAGTCAAATCAGCCAGCTATCATCTAATCTAAAATTTAAGCATCTGTTTTCATTGACTTCTTAAGAAGGTGCTCAAAATTTCATCAAACTGTAAAAATGCGTGTGAAATCAGCAGGCAAGCTTTGTGGAGCGGCATTCATCCACATAGTTATCCACAGCTTTCGGGGATAGAATCTGGTGGTGTTTCGGGGCCTTATGACGGGCCATCCCGGGCGATCGCCACCGGGATCGCCACCGGGATCGCTACCGGGATCAGCGAAGCCTCTACCAAGCCTGCGTGAGGACGGCTAGATTGGTTGATGATGAGTGACGAAACCATCCAGACAGACACCGTTTCGACCCGGAAAGGGGCATCGGACGCCGCCGGCACCAAGCTGCCGCCGGACCTTGGCCGCGGGCTTGCCTATCTGAAGTCGGAAGTGAAGAAGCTGACCGGCGACCCGGGCGTCTACCGCATGCTCAACGGGGCGGGCGATGCGCTGTATGTCGGGAAGGCGCGCAATCTGGTGCGGCGCGTCACCAGCTACACCCAGCCGAACCGCCTGTCGAACCGGCTGATGCGCATGGTCAGCGAGACCGAAAGGCTGGAAGTCATCGTCACCCGCTCGGAGATCGAGGCGCTTCTTCTGGAATCGAACCTGATCAAGAAGCTGAAGCCGCGTTACAACATCCTTCTTCGCGACGACAAGAGCCTGCCGCAGATCCTGATCACCGCCGACCATCCCTTTGGCCAGCTGACCAAGCATCGTGGCCGCAAGACCCGCAAGGGTGACTATTTCGGCCCCTTCGCCTCGGCCGGCGCGGTGAATCGGACAGTCGCCGACCTGGCGCGGGCCTTCATGCTGCGGACCTGTTCGGATTCAGTGTTCGGCGCGCGCACCCGCCCCTGCCTTCAATACCAGATCAAGCGCTGCAGCGGCCCCTGTGTCGGTCTTGTGAGCGAGACGGACTACGCCGGGCAGCTCGACCAGGCGCGGCGGTTCCTGTCCGGCGAATCGGCCTCCATCCAGCGCGACTATGCGGCGCGCATGCACAGCGCCGCCGAAAATCTGGAATTCGAGACCGCCGCCATCTGGCGCAACCGCATCCGCGCGCTGAGTGGCATCCAGGCCAGCCAGGACATCAATGTGCCGAACCTGAAGGATGCCGATATCATCGCTGTGGCGCGAAGCGGCGAGCGGTCCTGCATCCAGACCTTCTTCATCCGCGGCGGGTCGAACTATGGCAACCGCTCCTATTTCCTCAGCCATAATGCCGACAGCACCGATGCCGCGGTGATGACCGCCTTTCTGGGCCAGTTCTATGACGACAAGGACCCGCCAGCCGACATTCTTGTCTCCGAAGAACCGGAGGAGCGCGCCCTTCTCGCCGAGGCGCTGTCGGCGCGCGCCGGGCGAGCGGTCAGGATCAGCCGCCCGCAGCGCGGCGCCCGCACCAAACTGACCGGCATGGCGCTGCATAATGCCGAGGAGGCGCTGGCCCGCCATCTGGCTGACACCGGATCACAGCGTCGCCTTCTTGCCGAGCTTGCCGAGCTGTTCGGGCTGGACGGCCCGCCGGACCGGATCGAGGTCTATGACAATTCGCACATTCAGGGACGGCACGCTGTCGGCGGCATGATCGTCGCCGGCCCCGAAGGATTCAACAAGGCCGCCTATCGCAAGTTCAACATCCGTGACGAAGGGGCGCATGCCGTTACCCAGGGCGATGATTTCGCAATGATGCGCCAGGTGATACACCGCCGGTTCGACCGCGCCCTGAAGGAAGATCCAGACCGCACCGGCGACAGCTGGCCCGACCTGCTGCTGATCGACGGCGGCAAGGGTCAGCTCAGTTCGGTGACCGAGGTGATGGATGATCTCGGTGTCGGCGATATCGCCATCGTGGCCATTTCCAAGGGGCCGGACCGCAATGCCGGGCGCGAGCAGTTCCACATGCCCGGGCGCAAGACCTTTACCCTGCCGCCACAGGCGTCCGCCATGCATTTCCTGCAGCGGCTTCGTGACGAGGCGCATCGCTATGCCATCGGCACGCATCGGGCAAAGCGCCAGAAGAGCGAGCTGACAAGTCCGCTTGACGGGGTGCCCGGCATCGGACCAAAACGCAAGAAGGCGCTGCTGGCGCATTTCGGGTCGGCGCGCGCTGTTTCCGCCGCCGGACTGGCCGATCTCGAGGCTGTGGACGGCATTTCGAAGACCGTGGCAAAACAGCTCTATGACTGGTTTTATAGTGGGCATTCGTGATGCAATGCGCCATCATTCGCCTGTCCGCCTTCGCGGCCATTCCGGGGGAAACTGAATGTCAGTGAACATCATGCTGAAATTGGTGCCGAACATGATGACAGTGTTGCGCCTTGCCGCAGCGCCGCTGGTGGCGGTGCTGATCTGGGCCGATGACGCCGAGCGCGGCTATCTGCCAGCCCTGATCCTGTTCATCCTGGCCAGCCTGTCAGACTTCTTTGACGGCTGGATGGCGCGCCGCCTTCAGATCGTCTCGAAATTCGGCACGATGCTGGATCCGATTGCCGACAAGGTGCTGATCGGCGTCTGCCTGCTGGCGCTTGCCAAGGTATCGGATGATGGCTGGCTCTTCTTCATTCCGGCTCTGGTCATCATGAGTCGTGAATTCTTCGTATCCGGCCTGCGCGAATTCATGGCTGGGCGCAGCGTGTCGATCCCGGTCTCGACACTGGCGAAATGGAAGACGACACTCCAGCTTGTCGCCATCGGGCTGCTGATGGCGGCGCCTGTGTTCCCGTCCCTCACCTTCATCAATACGGCCGGGCTTGTGGTGCTTTGGGCCGCCGCGCTGATCACGGCGCAGACCGGCATCGCCTATTTCCGGGGAACACTTGATCATGTCTGAGGCTGGCAGACGACTTGATGCGGCGCGGGCGCGCCACGGCTTCGTCATAGGCCTGGCCGGCTGGTCCGGAAGCGGCAAGACAACGCTGGCGGAAAAGCTGATCGCCGCATTGACGGCGCGCGGACTCGATATCGCCACCATCAAGCACGCGCATCACATGTTCGACGCCGACACGCCAGGAAAGGACAGTCACCGCCATCGCACCGCCGGATCGCGCCAGGTGATCGTCTCCTCGAAAGTCCGCTCGGTCCTGTTCACCGAAAACCGCGACAGGGACGAGGCGAGGCTCGAGGATCTTCTGGATGCGCTGGCGCCGGCCGGCATCGTCATTGTCGAGGGATACAAGCGTGAACCGATCCCGAAAATCGAGATCTTCCGCGCGGAGACCGGAAAGCCGGCCCTGTTTCCCGATGATGACAACATCATCGCGGTGGCGACGGATGATCCGTCCACCCTTCCCGCGACCCGGCTGCCGCTTCTTGATCTGAACGATATCGACGCCATCACAGCGCATGTCTGCAGGCTTGCCGGCCGCGACGATCTCGCCGCCGCATCATGAGCGAGAGCGCCCGCCTTTACCGTGGCAGCCTGGCTCCAGACGACGCCGTGGCGCGGCTGGTGGCTGCCGTGCGGCAGGTAACAGCCACACAGAATGTCGATCTTGCCGCGGCTGGCGGACGCTATCTTGCCGGCGATCTTGTTGCCGGCCATGACCTTCCCGCCACCAACAATGCCGCGGTCGATGGCTATGCCGTCGATGCCGCGTTCCTTGCCGCCCATCCCGGTCATCGCTTTGCCGTGATCGGACGTGCCGCCGCCGGCCATCCGTTCAACGGAGAGGCCGCCCCCGGCGAGGCGGTCCGCACCTTCACCGGAGCCGTGATGCCGGAGGGGACCGACGCGGTGGCGATGCATGAGTTCTGCGAGCTCGATGCTGACGGCGCGCATGTCACTGTCGGATCGCAGCTGGCATCAGGCGCGAACAACCGTCCGGCTGGCGAGAATCTCCGCAAGGGCGAGACCATCATTCCTGCCGGCACCAGGCTGGACGCCGCCGACCTCGGCATCGCCGCCGCAAGCGGTGTTGCCGGTCTGGAGGTTCACAAGCGCCTGAAGGTCGGGCTGATTTCCATGGGGGACGAGCTTGTCGCTCCCGGCGAGACGCCCCTGCATGGCCAGCTTCACGATTCCAACCGCCCGATGCTGGCAGACATGCTTCGCGGCGACGGCCATGAGGTGAAGGATTTCGGGATCATCACCGATGACGAGGCGGCCCTGACATCCTGTTTCGCCGAGGCGCTGGCCACATGCGATGCTGTGGTGTCATCCGGCGGCGCGTCAGACGGCGACGAGGACCACACCCAGGCGGCGATGCGAAACAACAGCGTCGAACCTGCCTTCTGGCGTCTGTCAATCAAGCCCGGGCGTCCCATGTCTGCGGGCGTCAGCAACGGCAAGCCGGTGATGTGCCTTCCCGGAAACCCGGTGGCGGCCTTTGTCTGTTACCGGCTGACAGCGGCGCCGGTTCTGACCCGTATGGCCGGCGGCGTGCCGCGGCCCGTCCTGAAGCTTCGCGTACGTTGCGGCTTCTCGCATCGAAAATCGGCTGGACGCGCGGAATATCTGCGTGTGCGAATCACAACCGGCGCCGACGGCGAACCGGACATGATGCTTCATGGCCGCAAGGGGGCAGGCGTCCTTTCGTCGCTGACCGGCGCCGATGGTCTGATCGAGATTCCGGTTGATAATGAGGGCGTCGCTGTCGGAGACTATCTGCCATTCATTCCTTTCAGGGAGACCGGATTGTGACCAGCACAGCCAGGACAGATGCCAGCCTTTCAGTCCGTTACTTTGCCTGGATGCGCGAGCATACCGGCACTGATATCGAGACCATTCTGCTGCCTGACGGGGTGGTGAATGTCGGCGATCTGGTGCCACATCTGACAGCCCTGTCCGAGGGTCACGCGATGGCGCTGAAAAACATGAAGGCTGTTCGCGTCGCGGTGAACCGCACCTATGGCGATCTCGACACGCCGGTCGCGGCAGGCGACGAGGTGGCGTTCTTCCCGCCGGTGACAGGGGGCTGAGCCATGTCTGTTCGAGTCCAGAGAGAGGATTTCGATGTTGGCGCCGAAAGCCGGGCCCTGCAGGCGGAGACAGTCGGAGGCATCGCCCTGTTTGTCGGCACCGTTCGCGGGCTGAGCAGCGATGACGGCGTCACCGCGATGACGCTGGAGCATTTTCCGGGAATGACCGAGAGCGAGCTCGAGCGGATCGAGACCGAGGCGCGGCAGCGCTGGCCGCTGGAGGATGTGACCATCATTCACCGTGTCGGACGGCTTCTCCCCGGTGAGCAGATCGTGATGGTTGCCGCGGCGTCAGCGCACCGGCAGGCGGCGTTCGACGCGGCTCAGTTCATCATGGACTTCCTGAAGACCGACGCGCCCTTCTGGAAGGCGGAGGAACGTGACGGCAAGACAAGCTGGGTCGAGGCGAAGGACAGCGACGATGCCGCCCGTGCGCGCTGGACCGGGTAGTCAGTCCTTCTCAGACCGATATGCGTCCACGCACCAGATTTTCGTAGCCATCCACCAGCTGCCGGCTGACATCCGCCGGGGTAAAGCTGTGGTCGCCGATCTTCGAGACCGGCGTGACCTCGGCGGCGGTGCCGGTCAGGAAACATTCGGTCATCTCCGACAAATCATCCAGGGTCATGTGCCGCTGGACCACCTTCATCTGAAGGGACTCGGCAAGCTGGATCACCGTGCGGCGGGTGATACCATCAAGGAAACAGTCGGCGATCGGCGTGTGGATTGTCCCTTCCTTGTCGACAAAGAAGATGTTCGCCCCTGTCGCCTCGGCGATATAGCCGCGGTAATCCAGCATCAGCGCGTCGGTGAAGCCCTTCTTCTCGGCAGCGTGCTTTGACAGGGTGCAGATCATGTAGAGGCCGGCGGCCTTGGCGTGCACCGGCGCCGATTCGGGCGACGGGCGTTTCCAGTCGGAAATGTCGAGGGTAATGCCCTGCATCTTTGTCTCGGGGTCGAAATAGCTCGGCCATTCCCAGGCGGCGATCGCGACGTGGGTCGTGGTGTTCTGCGCCGATACCGCCATCATCTCGGAACCGCGCCAGCAGAATGCGCGCACATAGCCGTCGGAAATGCCGTTGGCCTCAATCACCGCCATCTTCGCGGCATCGACCTCCTCATCGCTCAGGGGGATGTCGAAATCCATTATCTTGCAGGAATTTCGCAGCCTTTCAGTATGTTCGCGACCCTTGAAGATGGTGCCGGAATAGACCCGCTCGCCCTCGAAGACCAGGCTTGCGTAATGGAGCCCGTGGCTCAGCGTATGGGTCTTGGCATCGCGCCAGGGAAGCATCTCGCCATTGAGCCAGATGCTGCCGTCACGATCATCGAATGGGATCAGCGCCATATCTCTACCTCCGGCGGCACCGCCCTGTTGCGCCGCATGCTATTTGATTGATATTTAGTTCCAATCCGGACGTATCCTGCGTATGATTCGCAAAGCTAACCCCTTCTGGAATTTTGGTCAACATGGCTGACATAAAACCCATCGGCA
>JBMHCH010000068.1:0-35739 GCA_049890015.1 Puniceispirillaceae bacterium (SeqCode)
CCGGCACGCCGGGCCCCGCACACCCCAGGCCCGCACACCCCAGGCCCGCACACCCCAGGATCGCACACCCCAGGATCGCACACCCCAGGATCGCACACCAAAGTGAAACCCGATTAACGATTAATTCGTCAAATCTGCTCCAGAATCCGCCCGGGTTGTGGGGCGGAATGTATGTTTCGGTGCCTGTTTGAGTGCCAGCGAACATAGGATCATGCAACGCAGGGCAAGGCGGCAGACACCGTTTCGTCTGGCCTGTCTGCCTGTGCGTGTCGCTGTCGCTGTGTGCCGCTTTTCTTGCTTATGGCAAGCAATCCGTTCCTCAACCGGTATGTGTGTCAGAACCTGACCTGACAAGCGGGATTTTTGAGGGAATTCCATGCCGGACGAGCATAATGTACCTGCTGGCGGAGCAGGGCAAACGGATGGGGCCCGGGAAAATTCGGCCCGGGAGAATTTGGCCTGGGAAAATTCGGCCTCGGATCCTGGTCAGAAGCAGGTGGATGACATTCTGGCCGAAGCCGGTGGCGCGCTGGCCCCAGTCGATCAGGATGAGCGGCAGCGCGTGGCAACGCGCCTTCGCAAGGCGAAGGCGGCCGCGCCGCTGAACCTTGTGCCCCTTCTGACATTGCTGCTGGCCGCCTGCGGCCGCACCCCGCCGGACATGGCGAATCCCGATGAGGGCGCGGCCGAGGGCGACGCCGACAACAAAGCCGATGGGCCTGACACTGGCACTTCCGCTGACGAGGGCGCCGGAGTTGAAGGCGGCGGCACGGCGGTTGGCGGCGGGCAGCTGATCAGGACGTCCGTTCAGGTTACCAGGCCCGGAAAGACCCCCGAGGCGCAGGAAAACCTCGTCCGGATGTGCCTGAAGGCGATCACCGACAACACGCTGCAGCCCTCCGCGATCCACGAGCTGTGCAGCTTGATCGACCTGGATGCCGTGGACCGCTCGCATGACGTCATCTGGCGCTGGCACGCGCCGACCCGCTCGGACGGCTATTCCACCAGCAAGGTCTGCTATCTGGTGAACGCGCAGGACCTGCTGTTCTGGATGTTCATGGAATCGCCAGCGGCAGCGACAGGCTATGCCGGACGGCTGCGCCCGAAGAGCGAGCCTGACATCCCGGGGACAGAGGACGGCATCACCGACGCCTCGCTGGTGACGGTGGTGGCCGCCGTGCCGGAGGCTGCGGCCGCCGCGGGCGGTGGCGGGCTTGGCGGGATCGCGGCGCTGCCGCTGCTGGCGCTTGGCGGCGGCGGTGGTGGTGGCGGCGGCGGGGCTGCGGCAGCGCCCCTGGCAGGAATTCCCGCGTCTGAAGCTGAACGTCCGAGCGAGGGACAGCAGGGCGAGGGACAGCAGGGCGCGCAGGATCAGGACGACGCGTCTCCCGACAGCCCCCCCCCTGACGTCGGGATTCCGCCACCAACAGACCCTTCGCCTGAGCCAGACTCTTCGCCTGACGAGAACCCCGGCCAGCCACCGCGGAATGTGACACCGCCCCCGCCGCCGCAGGAACCCGAAGCGCCGCAGCAACCCGAAGCCCCGCCCGATGGCGAGGACGGCGGCAGCACGCCCGGGGGCACCACTCCCCCAGACGTTACCCCCGGGGCCGGCGTCCCGGATGACGCGCCGCCGGAACCGGACGCCTTCGCCCGCGGCAACGCCCCATCCGGCCAGAGCATCAGCTTCTTTGTCACCGACGATCCGGTGGAGAATGCCAGGATCTACCGGGACACGCATACAGGTGTGTTTCGCAAGGAACGCGCGGGTCCGGACGGGCTGCTGTCAGAAGAGGAGATGCAGGACCAGTACGCATCGCATACCGATGCGCCGCGGACATCGCGTACGGGCGAGGTTCAGCTTTCCAACCATCAGGAAGGCACGCATTACGTCGCTTACGTCCATCACCTGGACGGCCTGGACGGGGTGTGGAGCGTCTATTACGGCCAGGCCCCGGTGAACGGCCCGCATGTGATCTCGCCGATTACCCATATTCTGGCGGTCAACACGGCGCGCCGCCGCGCCGAAGAGCGGGCGAAGGCGGAGGCGGCCGGCAGGAACCTTGCCGATCCGACCGTTCTGGAGGAGATCGAGGCCGCCGCGGACCAGCAGATCGCTGTCGACAACCGGAACATCCTTCACAATATCTTCAGGAATGTGGATCCGGATAATCTTGATAATTACACGGTGAGCTACATTCTTGATCACAACAATTATCAAAAGGTCGCGGACGCGCCGCCGCCACAACCGCAAGGCCGCGCCGGGCGCGCGCGCCGCCAGCTTGTCGAAGAGGCGCCCGCGGCGCAGGGGGAAGCGGCTGCATCGGACCTGTCGGTCCTGCAGCGGGTCGCGCAGGATCTTGTGCGGCAGATCGCCGAGAGGGCCGCGAACCTTGATGGCGACAGCACCAATGAGACAAGCTTCGCCGAGGTCGCCCAGGCGGCAAGTGAGCTTGCCGCCGACATCAGCGCTGCTCCGGAACTCAACAACGCACCTGCCGATGTGACGTCGACAGCTCATGAGGCGCAGCCGCTGGCTGCCCCTGACGGTGGCGAGCTTCCCGAGATCCGGCGTTATGTGCCGACAGACCCGGACGGGCATGACACCACCTCCTCGCTGGGGCTGAAGGTCAGGCCCGATGCACTGCCGCAGACGCCTGAATCAACGCTCCGGGAAAAGGCGCGGATTGGCCCGGACGGGATTATTCTCGGCACAGATGACAACACGCCACCTCCTGCGCGTACCAGCCTTGGAATTCCAGACTCTGACGATCCGCTGGATATCTTCCTCGCGAAACCTTCCTGGATCATTGCCGGCAAGCTGGGCTATCTGCGCGTTCTATGGGACGGCAACGACATCTCCGGTACTGACGGGCGCGGTGCCTGGCTCTTTGCTTATTTCACTCCCGGGCACAAAGGGTGGGATGTGGACCTGCTCGACACCGTCGCCATGGAGGCGGCCTTTGCCCAGCTGTCCCCTGGAACCGAGATGACGGAGAGTTTCACCTTCACCGTCACCGATGCCACCGGCAACCCGCGGACGATGCAATATACCGCCACCGCGACAGGCGTGAACGACGCGCCGCAGGTCGGCGCGCAGCCGGACAGCTTTGATGACGGCACCGGAGAACAGCCTTTTGAAATCGATGAAGGCGGCATCTTCCGGCTTGATCCGTCGCAGTTCCGGCAGCGCTTCCTTGATCCGGACGATGACCCCGATGACAGCGCCGCTGATCCGGACACGGGGCAGGACAGTTTCAGGGGCGTCATCATCACCGGTATCACGAATGGCAGCCTGATCGGTGACGGCGGGTATGGCGATGTCATCGCCACCGGTGATCTGGCGAAATATGTCATCCAGTCGGATGCCGATGCTGTCGGCGAGGTCATTGTCCATTTCCGGCTGGTGGATACAGGCGACGCGCAAAGCGATATCGGCCGGATGACGCTTGCCATACTCGAACAGCCGGATCCGTCGGTGGTGGCCCCGCGGCCGGAGGCGAACAATAACCCCGATCTGGAGGATGACGAGGCCGATCCGGACACGCCCGCCTCCGGCAGCTTCATTCCGCGTGATCCTGACAGCGGTGACGACAAGACCAATATCGGCGTCAGGATCCACTCCAAGACGCGGCGCGAGGATGACATAGACGGGCAGCCCGGACCGGATGGCGAGGATGCCGCGCCCGACGTCACGCTTCTTGGCGAACCGACCCTCGACGCCGGCGGCATGCCGGTCCCCGGCGCGCGCCCGGCCCCGCCAAGCGACGCCGAGGGCGCCCACCCCGCCGCCTTCGTGATCATCGGCGCATACGGCTATCTTCGCGCGCGCTGGGACCCGGCGATGGTGGATCCCGAGGATGCAGGCAACCAGGGCGGCTACAGATACACCTATCTTGTGGCCCGCGATGACGCCGCGCCGCAGGGGCTGACAGCGCGGCAGCAGGCGGCGCTGGACCGCGCGAAGGACAGTTACCGCAAGCTGGCGCCCTATGACGCCGCCAGGGATGATGATCACAACGCGCCCGCCATCGGGACGGATGAATTCACCATCCTGCTGACCGACGCCGAAGCCGCGACATCCGGCGATTCCGCCACCCGCTCGCTGGTCTTCAGGGCCTTTGGCGTGAATGACGCGCCGGATGCGCCGGCCCTGCCGCAGGGTGTCGGGGCGCTGCCGACCATCGCCCCCGGCGGCAGGCATGTCTTCCGGCTTGCCGATTTTCCGTTCAGCGATCCCGATCCTGAGCTTAACGGCGGCATGCTCGCCGAGGTTCGGATCGAGTTTGTGCGGGGCGGCACCCTGTTCATCAAGCCCGATCCGGACGGCGCGGGTGTCGCGCAGGACAGGCCAAATCCCGGAAATGCCAACAGCTCTATCACAGTGAGCCTGGCGCAGATCCGGCAGGGGCTTGTCTATGTCGAGCATATCGAGCAGACAGGCGTTGCCGGGCCGCCCGTGCTGGTTCTCTACCGGGTGGTGGACGATCTCGGGGTTGTCAGCAAGGTGGCGCGGGATTTTGTCATCCGCGTCAACCCGGTCCAGGAGCGGGAATTTCACGAAGATGACCGCCACGGCGCGGAAGTCTTCAGGCCGCCGATCTTGGACCAGCTGCCGGACAGCATCCAGCGGAGCTATGCCCTTGAACAGGCCGGCGATGACCATCCCGACCTTGCCACGCTTCAGGCCTTTCTCGACCTGTCTTCCAGCGGTGTTGTCACCGTCAAGGACAATCTGTTCTTCGCGCGGTTGCGCGATTTGCCGGGGGTCCAGCTTGCCGAGGACGGGTCATACCTGACCGTGACATTCGATGTGGTCATGGAAACGGTCCATGACGAAGCCACGCTGCGTTTCACCGGGCAGACGGCCGGAACCACGCGCCATGTTCAGCGGATCACGCTCAGGGTCAATGACCTTGAGGAAACCGCGCCGGTCTTTCAGGGACCCTTCGATGCTGACAATCCGGTTGTCATCAACGAGGATTTTGAACCCGTTGAGGTGATCGACATCGTTGAGACGGTCGACATTGACGGTAAAGATGTCGAAGTGAACTATTATGCCGAGGAGTTCACAGAGCTTTTTACCGTTGTCGCCACCTTGAACAAGGTGCCCGGCGCGCTGGCGTCTCCGCCGGAAATCGAATTTCAACTGCGCGCCGACGATGCGTCCGGCAACATCAGCCAGACCGACCTCGACAATCTGCTGTATCTTGAAAGCGGGTATGGCAGCGTCACGAGCAGGCTGGCGACGTTCCCGACCACTGTCATGCTTGCCGCGGCCCCGACCTTCGAGAAGATCAGCCGGCTGGATGGCGTGAGCGTCGCGGCTGATGACACCTATCTGACCCTGTCCTTTGTTATTCGGGCGACGGCCCGCCATCCGACAGGTACGACCTTTACCGACAAGACCTATACCCTGCGGATCAATAATCTTGTCGAGACGCTGCCTGAATTTGACCCTGAACAAACAACCGTGACTCTCGATGAGGGGGCGGAGGGTGAAGGCGGGGCGCTGTTCACCGCCAGCGCCACCATCGCCGATGTGCCGAACGCGCTGAGCACGGCGCCAGACCTTCGCTACGAGCTGCGCGCCGCCGCGCCCGGCCCGGCCGGCAACATCAGCGCGGCCGATCTTGAACGCCTGCTGGCAATCAACGGGAATACAGGCGAGGTTTCCCTGAAATCAGATGCCGCCTTCGAGAATGGCCAGGGCGAGACCATCGCCCTGCCGACACTGGATTTCGAAATTCTGAAGACCCTGCCGAATGTCACCTTCGCGGCGGATGGCACGTTCCTGTCATTCCGCTTCATTGTGCGGGCCATCGCCGATCACCCGACGCGCCAGACCCGGCAGGACCAGACCTTCACCCTGACGATCACCAATATTGACGAGCATGATCCGGAATTCGCCCCGACAGCAACCCGCACCCTGACCGAGAACAGCGAGGTGGCGATCCAGGTGCAGGCGACCGACGCCGACAACATCATCGGCCAGACCCAGAGCGAGGCGATCACCTACGCTCTTGCCGACGCGGCGGCCCGCACCGCGGGCGATCCCGAGTCCGGCAATGACAATGACCGCGCGGTGATCAATGCCGGAACCGGCATCATCTCTTTCAAGCCCGGCCGGTTCGACCGTGAAGCCGCGCGCCAGGGCCCGGATGGGGAATGGTTTTTCCTGATCGATGTGGTGGCGACCTCCACCTCCGCCCTGAAAGACGCCGCCGGCAATCCGGCCGCCGCGCGAACAGCGACCCAGACGGTAAAGATCATTGTCACCGATGTCGATGATGTCGCGCCAACCGTCGCGCCGCCCACCATTTCGGTGGCCGAGGGCATGCAACATTCCCGCCCCTTCACCCTTGCCGACATCGGACCGGTCACCGACCCCGACAGGACAGACCCGGTGCCGGCGGACCAGCCGCAATGGTATCTGCGCCTGACAAGCGGGCTGGACACGGCCGAATTCGGCACCCTTGTCTGGCGGGTGTCCGGGCAGGGTTCCGGGCAGGGTGATGTGGAGATCACCGCCGACAATCTGGAAAGTCTTCCCGGGATGATCAATGGCAAGATCCCGTCCACCCAGATCGGCAATCTTGTGTTTGTTCCGGCCGCGCATGTCACGAATGGTGCCATGGCCAGATTCACCTTCCGGTTGAGCGACCGCACCGGCAATGAAGGCGCCGACAACATCACCTTCACCATCAATATCACCAATGATGACAATGCCGGGCCGGTGTTCGAGGCGAATGCCGGCGCCACCGGTTCGGACGATGTGAAGGGGTTTGACGCCGCCTTCGCCGCGGCCGCCCTGCAGGAGCAGAAGGACGGCAACGCGCCGGCGGCATTCCGTATCCTGGCGAAGGATGCGGATGGCGATATTGTGACCTACAGCCTGTTTGACCCGTCGATTCATACTGACGAATCGGTCGGTAAAGGATGGTCGGCCGCATGGTCGAAAGGACGGCATGACGATCTCGTCACCATTGCGGCGGACGGCACCATCACCTTCAAGAGCGGAATGTTCGACTACGAATATGGCCGCCTGCGGGAAGACGGAAGCGAACGCCCCGCGCCATATGGTTTGAGCACCGATGAGGGCGGCCGGTATTTCGAGATCGCGGTGGTGGCCAGGTCCGCATCCCAGCTTGCGAAGGCAGCCGGGCCCAGATACGAAATCCAGAAGGTGAAGATCTACATCACCGATCTTGACGATGTGGCGCCGGTCTCGGCGACGCCGGCGGCTGTCAGGGTGCTGGAGAATGTCGAGACGCGCGAGCTCAACAGCAAGATTTTCGCCGCCAGCGATTTCGGCGCTGTCCGCGATCCGGATACGGTCGAGCCGCCCGAACCGGATGCCGTGAAATGGTATCTTCGCATCACCGGGCTTCCCGATCCCGCGATCGGCACGCTCTACTGGCGGGTGACAGGCCGGGATGACCTTGAGATCACAACCGGCAATCTTGCCGGCTTCAACGGGCTTGCCGGCGGCAAGATCCCGTCCACCCTGATCGACAGCCTGGTCTTCAAGCCGGCCGCCGATGTGACCGGCACCACCAGCTTCACCTACCGCCTGACGGATATCAGCGGCAATGAGGGCACGACCGACATCGCCTTCACCCTGGATGTTGTCAATCTGGACAATCACGGACCGGTCTTCAGCGCTGGCGGAAGCTTTGCCAGAGAGGGGGACGAGCCGTTCCTGCGGGTCGGCTCCGTCGAGATCAGCGACGCCCGGATCGCGGAGGCGCGGGACGGCGGCCTGCCCCAGCCAGCCCCGCCGCCCTTCACCGTCGCCGCCGCGGACGCCGACGGCGATGATGTGACCTATCACCTTGTCGATGCCGATGTTCCGGCAGGTGGCAGGCGGGTGACGAACCACAACCATCTTGTCACCCTCGACGCGGAAACCGGCGCGATCACCTTCAAGACGGACCTCGAGCTGACGATGTTTGGCGAGACGGTGACCTATGCCAACCTGTTCGATTATGAATTCGGCACCCGGTATGACGCGGTGAGCAATATTGTCATCCGGGACGGCCAGAGGCTGTTCACGGATGCGGACGGCAACCGCTATTTCCTGATCCAGCTTCGCGCGAAATCGGTCTCCGATCTGACGATCGACGGTGTCGCCGGCAATCTGCACGGGGAACGGCAATCGGCGGTTCAGGACCTGCGGATCTATGTCACCGGTGTCGATGAACACAGGCCGGCATTTTTCACCGTCGATCTGGCGGAATCGGAACAGGCGCGGGGCTTCAACCACCTCGCCGGCGAGCAGGCCAAGGGCACCACCATGAACGAGCTGGTGGAACGCCCCGATGCGGCGCGCCCCGGCCAGCAGGTGCTTCGCGATCCGGCCAGCAGCGATCCGCCGAACAACCTGTTCCGTGTCCTGGCCGAGGATCTGGACGGCCAGCCCGTGCGATTCACCCTTCATGACAGGCCGGACGGCAATGGTGGCACCATAGCGAACCATAACAGCCTTGCTGTTCCGGTTCTGGAGGATGGTGTCTGGAAGACCGGCCATTTCAGCATCGCGACAGCCGATCTTGACGCCGACCGGCTGGATATTTTCGTCGAGACAAGCGGGTCGCGGGTGGGGGAGCGCTATCTGCTGATCACGGTGAAGGTGGCAAGCGGTGATGAGGGCGCAGAGAAGTCCGGCCTTCAGGACTACAAGATCTATCTCAGCAATTTCGACGACAACGCGCCGGAATTCGCCGCCGCCGCGAATGATCTGGCGGACGGGCTCACCCCCGTCTTCGGGCTCGAACCCGAAAGCCGGGCCGAGGATGCGCCACTGGTGCCGGTGGGCGTGGACATGCCGGTTGACAGAACAGTGCCCGAAATCAGGGCCAGCCGGAAAACCTTCACGCAATATGCCCTGCGGACCAATGTCTGGGACAGGGACAATGTGCGGGACAGCGAGAATGCGCGCGGCTATCGCGATGTGGAACGGAGCGACAGGCTGGATCTGTCATTGGCGCCCTCCACCGCGCCGGACCCTGAATCCACCGTCCTGCCGGCCAACCATAATTATATGATCGAAAGCTCTGACCTGGATCGCGCCACCGGCGACATCACGCTGACGCTGAAACAGGCGGTGGATACGGACGGGCGGCGCTACATCAATTACGAGAGCCCGCATATCCATGTCGAAAATGCGGGCACGCCGCGGGAGCGGCGCTTTTTCCTGTTCGAGATCACCGTGACCTCCACATCGACACTGCCGCGAAGCGACGGGCGGCCCAAGGACAGGGACAACAGCAACGAGACCATCGACCAGGTCGAGACCGTCACCAGACAGATCAAGCTCTATGTCCGCGACCAGGCCGAGACGCCCGGGCTGGC
The DNA here is from genome assembly GCA_049890015.1 of Puniceispirillaceae bacterium (SeqCode). Classification (GTDB taxonomy): domain Bacteria; phylum Pseudomonadota; class Alphaproteobacteria; order Puniceispirillales; family Puniceispirillaceae; genus UBA8309. Next base: position 9,355 of record JBMHCH010000068.1, read on the forward strand.
AGGCCCCGATATCCCCCTGCCGGAGGATGCGAACATTCCCGACGGCGAAAGCACGCGGCAGATCACCGCCGGTACCAGCCGGATCGACCTTGACGAGGGCAAGAACATCGTCGGCTGGTTCCGCATCGCCCATGACAACAAGGGGCGGGTGACAGCGACGCTGACCGGCGGTGATGCCGGGCTGTTCGGGATCGAAAAGACCGGGGATGATTTCCATATCGTCAGATTCAGGGCCCCCTCCGATTACGAGGCGCTGAGCCGGGCGCAGCGTGACGGCGGGCTCGACCTGTCTGTGGAGCTGACGGACCGGGTTGGCGACCAGACCGAAACCAGAACGCACGACCTGAATGTCACTGTGCGGGATGTGACCGGTCCGCTGGCGTTCGGCGTGATGGACCTGTCCCGCGGCGGCACCGGCAAATTTCGGCTGTCCCATCCGGACCCGCAATTCGAATCCGGAGACATATATATCGGCGCCACTGACAGCCATGCCTTTTCCGCGACGCTGCAGGGCCTTGAGAGCGTGAATATTTCCAGCGGCCACCAGGGCACATGGATCTGGACAGCCGGGCGTTACGGACGCTTCAGCCTTGCGCATGGGAAAGTCAGCCCTTCGCCGGATCCGGGGCATTTGTATGTGGCCTATGTGCCCTGGGCCGAGTTCGAGCCGGAAATCAACCGCGCGCTTGCCGCCGGACACACCCTTCATGACACCATTCAGCTTGTCACCCGAACCGATGACGGCGCGTCCGGGATCGCGGAACAGACAAAGACCGTCTATGCCATCGTCGCGCTTGGCAGCGTGACCCTGTCGGAGGATGCGCCGGCCGGCTTCACCGGCGGCGGCCTGATCCTTGAAACCGGCCTGCCGACGGACGGCATCGCCGGGCTGGTCCGCGGCTTTCTGGCCGAAGGCACCATCGCCGCTGGCGGCATGAAGCTCGGCACCATCAGGATGCGGGCGGCGGATGGCGTGATGTCCGATCCGGCGGCGGCCCCCACCCTGTCCGGCGCGGAGTCGAATCATTACGAGATCAGGCGCGTCACCGACCCGGTCAGCGGGAATGCGACCTTCGAGCTGTGGATCCGCGGCGGCACCGTGCTTGACTATGAATCCCTGCCGATGGGAACGCAGTTCGACCATAACATCGAGGGCGCGCTGACAACCTACCGCAACCTGCCGCAGCTATTCATAGAGGGCGGCGCGGGGGTCGCGCCGCTGATCTATGATCCGAACCTGTCGGATGTGTTCGACCCGGTGATCGGCACGCCGGAGGTGGTGGCCAGACCCTACAGGATCCCCGAGCGACCACATGAATACGGAATTAACATAATAGTAAAGCTTGCCGTCACCGGTGTTGAGGCAGCGCGGCCGGCCTTTGCCCGGCTTCACCTGGCATCGGCCCCGAGCGACCTTGAGGCCCCGATCCCGGTTTCGGCGGACCGCGCCGATGACTGGACAGGAAGCCATTATTCGGACCTGAGCCCGTCCTGGCCACGGCCTGCCTCCAGCTACGGGACCACCGGGCAGGATGGTGGAAACTGGATCCTTGGTGAATTTCTGCGGCGCGCAGGCGCGACAGAAAGAGTGTTCAACATCGACGGCACCAGGAGCTATAGCCTGGATTTCGGCACGCATTACCAAAGTCATCTGAGTCCTGTATTCGAGGGGTTCAGGCGGCTGTCCGCCAACCACATGGTGTATGAACGGGTCGAATTCGAGTTCAGCGAGACCGCCGATTTCAGCAGCGAGATTTTTTCCACCTCACTCCTGATCCCGGTGCAGGGCCGGAACGACGCCCCGGTGCCACGGAATTTCGACAAAACCGTCGCTACCACTGACCTTCACCGGATCGATCTGCTCGACCTCGTTCCTGACGGCAAGACCCTGCTGACCAGCCTGTTTCACGCGCCGGACCCGGACAGGCTTGTCGGCGGACCCGGGTTCGAGCAATGGACGCATCTCCGCTTCCTCCCCCCGACCGTCAGCGAGTGGATCCCGGACAATTATTCACTGCTCGACTATCTGTACCGGGACAATGGCGCGCTGCCGGACACCAGGGTGACGACATCGGACCTCTTCACCCGGTCGGATCTGGCCAGCCTCTATGTCAGCCTGCCGATCGCCGACCTGCCGGCTGGCGGCGTGCCGCAGGCGGGATACGCGGTGGCATGGCAGGTCCGCGACGCGCATGTTCCGGCCGACGGGCAGCCCGTCTACAGCGATATCGGCATCCTCAGGCTCGGCGTCGTCAAGGGCGTCATGCCGGATTTCACCGTCCGCAATTTCCAGCTGACGCCAGGCGCGGACACTATTCGCGCGAAAGAGGCGCTTTTGCCTCTGTTCGCGGGGAATGAGGACCCGGGCACCCTGTTTGACAGCATCACCCATATCCGCGTCAGGCTGGACCAGGGCGTGACCCTGAAACAGACAGAAGACGGCACAAACCGGCCTCTGCTGTTCAGGGATATCCCGGCGGGCCAGGATATGCGCGGCAATGTGACGGACCAGATCGCGACGCCGCCCTATCTCGACATGACAATCGACCAGTTCCTGTCGTCACCCGGCCTGTCGCAGGACCAGCTTGATTTTGCGTTTCTGGGCGGGATGGACGAATTCATGAAGTTTCATGTCTCGGTCGATGGCGGGTCGACCTGGTCGCGCCAGATCATCGTATTCAGCGGATCGCAGGCGCTTCTCGCCGCGCAATATTTCGATGGCGAGTCGGGAAGAAAGGGCGCGGTGAATGAACGTCACTTGCTGGTCGATGACAATGGCCGGACCATAGCCACCACCCCTGAATGGGACAGCTTCATTGCAAGCAAGGGCTGGCTTGACGCCAAGACTTTCTATGGCGAGGCGATGACGCAGCATGACACCCTGTCCGTGGCCGGTGACGGGCGGTCCGGCTACAAGGTGTGGTGGGAATATGGGAATGCGCGCAAGACCTGGGTGGAGGTTCCCAGGATCGAGCTGCCTGACACTCTGTCCGTCGATGCCGAATCGGGTCCGGGTGGGTATCTGTACTACCTGCGGATGAATGTTGTCGGGGACAGCCGCCTTGACACCATCCTTTTCCGGGACCGGCCGAACCTGGATGTCACCCAGCTGGCAGGCGACCAGATCTACGGCATTCTGGACGGCTATGACGGCGCGCTGGCCGCGTCGGATTTCACCAGGCCGGCGGGCGGCGCGCCCGATGCGCCGGTCGCGGTGAGGGGCGCCAAGGTCAATAACGGCGTTGATCGTGCCGGCTTTGGCCCAGGCCCCGCGCGTGACATCCTGTTTTCTGACATTGACGGGGCCACGACTGTTTTCCATGTAACGCCCACATGGTCCGTGCCGACTGCGCTGCCCGAAGCGTCCGCGCCGCCCCCCGCATATGTTGCGGACGCCGATGTGATCCGCGGCTTCGACGCCGGCAAGATCCAAGGAATACAGACCTACGCGGTCAACATGATCGAGTTCAATGACTTCAGATATGTCGAACGGTCTGAAAGAAACCTCAGGATCGACTACCGCGTCCACGATCTGGTGGACAGTGACGGCGATGGCGGGCGCGGCACCGGCGAGGCGCGGGACACCGTGATCTATGACATCGACAGCCGCGAGGTCCTGGTGATCCTCGAGGATTTCGCCGGCACCCTCGACGCGGACCACTTCATCAACCTTCAGGTCACCATCCTCTGACGGGCCACGCCCCCGCCTGTCCCATGCCGACTTCTCGCAAATCCCCGGGCGCGCCCGGGCCCGCAAATCCCCCGGGAGCAACGGGTTGCGCCAGCATCCCGGGGCCAAAAAAATGCAAAAAAGCGGAATTACGCCGGAACTCTTAACGACTTTTTAAGCTTTAGCCCCGTAGTCTCAGCCCGGGAGATTAATCCGGTACCGGCTGTTCTGTTTGTCCGGCGTGGCTGACCCGTTCCCTGTTTTCCGTTCCGTTCCTGTTGTTTGCCGCGCCCTGTCCGCCGGTCGTCACATTCATGCGTGATCTCACGCGCTGTAGAGAAGTGCCGCAGGGAATTGCCAAAGGGAATTGCCAAAGGGAATTGCCGCAGGGAACTACCAAGGGGTTGTCCCCCGCCATCTTAAGGAATGGAGCCTTAATCAATGCCAATCGATCGCCATACCTCCGGAGATGATTTCGACCGGAGCGATGATGCCCGGGTAACCGAATCCGAACAGCAGCAGGCGGACGCCCGCACAAAGGACGCTCGTCCGAACAAGGCGGCCCCGAAGACGGCCAAGAAGACGGGCCCGAAGACGGGAGCGGGAGCGCCCCCTGCCGGCGGCTCGCGCCCCGCGAAGGCGACGGACAGGGCGAAGACGAAGACCACAGCAAGGGCCGCAGCAAGGGCCGCAGCAAAGAGCGCCGCTAAGCGCACCGCGAAGAGCCGCGCCGGCAACACCGCGCAGTCGAAGCAGACGGCGATGAAGGCCCTCGCCCAGAAGGAGCTGGCCCAGAAGGCGCTTGGCAAGACGGCGCTTGGCAAGACGGCGCGTCTCCCGGGCCCGCTGGCCGGCACAGGTCTGGCAGAAAAGTCTGAGGAAGACAGGGCCGAAAGGGCCGAAAGGGCCCGCCGGAAAGCCGAGACGGCCGGCAGGGCCGCCGGCAACGGCATCATCTGGTCGCTTCTGGCGCTGGGGCTTGCGGCCTGCGGCGGCGGCACCAACACGGTGCGCGGCCCGGCCCTGCAGGGTGCTCCGGCTAATCCGCCGGCCCGCGAGGCTGGGGGCGGCGGCGGCGGCGACGGGGTTGCCGCGGCCGGCTTCGACATCGTGCGGGTCCTTGACGGCCCGATCTGGCGCGCCACCGTCCATGGCTTTGACGAGGAGGGCAACAAGGTCCGGCTTGGCCAGACCAATGAACGCGGCGAGCTGGTCCTGACCGACGCCCAGCGCGGCCAGTATGTGCGCTTCGAGGCCGACCTGAACGGCGCCACCGACGTCGCCACCGGCAAGACCTATGCCAACAGCATCATCCTGTCGTCGGTCGCCGGGTCGAACCTGGTGTCGCCGCTGACGACGCTGATCCAGCAGGCGATCGAGGACGCGCTGGGCGATGAGGACGAGGCCACCACCGCCGACACCGCGCAGACCAAAATCATCGAAGTTCTGTTCGGCGCGAATTCCGGCGTCACCATGGCGCATATCCGGGATTACGCGAACTACCGCGTGACCAACACCGCCGGCGAAGGGGCGGACAACAGCGCCTATGCCGAAACCGGCAACATGATCGGCATCATGGGCATTCGGGTTCTGGAAACCGTGCGTCAGAAATATCTTGAGCTGAAGACGGCCAATGAGCTGAAGACGGCCAATGGGACATTGCCTGAAGGGGACCAGAAAAGCGACGCCGACCTCTACAGGGACGCTGTCAAGGCGGTGTCCGACGCCATCACCAAGACCAGCACGAACAGCGACGGCAGTTCCAATGTCGACGCTGTCAGCGGGATTCTGACCAATGGCACTGAGGACACGAGCGACGATACCGGCATCCTTGCCGAGGATCATGCCGATGTTCAGGCGCTGATCACCCATGCCGGGTCATTCGGCGCCGGCCGGCCGACGGCGGTGCCGGTGCAGGGCCTGTCGATGCGCGAGGATGGCACGCCCGAGGCTCTGATCGAACCGACCACCCCGCCGGCCGGCGGTGCCCCGGTGTCGTCGGAAACGCGGCCGGACGCCGACGATGTCGTCAACCCGCTGTCGTTCCGCCTGACCGATCTCGGCTTTGTTGACGCCAATATCGGCGATGTCCTGGGGGCCGTCACCTTTACCGGCCTCGCGTCGCTGAACGGCGCGCTGACCTTCGTCGCCGCCTCGGCCTTCAGCTATAACGGCGCGGATGTGGTCAAGGGAGCCACCGTGACGGTGGCCGCAGGCGAAATCATCCATGCGGCATGGGTCGAAAACGGCGTCATCGACTTCACCCCAACCAGGCATTTCAACGGCACCGCGTCATTCACATACACCCTTCACGACAAGAAGCGGGGCGGGGAATTCGACAGCGACGCAAGCAAGACCTCGCCGGAAGTGACAATGAAAATCACCGTCGATCCGGTGAATGACAGGCCGCTCGACCTGACCCTGACCGGGCGCAAGCATGATGACGGCGCGGAGAGCGATCCCAGCGACGGCACCCCGCAGGCCGGCGACGAGGCGCAGAATGACAGATATGTCATTGTCGACGGCAAGCTGGTGGGCACTGATGGCGACGAGTTCGGCGTCGCCGGCGTCACGGATGTCGAGGATACCTCGCCGCAGACACTGCCCCACACGGCCTTCACCCTTGGCGGGCGCGACGCCGACAAGTTCGAAATGGTGCGGGTGGATGCCGCCGGTAATGAGGTGGAAGATGCCGCCGCCGGCGTGTCCTGGCGGCTGCGCCTGAAGGATGGCGAGGCCGAGGCGGACGGCCATATCTATCAGGTCACGCTGATCTTCACCGACAGCGGCGGGGCGACCACCTCGCAGCGTTTCGAGATTGTCCAGGGCGGGCTGCATCTGGTCGCGACGACGCCCCCCGGCATGGCCGACGACGGCAACCGCTATTACAGCGGGTCCGAACGCGGCCTGCTGTGGGAGGAATATTCCCCCACGCAGAATGTCGATGCCGACGGGGCCGGTGCCGGCACCGCCACCATGTCCTACAGCGGTGGGGCGGCCGGTAATCTGGTCGCGTCCTCCTCCGACGCGGCCGGGCCGGATTTCGTCTTTGCTGTTACCGCCGCCGCCGCTGCGCCGCTTGTCGGCGTGACGGTGGTGCTGGCGGCGCGGCCGACCGTGACGCTGACCCTGAAGGCCGGAACATCCGTAGCTGACCTGAAGGCCTATCTGGATGCCCTGTTCCGGGCAGAGGGGGATGCGCTTGCCGGCGGGCTGACCGGGTCGGCCGACGCCATCGCCGCCGCGCGGGTCGAGCTTGCCAAGGTGATGACGCTGACCACCGCCATCAGTTTCACCGTGACTGCCGGAAGCGACGATGACCCGGGCACGACAGCCGACGCGCCTGCCACAGATACCGACAGCATCACCCTGCGGCTTGCCGATTCGACGGTCAGCACGAAGGATGCCGACGACCTCAGCGCGGTGGAAACGCACCGCAAGAAGGCGGCCTCGGAATGGCTGACCGTCGAGGGCGGGACCATCACCCTTGCCGACGGCACCGTCATCACCTATGAGGGCGGGCCGCTGGAGCTGTTCGAGGATGCGGACAGCAGCGGTACGATCGAATCAGCAGAGCGTTCTGGCACCACCATCTATGTCTCTGAAGATTTTGATGAGGGCGGCGACAGCCTTGGCTGGACGGTGAAATCCATCGCCACCGCCCATATCGGCAACGCGCCCGGCACAGAGGCCACCTCCGGCCTTCAGGGCGTCACCCATTATGTCCTGGCGACGGTGGCGGCCAATGGCACGGTCACAAGGAACGTTGTGGACCAGAGCTGGACCATCGGTGATGAGACTGTCGCGGCGGATATAGCGCGGGATGCCGATACATCCGACAACAACGCAGGCGATTTGATCCAACGGACGACCAGCTGGTCGTTGCCGGACGGCGAGACGCGCTACAGCGTGTCCGGAACCACCCTGACCCGCGGGAATGACACCCCGGTGGAGGATGCCGACCAGGCGGACCGTCCATCGGAAACGGTGGAAATCACCCGCACCACCACCGAAACCTTTCTGCATCAGCATAATTTCCAGGGCTTCAAGGTGAACTGGGATCAGGAAGGCGGCTATGCCTTCGGTCTGACGGCGGGGGATGACTCCGCCGGGCTGGTGTCCAATGTGGTGGATGGCAGAGTGGCTCTACCTGCACCGGAGCTGGGGCCGCTTCCCGCCCCGGTGCCGTCCAGTGAGGACGGCCGCTCCGGCAAGGTCGTCGGCGTAACAAGGGCCAATCAACCGACCAGCACTCAGCTTGGATGGGCGATCGGGCTGAATGCCAATGTTGAGCCAACTTACCCGGGCGGAACTGAGAGCTTTGTTTTCGATCTGAATTTCGCGCCAGGACAGACCGCCACCTACCAGAACCGTGACCTTGTCCTGATCAAGAGCAGGCCTGGAACAGGTCATGATGTCGAGTATGTTCCGACAACGAATAGCTTCATGTTCAGCCTGCCGACCGGTAGCGGCACGAAGGGCACTGATGATCTTGAGGTGACCTACGGATATAACCGGCTTCTGGAGGCGTTCCGGCTCGATCTGGAAAAAGGCGCGGACAGCCATATCCTGAACAATATCGACCTCCGCATTCTTCTGGCCCCGGTGGCACAGGCCAGTATCGACGCGTTGAAGGCGATGACTGGCAACGACAGGCCACTTTTGACTGACGTGGCCCATTACACGCCGGTAAGGAAGCTTGAGACCGGCAATGATACAAAACTCGGTGAGTTTTATACTGCCTACACGACATATGTTGACGATCCGACTGTCGCTAACAAAACAGCGCTGCTGAACCATGTGATTGGTAGCGCCGATCTGAAGACCGCCATTGTTGCGAAATTTGCTGTGGCCCTCACCGCCGCGGGCGGCAACAGCGCGGATTACACCGCCCTCGGGGTGGATCCGCTTGCCGGCTATTACTCCTCCAGCAACTTTGCCCCGACCGAACCGCCGGTTCCTTTTGAGGCGGCAATGGTCATCAATGTCGAGGCCGGAACCATCTTCCTGAATGACGAGGCCGGCACGCGGATCGATTTCGAGGCCGCGCCGAATCTGGTCATCACGCAGTTCGCCGATGCCGATGAAGACGGAACGGTCGAGGATATCGCGACCGAAAAGCCGGTCATCGCTGTCTATGTCTCGCAGGATGCACCTGTCGGCGGGCAGACAACGGGCGCATGGACCGTCAAGACGCTTCTTCATGCGGACTGGCTGGCGCTGTCCCCTGACGAACGGGACGGGCTGTATCTTCTTGGCACGCTCGGCAGGCCCGACGATCCGGCCACGGAAGCGGATGAGGCTGCCTATGACGGCGCCTTCGTGCCTGTGGCAACGCAGGACACCGCCGTCGCGCCCCTGACCTACAGCAGGACCGAAACCGTCACCAAGAGCTTCGAGCTGAAGGTGAAGAACGTCAATGACAACGGGCCGGAGGTGACGGGCGTCAGCGGCAGCGGCGCTGCCGCCGGGACAGATGCCGTCGCGGCGCTGAACGCCGAGACCGGCCAGTGGGAGATCACCCTGACCGAGGAGGTCGATATCGGGGCCGCGCGGACAAGCGCCCAGACGGTGACCGTGGCCGCCGCCGATGCCGACAATATCCAGGGCGACAATCTTCGCGGCCCGAACAGCGTCACAAGCGCGGATCGCCCCGCGTCGGAGACCATCACCTATGATGCTGCCGCGCATGTGGATCCGGTGAGGGACGCGGACGGCGCCTACACCACCGTCGGCAATGACAACGGCATGGTCGAATCCGTGGACGCGGCCACCGGCGAGATCACCTTCAGGCGCGGCGCGCTGGATTACGAGAATCCCGATCTGCGGATCGAGGAAGGCACCGGCCGCAAATATTATCTGATCGAGGTCGAGGTGACATCCACCTCGAAACTGTCGCAGAGCGGCCGGGACGCGCGCGGCGATGATGACGGCGAGAGCGGGCCCGGCACCGACAATGTCGATACCGTCACCCGCACCATCAGGCTCTATGTCGCCCCGGCGAATGACGCGCCGCTCGACCTGTCGCTGCTTGACGGGGTGACGGACGCGCCGCTTCCGGGCGGCGGCGAGATTTCGGCGCTGTTCAGCAACCTTGTGGACGCGTTCGAGGCGGGCCGGACGCTTCCGTCGGGCGCTGCTGTCACGCTTGATTTCACAACCCAAGGCAGCGTCGGCGCGCAGATTGTGATGGTCGCACAATCCATCAGGGACGATTCGGAGGTGATGAAGCTTGCGGCCGGCAATAACGGCGTCAAGGCGCTGACCGATGCGATCGGCACGCTGCTGCAATTCATCGAGGACAATGGCGCGGCGCTCGCCAGCCAGGCAAAGCCGGATCAGAAGGATTACAAGGCCACAACAAGCGCGGATTACAGGAAATTCCTTGATCATATCGATGCGCTGGAGGTCGCCGAGAGCGCGGCAAGCAGCGACATCGCGCCGAAGGAAGGGCGGCTTGTCGTCGAATCCGGCTGGAACGGCGAGGCGGACATCCTGATCGGCGATATCGTCGTTCACGACAATGATGTCGGCCAGACGCATGATGTGCGCGTCGATGACGACGCACCCTATGCGGGGCTGTTCGAGGTGCGGCTGGAAGACGGCGCCCACAAGCTGTATTTCACCGGCACCCGCGCGCAGCTGGATGACCTGCTTGGCGCTTTCAAGGGCGCGTCCTTCGGGCTGGATGTCACCGCCACCGACCAGCAGACCGGCGCTGTGCCGGGCGGCAAGTCGATCACCGTGCCGCTGACCATCGCCTATGACGCGCTCAAGGTCACCACGCCGGAACAGGCCGCGAAAGAAGGCGATGAGGATGTGCCGCGCGTGCCGCCCGTCACCCTGCTGTCCGGCCAGACGCGGCCCGTGGTGGATGACATGGGCACCCAGGATACAGAGGATGACATGGTGACGGCCGAGCGTGCCGGCGGCGTTGTCGAGGGCGCGGATGGCAGCACCACCCCCATTATGGTGGGCGAGGTCACCCTGTCCGGAACGCCGCTGTCGCAGATCAGGGGGATCACCGTCCATGCGCGGAACGCCGATGGCAGCATCGCGACAGACGCGCATCCCGACTATGAGGTGAAATGGGGCACGATTACAAACGGCGCCTTCGTTGAGGATACGAATGAGTCGCCCGCTCCGGGAAGCCGCCTCTATCTGTTGTTCAAGGGCGGCGATGCCGGCGATCATGAAAACCCGGCGGCCTATCTGTCCGACGGGCGTGTCGCGGCGGAACTGGCGCTCGAGGTCGAGATCGACAAGATCCGGACTGTATCCGCTCCATCGGCCAAAGTGGGCGTCCAGGCGGACGGCGTGGCCGGGGCCGGCCAGGACAATGTCAATACTGACAGCTTCAGCTATTCCGGCGGCGCGGTGACGGTGACGCTCAGCGAGGCCGGCACCGCCGCCACGGATGGATCGCCCGAGGCTGTGACGCATGATGCCAGCTTCACGGTTGACCTTACGGGCCAGTCCGGCAGCGAGAGGAGCATCAGAATCGAGGTTGATGGCACGAAGTCTGCTGGTGTCCGGCAGGAAAACGGGGGGACCGAGACAGAGGTCACTATCATCACCATTACCCCGAATGCGGCCACCATCGCAAAGGTGCTCGAGGCGCTCGGGGCCGATTCTGGCGCTGGATGGACCCTGCTTGGCATCGACGCAAGTGTTGGAGCGACGCTTGCCGGCGCGACTGCTGCCTTTGAGAAAGCCATCAGGGATGGGAATCACGTCACCCCCGCCGTGCCAGGCAGCGACGCGGTGCAATCGCAGCTGTCGGTGACGGTCGGCGATGTCACCCTTGTCACAAAGGATGGCGAGCTGGTGGAGCTGTCTGGCGGGCCGCTGCGCGCTGTCTCTGATGATGGCGCGAATGATCCACTATTTGTCTATGTGACGAAGGACGGGACCGGCGCCTGGGAGCTGAGGATCGACAAAAAGTCGGAGATCGCGAAGATCGGCGAGTTCTATGTTCTGTCAGGACCGCTGACGCCCGGCACGACCCCGGCCGAGGACGGCCCGGCCGCCGCCAACATCACGGGCGGCACCACGGCAGACGAGATGACCTACAAGGTCAAGGTCAAGCAGACGCTGGATTTCGATGTGCCGATCCGCAATATCGATGATAACGGCCCGGCCTTCGACACCCTGGCGCTTGCCGAGGCGCAGCGTGAGACCACGCTGAGCAATGTATCGCAGCCGGTGACGGTCATCTCGTCTGCCGCCGGCGTGAGCCGCGAGACGGGTGACAATGTCAAGATCAGCGAGCTTGCGGCGCGCAGTTTCGGGTCTTTCGGCGCAGGCGATCGGGCGGTGACCATCTCCTTCCGGATGAAGGAGGATGGGGAGACAGCGAACATCTTCATCCGGGGGGAGGGTGACCGCAGCTTCGTCTTCGTCTATGAGGACGCGAATACGCAAAACAATGTCTTCCTCGACGCGCTGCTTCAGGGGGCGGGGTACGCCACCGCCAACCCCCTTTCGGCGACGGTGCGCGGCATGTTGCGCGAGGCTGGATTCGCCGGTCTTCTTCCCGATGACGTCGCCAGCAATGTCGGTGCGCAGGGCACGCCTTATGCGAACTATGCCGGGTATTACGATGCGATGTTCTTCTATCTGTTCTCCGGCTGGGACAAGACGGACGGGGACGGGGACGGGGACAGGGACAGGGCCACCGCCAAGAGCGCTGTCGAGACGCTGGTCATCAACGCCGGGCTCGAGACAGGCTACAAGGCCGACGGCACGGATGACGGCGCGCCGCCGGCGGGCGGTACCGGCCAGGTCAGCGCGGACACGCGCCCCTATGACAGCCGGCCTGTCACCCCCTCCTTCGAGGGCGACGCCTATACAGGGGCAAGCACCGGCATTGTCGTGACCGGCGCGCGCGATGCCGACGGCGACGCGGTTCTCTACCGGCTTGCCGCGCCGAACGCGGATAATGACAATAATCTCGTCACGCTGGCCATCGTCGATGGCAAGCTGACCATCGTCTTCCGCGAGGGCGGCCCGGACTGGGAGGCGGCGAATGCCGGCGGCAAGAAGGCGGCGAACAGCGGAAGCTATGTCTTTGTCGTGGAGGCGCTGAGCGAGAGTGACCTGTCGTCCGAGACCGGTGACAGGTCGGCGCGCGACGGGCGCAAGACAGCTTCGGTGAGTTTCGAATATGTGATCGAGGATGCCGACGAGGCGCCGTGGTCGGTCGAATTTGACAGTGACAACACAGATGATACCGAACTGACGACCATCATCGGCATTGGACGTGATGACGGCGAGACGGAAATCCTGACCGCGCTGAATGACGCCAAGGACGGAGCGAACACAACCTTCGCGGTGCTGTGGGCGCGGCTTGCCGGCAAGGGGCTGATCGTCGGGGCTGGTGAAACACGGCCGGATGAAGCCGCGCTGGCCAGCTTTGACATCAAGACGCTGCTGAGGGTGATGACAGATGAAGGCGCCACCACCAATCCGAGGCTGAAATGGGATACAGAGCTGGTTGGCCTTGGCGGCGGCACCATCTGGTACCGCGATCCGGCTGACGATGTGGTGAAATCGCATATCTTTGGCCTCGGCGATGCTGTCGATGTCGGCATCCGAGCCAGCGATCCGGCCAGCGATCCGGCCAGTGACGAAAGTGACGGCGCCGACGATGCGCCGCAATCGGGGCCTGAAGCGCCTGCCGCCGGTACGCTGGTGCAGGTCATTGACCGCATCGGGTCGCTTGAAAGCCGGATCGCCGCTGCCGAGGCGGCCTTGCCGGGGCAGATCGCCGCCGCCCTTGCGCAGGTGCCGGAGGACCAGAAGGCCCAGGTCGAGGCGACGGCAAGACAGGCGGCGCAACAGTTGATTGACGGTCTGAAGGCGTTTCTTGCCACCGCGCAGGAACAGAGAACAGAGCTCGAGGCCGCGCAGGCGGTTCCGGAATCAGGTCCGGCATCCGTCGGGCGGCTGTCCAGCGACCATGTGCTGACCATCGTCAACGGCAGTATCCATGTGGTGCCAAGGCCGGGTGTGAAATCCTACTCAGGCAGCGAATTGCTGGCGGAAAACACCGATGGCAGCGGGTCCGCTGTCGAGATCGGCAGGCTGGATTCGGATGACACGACCCACACCGGTTTCTGGCTGGTCCAGGGCACCGGGTTTGGGATCGATGACACTACTACTACCCTCAATTACACCGGCACCGCTGCCCAGGCGGGAAGCTTCGAGACGCTGCCCGCTGGCAAGGTCCACAGGCTTCTGCTGATCTCCGGCGCGGCCAATGCCGTGAAGGCGGTCGGCGTGGCAGGCACCTCCGGCCAGATGTTCGTCGATGCCGACGGCGTGGCTGGCGGCGCCAGCTTTGCCTATGACGCCTCGATCATGGGAAGCAACACGCCGGCGGTCACAACCAATACCGCGCTTGACACGGACGAGGCGGATGGCGGCACAGCGGCCAACAGCAGCCTGACCTACAGCATCATGCTGTCCGGAGGCAACGTCTATCACTCGGCCGACGGAACCGTGGGAGAAAGGCAGCCGCTCACAAAGGGCGGGGCGCTCGGGTCTGCCCTCATCACCGACACCGAACCGTTTGAGATCAAGACGCCGATCATTCCGGATGAGGATGGCGAGCAAGTCTATGTCCTTGTTGTCAGGGTTGTGAACGGGTCCGGCGCTGACAGCAACGGCTCCCCGCGATTTATGACGGCAGAAGACTGGGCAGACGCCCCCAAGGCCGATTTCGTTCTTCTCGGCACGCTGACAGTGACGGTCAGCGGGGCCAACACGGAAAACGCCGCGCATGAAGCCAGCTGGGTGGCCAACACCGGCACCGCCGTCGAAAACGGCCGGCTCCACGTCCTGGCAGACGGCACCTCGCGCGATGATATCAAGATCGAGAGCTTCGATGTGAGGCTGTCGGATGTGAACGAGGCGCCGAAGACGCGGACGGAAGACGGGTTCGCCGCGCCGGAGCGTCCGGAGGAGGCTGGCGCCATCGCCGGCAACAGGGCGGCGTCCGTCCCGCATGCCACCGGCGCGCGCGAAGTCGAGACCGTCGGCGGCGCGCTGTCGAGCACGCAGGCCGGAACGCTGCTTCTGAGCGTCGGCATCATGGCGGCGCATGACGAGGATGGCGACCGCCCCGACAGGCCGATCGCAAGCGACAACAGCGACGAGAATGTCCGCTATATGGTCACCGGCTATGAAGAGGCGGATTATCACCAGACCATCGGCGACCAGGTCGAGGAGCATCAGGGCTGGCTGGAGCGCTGGGCGCCGCATGACTCCGGCGATGGCGGCACATGGGAGCGGCTCGACCCCAAGGTGGCGGCGACAGGCTTTACCGGCCGGCAGCTGATCGACCGCGACGGGGCGACCGGCGACAGCACCGATGTCTATGCCATCAGCGCTGCCACCATCAGCGTGGCGGCCAACAATGACGTCATCACCGTGACCTTCAGCGCGCAAGCCATCATCCATCATGGCGAGGGGGGCACCAGCAACTTCACCATTGGTGCACAACCGTCCGAGATAACCCTGACATCCGGCGAGCTTGCCGGATCAAGGGATGCCAGATATAGCAAACTTCTGGTGGCGCACACCGACGGAAGCCTGAGGCTGGTGGATACTGGCAATGCCAAAACGCTTGATGCCGATACGGATTTCGTGCTTGGCACCATCACCTATGTGGTGGATGGCGACAACGCGCTGAGTTCGGCCAGCTTTGTCCAGGCGGACGGCATCGACACCGCGAACGGCATCCGCTTCTGGGAGGATGAGAGCTTCAGCCAGGCCGAGATCAATGGCGGCCTCATCCGCTTTGTCCATTCCGGCGACGACAAGGACGCCAACGACGCGAAGGACGGTCGCCAGGCGCAGTTCACCTATGTGCTTCGCGATGCCGGAAAGCCGAAGGCGGACCAGGTGATCGGCGCGGAGCAGACGGTCGATGTCACCATCGGCCAGGTGGATGACCGGCCCTTCATCGATGGTGACGCCAGTGACGGCAACCCGGCGGTGAAGACAGCCGATGTTGCCGCCCGCACGCTGCTGGAGAAGATTCCTCAAGGCGGACAGTTCGTCGATTATCTTCAGGCAATGGGCACGCACCGCCAGGCGACACAGGTCGAGGCAGATAAGGAAGCAGCTACTGAGGGCAGCGGCGACCTTGCCGTCTGGCAACGGCATCGCGACGCGTGGCAGGACGCCTATAGCGGCTATCTGTCGACAAAGGACGCGTTCATTGCCAGCCTCGCCGGCCGCGGCCTGTCGCAGACCGATATCGACGACATCATCACCAAGATTGCGGCAATGAACAGGGGCGCGGAGGAATACCGGACCAAGGTTGTGGATATGGCGTCGGACATCGGTACGAACAGGTCCCCCCACTGGGACGCTTGGAGACCCCTAAGAGGCGACTTGGACGGGCATAACCTGCTTAACGGGCAGTCGGGATATATCGGTGAGGTGGATGCCCTGACCCTGACCCACGCCATGTTCGGCATTGTCGATACGGACACGCCGGATGCGGATGTTCAGGTGCGGCTGGTGCTGGATCTGGCAGATCACATTCTGGATACGCGGCCGGTGGCGTCCGGCACCGGGCTGCCGACAGGCGATGATGCCCTGCCGCTGCGCGCCACCACTGACGGCTCCCCGGATTCCACCAACCCCGATATTGGTGTCCGCACCGATGTGGTCGGCCGGATCCTGGTGAATACCGGCACCGATACGACGCCCGTCTGGAAGGTGCTTGGCACCGCGGCGCAGGCCAGCGCGACACCGGCCACCCATGTGGCGCATTTCACACTGGCGCAGCTGAAGGCAGGCAAGGTGAAATTCCTTCACAACGCCGCGCATGAGGGAGGTGGCGTGACGCTGCGGCTGCAGGATGTCTTCGACGGCACCAACCGCGTGACATTCGAGGTGCGCGAGGCCGCGGGCGATGTCACGGCCGACGATGTCGCGGCGGACAGGGCGCGGGCCGATGTCGAGCTGACCATCATTGGCGGCCGGGATGACGCCCCGGTCATCATCGGCGACAATGCCGTGACGATCACCGAAGGGGGATCGCAGGTCCTGACAAGAAAGCTGATCAGGGTCGATGATTATGACGACAGTGATGACGCCATCACCTTCACCATCACCGATATCGCCGGGCTGAGCGAGGCTGACGGCATCCATGCCGTCATTCAGCGCAAGGCAGGCGGAAGCTTCGCCGTCATCGACCGCATTGACTCGGGTGGCAGTCTCTATGACGCCGCCGGGGAGAAGCTTGGCACGGCGCAGGGCATTCTGGGTGAAGACAGCACCTTCACCATGGCCGATGTGGTGGCAGGCAATGTGCGTATCCTGCATCTTGGGCGCCATCCCGCCAGCGACCCTGACGCCGGCCTGTCCTTTGGATACAAGGTGGCGGATGACGGCGGCAACGAAGTGGCCGGACAGAGTTTCGCCATCACCGTGACGCCGGTGAATGATGCCCCGCTGGATATCACAAGCGACACCAACCGTATTGCCACAACCGCGTCGTACCGCCCTGACAATTTCAGCAATCTGACCGGCACCGCCAGGTCAGAGCATGTTCTGGTCACCTTCAGGGTCGACGGCGAAGGGGTGCATTCGCTCGAGCGTGTCGACGACACCACGGAAATCCGGGATGACGAGGAAACCGGCCTCGTCAATGCGGGTCATTACAGCTTTGCCTTCGTGACCGATGACGCCGGTTTCCCGGACTGGATCTATTTCTATCTCGATGCCGCGTCCGGAGAGATGAGCATGCGCCCGCTCGCCGAGCTGAGCGGCCAGGTCGCCAGCGGCATCAGCGGCATTCCGGATGGCACCCAGATGCCCCAGGGCCGCAGGGCGTCTGGCGAATACAAGGTCAAGGTCAAGGTGACCGATCCCGGCGTGGCGGCAAATGGCGGCACGCCCGGCAGCGCGGTCGAATTCATCAAGGAATTCACCTTCGGCATCCGCGATTTCGACTTTGACTGGGAATTCGCCAATATGATCCGTCCTGCGGATGACGGCGGCGCGGGCGATGCCGACAACCAGCCCGCCGTGCCGGCGAGCCGCGATGTTGGCGGCTATCAGGACCGGCCGAAAGAGGTCGCGATCAGGGCGGACGCGACCAACGGATCATATGTCGGCACCTTCAGGATTTTCCTCAGCGAGAATTACCAGTTCACCAGCGCCGACAGCTTCACCATCGAATCCGTCGACCTGCTGTGGGGCACCGTGACGGCCCGCCAGGTCATGGATGATGATGGCAACGGCACCAATGAATTCGACGTGTTTTTCTCGCCGAAGCCGAATTACGACAGGCTGAAGGCGCTGTCGGTGATCAACAGTGAGCGGCAGACCCATCGCGAGAGCTTCAAGCTGCCGGTAACCATCGACAGCAGCGAGCATGAGGATCCGCTGACCGGCAATATCGAGGTCATTGTCAGGTTCGAGGCTGTGAACGACAAGCCGAGCATCGTGTTCCCCGAGCAGATCGGCGATGGCGTTCTGGCCGAAGTGTCGGAAAACAACGGCGAGTCGGACCCTGCGTCAGCCAGCGGCGACTGGATTTTCGAGGACCCCGACAAGAAGACCTTCGGAAGGACATCCGAAGAGGATGCCTCCCTCAGCAGTGTTGTTGCCGGCACCGGCACCGACAGGGGGGCTCTTGGACAGCTCAGCGGACGGGCCGATCTGCGATCGAACCAGGATGACGCCGATGACGGAACGCCAGGCACGATTGAGGGCGCGTACGGCACGCTGCATCTGTACGAGGTGAAGAAGGTCAACGGCAAGTGGACCGGCCGCTGGACATATGTCGCCGATCAGGCCAAGACGCAGAGCATTCTGGCCAATGAGGTCGCACAGGACATCTTCTATCTGGCGGTCAGCGACGAGCATAACGAGCAGTCGGAGGTGCGTGAGATCAGGATCAATGTCAGGGGCACGAATGACGTGCCGCTGATCACCTTCACCGTGGACCAGCTTCATGGCACCGCCGGCGGCGCGCAGTCCGAGACAGCGGATTATACGGTGGAATCCCGCACCCCCGACCAGGCCGCGGGCGAGGGCCGCATGGTGACAAGGCAGCATCTTCAGGAAGGTGAGCTTCACAAGGGCCCCTATGTTCTGGACGAGGCTGAAAGGGGCGGGGCGAACAGTGTGGAGAACAGCGTCACCGGCCAGTGGAGCGTCAGGGACCCGGACGGTTACAAGAATGCCGACGGGCCGGCGGATGCGCCCTTCAAGGCCACCGGCTTCAGCTTTGTCGTCAATGGCAAGCCGGTGCCGTTCGAGACAGGCCAGTCGATTTCCGCTGGCGCGGCAGATGACGGCGAAGTTGGCCAGGGATCCATCGGCGGCAGCAGGTCAGTTGCCGGGGCCAAGGTGAAGATCGCCACCTTCCAGGCGCTTTACGGCGAATTGCAGTTCTATGCCGACGGCACCTGGGTCTATGTGCTGACGGAGGCCGCCGACAAGCTGGGTCATGACGAGCTGGCCAATGAAGAGCTGGTTGTCGGCGTCAGGGACGCCGAGGGCGGAGAATCCGGGACCTTTACCGTCAATGTCGCCATCCACGGCAAGAATGACGACCCGACCGGCCTGAATTCCAGCCATTACATCGTCAACGCGCCGCTGATGCTGGCCTATGTCACCGGAAGCGACGGGTCCCTGCGCTTCACCATGGGCACATCCTCCAGCGCCGACGATATCGTGATCAAGGCGGATGGCACCGTGTCCCTTCCGAACGAGGCGAATTTCGGCCCGGGCGCTGACGGCGTTGCCAGGCTGCCGGCAGGCTTCACGCTGGAGGCGCGTAGCGGCGTGACCCACGCTGACGGGGTGGTGACGATCAATGTCGTCGCGCTCAGCAAAGCGATCCCGCAGATGCCCGATCTTCCGGCCGCTGCGGCGGATACCACATTCACCATCACCCGCGCCGCCAATGGCGAGGTGACGATCACCTACGACCCTGACGGCACTGGCGCGACCCCGATGAACAACGCCCCGGCGCGCAGCATTGTGGTGCGGCCGGCGACCGATGATCATGACTCCGACGGCGGCGCGTCCGCAAACGAGGTCGGGCCGGCGTCGTTCGGCACGATCCTCGGCAATGTCCATGAGGCGGGCGCCCGCTATCAGACCGACGGGTCCACCCGCGAGGAAACGGATGGTGTGGCGACATTCCCTGCCGCCGAATTCAGATCGACCATTCGCGGCACGCTGGACGGAATTGATCCGGACAGGCTGAATTTCGACCGCGTCGTCACGCCCGATATCCACACCTTCGTCATTGAAGGCGCGGAAGAGGTGGCGATCACGTCAACGGCGCTGACAAGGCTGATTGCTGCCGGCAAGGCGTTGCTGGCGCAGATCGGCGCCCATGGCGATATCGCCACGGTCGACCGCAGCGCGTTTGACAGCCTGTATGACGGGCTGGATGCCGGTGACAAGGCGGGTGAACTGGTCAGCGCCATCAAGACGGCCTATGACGCCTTCGCCGCATCGTCTGCCGGCGATTTCAACCGGCTGCGCGCCGCGCTGGATCATGCGCTGAGCGTGCCCGACCCCAACAACGCCAATGATGCATCGACCGGCAACCCGCTGGAGGATGTCACCGGCTTTGGCGACGGCACGGACATAAAGACGATGGCGACCGGCACCTATGGCATGCTGACGGTCAACAAATATACCGGCCAGTGGGTCTATGTCCTCGACAATGCGGATATCGACCTTCAGGTGCTGGACAGGGGCGACATCGCCTTTGACAGCTTCCGGATCACCGTCACAGACGAGGAGGGCGCGTCCGTCACCAAGACCGTGCGCATCCGCATCACCGGCGAGAATGACGCGCCGCGGCTCTATGCCGAGATCGGTGCCGGCACCACCAATAACGGGGCCGCGGTCGCCGTGCCGGTGAATGACCGCGCGGTTACCGAAGGCGGCAGGGAAGGCGACGAGGCCGTCACCTATGCCAGCGCAAGCGGCAGGCTTGGCGTGTTCGACATCGACGAGGACGGGCGCGCCGTGCTGTCGGATGTCGCCGGCGATGACGAGACATCCGCCTCGGCCCGCGCGGTGACGACAGGCGGGCATTTCAGGTTCCAGATCGCCAACCGGATTGACGAGACCACCTTTGACGATGCCGACAGCATGGGCGACCGCACTGGCGACACCACGGCGGATAGCGCCAACCTGATTGCCAATGACAAACTTGTTGACTGGGATCCCATCAAGGCTGGCCGCGACACCTACAGGCTCGACGCGGAGGACCTAAACGGCTGGGCCGCGCTCAACGGCAAGTTCGGCCGGCTGGTGGTCTCGGACCTCGGCGTCTGGACCTATCACCTTTATGGTGAAGGCACTGGTGATGATTTCACCGGAGAGGTGCAGCCCGAGCAGAAGGCCCGCGTTCAAAAGCTGAATGCCGGCGAGACCCGCATGGAGCATTTCGCCATCCGCGTGCTGGACCTGTCCGGAAATGGCGCCGGCTCCAACATCATCCATCTTGATCTGACCATCACCGGCAGTGCCGACGGCATTGCCGTGCAGACGGGTGCCAACAACAATGATCTGAGCGCCAGCGCCCGGGGCGATGAAAGCGCCGCCGGCCGTATCGCGGTATCGGGCCAGATTGCCAGCGATGCCGCCGTTCAGGCCGGTTACGGCAATGACGAGCCGACGCAGGAGACCGGCGATTTCTGGGCGACGGACCCGGATGCCATGGATGACACCGCCAATCTGGGGCTGAAAGGGTGGGTCACCACCACGCTGACCGGGGACGAACCCAACGTCAGAACCGACATGACCAACGGGACAGTGGGCGAATCCAAGACCTTCCGCGAGGCGTTGAATGACGGCGCGGATGTGGCGCGCGTCATGCAGGCCTGGGATAAGCTGAAGGCGGCGGACAGCGCCGCATATGACGCAGCCCGCGCCGCATTTTCGGCGGCTGTCGACACTCTCGATGCCACCGGCGCGGCCGGAACCCTGAAGATAGCGGCGCAGGCCTTCCTTGGCGCGGTTGCCAACCATGCGGCGCATGCCGAGAATGCGGACGGGGTGATCGGGACGTTCGAAACCGCCATCACCGCCTATCTGACAGGCAATGCCGCCGCCACCGGCGCGGGTCTGCAGCTGACGGGCAAATATGGCGTTCTGACCATGAGCTGGGTGGGCGAGAGTGACGCCCCCGGCAATGACGGCGGCGGCCAGTGGCGCTGGGCCTACAGGCTTGGTGACTCTACGGATGTCACCGGCGCGACATCGCAGATGGTCGAGGCGCTGGACAAGCTGAACGCTGGTGAGCGGAAGGAAGAAATCTTCAATTTCCTCATCACCGATTCCACCGGCAATACGCAGTCGCTGTCGCGGACGATCACGGTGTTTGGCAGCAATGACCGGCCGGTGATCACGGTGACCGACACAGATAATGATCTTGCCGGCAGCCGCGACGCGACCGAGGCCGGCCATGGTGTGGACACCACAGCCGCGAGGGGGACGCTGGCCTTCACCGATATCGATACTGAGCATGATCCGTCCCTTACCAACCTGACCGATGATTTCGACTTCCTGATCGCCACCGCCAGCACGAAGGGCGCCGTTGACGCCAACGGCAACCCGACCGTGACCCGCAAGACGGATGCGGAGCTTGGCGATGCCTTCACCGTCAATCCGGGCGCCGGCGGCGGTCTGGCGGTGGAAGGGCTGTGGGGGTCGCTCACCATCGCCCAGGCGACAGGGACTTGGACCTACGCCATCGACAACGACAATGCCGAGGTCGAGGCGCTGGACCAGGGCGAGACGATGTTCGAGGAATTCGCCATCCGCGTCCGCGATGACAGGGGCGGCGTGTCCGAGACCGAATATATCCGCGTCACCATCACCGGCACGAACGACGCGCCGACGGCGGTTCTTGAGGCCGGCGCGGACCTCGGTGTCGAGGAGTCGGGACATGGCAGGAATTCCTCTGACAATTTTCAGGCATCAAGGGCCAAGGATGGCAATGATGACGCCAGCGGCACCCTGAACATCGATGATGTCGATGCCGAGAATGACGCCGCCAATCTTGGCGTCTTCATCCGCGCCACAACACGGATCGATGATGATGTGACCGATGCCGATGGCGACGGGGCGGATGCCCGGACAGTGGTTGCCCGCTATGCCAAGCAGCCGGCGCCGGACCAGGCGAACGATGTCGCGGGGCAACCGGACAGCGCGGATGATGACGTCACGGACGGCAGCGCCGGTGCCGATGTCACCATCAAGGGCAAATACGGCATCCTCACCTATACCGTGGCGAGCGGAGTCTGGAGCTACAGCCTCGAGAACGAATGGGCCTCGGTGAAGGCGCTGAATGATGGCAAGTCGGTGACGGATGTCTTCACCTTCACCGTCACGGATTCGCGCGGCGTGACCACGGATCTGCCGGTCACCATCAATGTGGAAGGCACGAATGACGCGCCGGTGATCAGGGGCAGGCCGGCGGGCACGGACCCGGATACCCGCGATGCCGCATCCATCGCCAACACCGAGGACAGCAAGCTGACCGGCGCGGTGACCGAGGCCGGGACCGATGCCGCCGGCGTGACCACCGCTTCCGCGGAGGCCACAGGCCGCATCAACTTCAATGATGATGACGCCGCGCATGACGCCGCCACCTCGGGGACCGGGGGCAAGGGAAGCTTCACCTATCTGTTCAAGTCGCTACAGGCCGAAGGCGGCTCTGCTGAGCCGGCCGACGCCGGTGACGGGGATCTTGGCTTCGCGGCGTTGGCGGATGGCGGCAGGCTGGCCGGCGAGTATGGCGATCTGACCCTGGACACCAAGACAGGCGAATGGACCTATTCGCTGCGCGATGGCGCCGCCAATGTTCAGGCCCTCGACAGCGGGGACACCGCCTATGACAAGTTCGCCTTCCGGATCCGCGACGCCGAATTCGGGGTCTCGACCACCGCGCATGTCACCATCACCATCAAGGGTGTGAATGACGCGCCGGTCGGCCAGAACCAGACAAAGTCGGTGGATGAGGATGCCGATCTGACCTTTGCCACCGCCGACTTCACCGCCGGGTCCAGCGATGCGGACAATCATGACATCACGCATGTCGTGATCACCGGCCTGCCGGCGAACGGCACGCTGAAGCTGAACAATGTCGATGTGACGGCGAACCAGGAGATCGCGGTCGCGCAGATCGGCAATCTTGTCTATCGCTCGGCGTCCGATGGCAACGGCGACGGTCATGGCAGCTTCACCTTCAGGCTGAGGGACGAGGGCACTTCCGAAAATCTCAGCGCCGAATATGACATGACCATCAATGTGACGTCCGTGGATGACGCGCCGGTCGGCCGGGACCAGACAAAGTCGGTGGATGAGGATGCCGATCTGACCTTCGCCGCCGCCGACTTCACCGCCGGGTCCAGCGATGCTGACAATCATGACATCACGCATGTCGTGATCACCGGCCTGCCGGCGAACGGCACGCTGAAGCTGAACAATGTTGATGTGACGGCGAACCAGGAGATCGCGGTCGCGCAGATCGGCAATCTTGTCTATCGCTCGGCGCCGGAGCAGAGCGGCGACGGTCATGGCAGCTTCACCTTCAGGCTGAGGGACGCGGGCGCCACAAACAATCTCAGCGCCGTATATAACATGGTGATCAATGTGGCGGTGGTGGACGACCCGGCAGTGCCTCCCGAGGGCGGGGCGGCGTCTGTCCCCAATATCGAGAGCAACGGGACGCAGGCTCTGACCCGGGCCAATTTCGGCTGGACCGATGTGGACAGTAACGATGCCGATATCGCCTATACCATCACCGGCGTCACGAACGGCAATATTCAAAGGCGGGCCTCGGACAGCAGCACTGACTGGACCGATCTTGCCAAGGACGGCACGGCGTCGATCACCAATGCCGATCTTGCCGGCGGGCTTGTGCGGCTGATGCATGATGGCAGCGTGTCGGAGGAGATGGAAGTCACCTACAGCGTCGCGGATGTTCCCGGGACAACGACCATCGAGGTTGGCGTCGTCGCCCTTGACGGCGGCGCGGGCGGTCGGCAGCCCCTTCGCGGCACGGCGGGTGAGGACACCTTCATCATCGACGCGGACCCTTCGGCGGCGGATCAGGCGGATATCATCACCGGCTTCGAGAGTAACGACAAAATCCGGATCGGCGATGGCAGCGGCACCGGAACAGTGACCCTGATCACCGGAGGCTCTGCGCAAAACACATACACCCTTCTCTATGAAGGCGACCTGACAGAATTCGCCAGCCGGTCGGAAAGCAGCAGCACCAAACGTGACAAGGTGCTTGCGGTGATCGAGGGGTATGACGTGCTTGCCGACGGCAATGTCCTGGGCAATGACGATGTGACCGGGGCCCGCAGTGTGATCATCCTCGACTATCATGACGAGGGCAGCTCGAACGGCAAACAGACCATGACCGGCAAGGCCGGTGTGACGGATGTGTTCAGCACAGATCGAAGCCAGACCAACAGCGACGGCGCCGATGTCATCAAGAACTTCGAGCGCGACGTGGACAAGATCCGGCTTGATTCTCTTGGAGGTGACCAGGTGCTGCTTCGCAGAAGCGGCAACGATATTGTCGGCTATCGCACGGATGGTGACCGGGGTCCCAATGACATCCTGTTTGTCATTGAAGACCTGACAGGCCCCCTGCTGGACCCTGATGACTTCATCGGGAATATCCAGGTCCTGTATTGATCCTGTGCATTGATCCTGTGCATTGATCCCGGCGTTGCCCCGATGTGCCGGGTTCCCGGGACAGACCATCGCCTTGCCCGTTTGTGCGCCCCTGTCTGGCCCCGGATCGTTGACCGGCGCAGGATATCGGGCGGGAGACGACCATCATGGCAAGCCTCGCATTCGACACCCATGCCTTTGTGAAGGACCTGACCGCCTCGGGCATGCCGACCGCAAATGTCGGATGAAGGGGCGGAGGTTCCGGCCCGGACCTGCGCCACCCTGTTGACCGGCCGCCCTACCGCCGCATCAGATAGAGCCCGCCCTCTGCCTCGTCGCTCAGCAGCAGGATGGCGCCGGCATGCGGGCCGTGCGGGGCCACCGCCACATCGCGGATGCGGCCGATCTGCCCGTCGAGGATGACCCGCTCCGCCTGCGGCAGGCCGGTCTCGTCATCCAGCTCCACAAGATAGAGCCGCCGGAATTTCAGCGATCCCACCAGAAGATGCCCCCGGAATTCGGGAAACATCCTGCCGGTGTCATTGCCGTCATCGGCATCGGGGTAGAAGGCCATGCCGGACGGCGCGATGGAGGGATCCCACACCCAGACCGGATCGACATAGCCCGGCAGGCTGTCATGCGTGCTGACCCGCCTGCCGGTGGCGTATTCGCGGCCATGGCTGACCGCCGGCCAGCCGTAATTCGCCCCGCCGTCGCGGGCCGGACGGGTGATGTTGATCTCGTCCCCGCCGCGCGGCCCATGCTCATGCGTCCAGATATCGCCGGTGCGCGGATGCATCGCCATGCCCTGCGGGTTGCGATGCCCGATGGAGAAGATCTCCGGCGCCCAGCCCTCCGGCGCCGGATTGCCGGGCGGGATGGAGCCGTCGAGATTGATCCGGATCAGGCTGCCGGCATGCGCCGCCGGGTCCTGGGCATTGTCGCGCTCGCCGCGGTCGCCGAGGCTGGCATAGATCATCCCGCCGGTGACCTGAAGGCGGCAGCCGAAATGATGCCCCGATCGC
>JBMHCH010000069.1:0-9970 GCA_049890015.1 Puniceispirillaceae bacterium (SeqCode)
CACCATCGGGTCAAACACCGTCAGCGCGCCCTCGGGCGTTGCACGGGCTGTCGGCACCGGCTGCGCTTCGGTTTCGCGCCGCAGCGTGACGCTCGCCTCATTCACCGGCACACCGTAGAACGCCGCCCCATGCAACGCGACAAATCCGTTCAGCCGGTCGAGCGCGCCCTCCTCCTCGAAGATCTGCGCCAGGCAGGCCAGCGTATTGGGCGCGGTATAGATACCGGCACAGCCGCAGGGTGCCAGCTTCGCCGCGTCAAGATGCGGGGCGCTGTCGGTGCCGAGGAAGAAGGAGGAATCGCCCGATGTCGCCGCCGCGACAAGCGCGCGCCGGTGCGATTCCCGCTTCGCCACCGGAAGGCAGTAATAATGCGGCCTGATCCCGCCGGCCAGGATATGGTTCCGGTTGATGAACAGGTGATGCGTTGTCAGTGTCGCCGCGATTGTGGCCCCGCCGCCTTTCACATACTCCACGCCGTCCGATGTTGTCACATGCTCCATCACCACACGGAGTCCCGGAATGCGGGTGCGAAGCGGGTCGAGCACCCGGTCGATGAACACCGCCTCGCGATCGAAAATATCGATCTCGGGGTCGGTCACCTCGCCATGGACGCAGAGCGGCACGCCGGCCTCGGCCATCGCCTCCAGCACCGGCATCACCTTGTCGATGTCGCGCACGCCGGAGGCCGAGTTGGTTGTCGCCCCGGCGGGATAGAGTTTCACTGCGGTGATCACCCCGCCGCGCGCCGCCGCCACCAGATCGGCGGCATCGGTGCCCTCCGTCAGATAGAGCGTCATCATCGGGGTAAAATCGGCACCGTCAGGAATCGCGGCCATGATCCGGTCGCGATAGGCGGCTGCATCGGCCCCGGTGACCACCGGCGGCACCAGGTTCGGCATGATCAGGGCGCGCCCGAAATGGGCGGCGGTGTCCGGCGTCACGGCTGTCAGCATCGCCCCGTCGCGAAGATGTAGGTGCCAGTCATCAGGACGTGTCATGGTGATGGTGTCGGTCATCGCGGGGCCATTCCGGTGAAAGCGTGGGGGTTGCGCAACTGGCTAGCATCCCGCCGAGAACGAGGCAAGCGGCGGCGGCAGGGCGGGCCGGTATCGGCTAGACGTTCAGCAGGAGATATTCGCGTTCCCAGGGGCTGATCACCTCGAGAAAAGCGTCAGCCTCGCCACGCTTCACCTCGGTGAACAGCTTGACGAACGCCTCGCCAAGCACATCGTGGAGCGGGCTGGTCTTTTCCAGAAGATCAAGCGCGATATCAAGGTTCCGCGGCAGCGTCGCCAGATCCTCGCCACTGTCCTTGCGGGGCCTTGTCGGGCGGCGCTGTTCCTGAAGGCCAAGCCAGATGGTCGCAAGGCTGGCGGCGACCGCCAGATACGGGTTGGCATCGGCGCCGGGGACGCGGTTCTCGATCCGCCGGTTGCTGGGATCGCCGATCGGCACGCGAAGCCCGACGGTGCGGTTATCCATTCCCCAGGCAAGATTGGTCGGCGAATCCTCGGTCAGCGAATGGCGCCGGTAGGAATTCACATAGGGCGCCATCAGCGCCATCGCCGCCGACAGGTAGCGTTGCATGCCGGCAAGCGCGTGATAGAACTCGTCACTCTCGCTGCCATCCTCATTCACGAAGATATTGCGGCCTGTCTTCCTGTCGATGATCGACAGGTGGATATGCATCGAGCTGCCTGGCTGATCCTGCATGGGCTTTGCCATGAAGGTCGCGTGCACATTGTGGTTCAGGGCTGTCTGGCGCACAGTGCGCTTGAACAGGAAGGTCTGGTCGGCAAGCTCCAGCGCCGAGCCGTGGTTGAAGTTGATCTCCATCTGCGCCGCGCCCGCCTCGTGGCTCAGCGTGTCGATGTCGATTTTCTGCACCTCGCAGTAATCATAGATATCCTCGAACAGCGGATCGAATTCATTGACCGCATCGAGGCCGTAGGCCTGCCGCGCCTTTTCGGCGCGGCCAGACTTGCCGGTCGGGGTGACAAGCGGATTGTTCGCATCGGCGCTCTGCTCGACAAGGAAGAACTCCAGCTCCGGCGCCACCACCGGATCGAGGCCCTCCGCCTCGAACAGCGCCAGCACCCGCTTCAGCACGGCGCGCGGGGTGAAGGGAACGATCTCGCCTTTATGGTCGAAGGCGTCATGGATGATCTGCGCTGTCGGCTCGCCATACCAGGGCACCAGGCGGCAGCTGTCAGGGTCGGGGCGCAGGATCACATCCGCGCCGATCTCGCTCAGCACCTCGGAGTCAAGATAGGCGCCTGTCACCGACTGGCCGAAGACATATTCGGGAAGCCGCAACCCGCCGGAATCGGCAGCGCTGCTGAATTTGTGAACCGGCAGGATCTTGCCGCGCGGAATGCCGGCGATGTCGCTCACCAGGCATTCAACCTCGGTGATCGATGTCTCCTTCAGCCAGTTTTTCATGTCAAACGCCATGTGACCTCTCCTGCTGTCGTCATCCCCGCGGGTCAGAGGCCAAGCTGGTCGGCGGTGGCGTCGAGCGCGGCAGCGGCGATCCGCACAGTGGCGTCGATATCATCACGCGTGTAGCTCAGCGGCGGCGACAGGATCATCGCATCCCTGACAGCGCGCATCATCAGCCCGCGCTGGATGGCATGATCACGGCAGATCACGCCAACAGCCCCTGTATCCTCGAACATCACCGGACCGTCCTTGCTCTTCACAAGCTCGATGGCGGCCAGCATGCCGAATGTGCGCACCTCGCCGACGATCCGGTGAGCGGCGAGAGGCGCCAGCGCCTCGGCAAGATAGGGGCCGGTATCCTCGCGCACGGTGCGGATCATGTCCTCGCGCTCGATCAGCTCGAGGTTGGCAAGCGCCACAGCCGCCGCCACCGGATGACCGGAATAGGTGAAGCCGTGATAGAACTCGCCGCCATCAGCGATCAGTCTGTCCGCCACCCGGTCGCCGACCATCACCGCCGACATCGGCAGATACCCCGATGTCAGCCCCTTCGCCAGCGTCATCATGTCAGGCGACAGATCCATCGTCTGGCTTGCGAACCACTGGCCGGTGCGGCCGAACCCGGTGATCACCTCGTCGGCGATGAACAGAATGTCATGGCGACGGCAGATTTCCTGGATATGCGTGAAATAGCCATCCGGCGGAACAATCACCCCGCCAGCGCCCTGAACGGGTTCGGCGACAAAGGCGGCGACCTTGTCGGCGCCCACCTCGGCGATCTTCTCTTCGAGCCATGACGCCGCGTTGGCGGCAAATTCGGCCTCGTTCTGATTGCCCTGATACAGGAACCCGTAAGGCGGCCTGATATGCTCGAAATCAGGCTCGTTCGCCGCCTGGCTGTGCATATAGGACATGCCGCCCATGCTGGCAGACATGATGGTGCTGCCGTGATAGCCGTATGTCCGCCCGATAATCACACGCTTTTCCGGCTTTCCTTCAAGCGCCCAGAAATGCCGGACCATGCGGATGATGGTGTCGTTCGCCTCCGAGCCGGAATTGGCGTAGAAGACATTGTTCAGCCCGGCCGGCGTCAGATCGGCAAGCTTCTTCGACAGGGCGGCGACAGGCTGGTTGCTGGTCTTGAAGAAGTTGTTGTAGTAGGGAAGCGCGCTCATCTGCGCGCTGGCGGCCTCGACAAGCTCGGCGCGGCCATAGCCGACATTCACGCACCACAGCCCGGCCATGCCATCAAGAATGCGGTTGCCGTCGCTGTCAAAGATATGATGCCCCTCGGCACGGGTGATGATCCGCGCGCCGTGCTGCCTGATTTCACCGTAATCGGTAAAGGGCGCCATATGATGCGCCGAATCAAGAGCCTGCCAGTCGCGGGTGGATCGTTCGTCTAATGTCATGATGGCACCGTATTTTTTCGCCGTTAAGCTGGGCAGGGCCTGTTTGCCTTGATCCCATGATGGCGCAAAGCCTACCTTGTGTCAGGCTTTCGCGCAAACACCGTCAGAGCAGTCAACCGCCGCCCTACCAGACACCACAGCAGGCATCACCGTGAGCAGCACCAGCATCTATGAAACCGAACTCGCCGACAGGCCGCGCTATGGCCGTTGCGATGCGCCGCTGACAAGTGATGTGGCCATCGTCGGGGGGGGGCTGACCGGCATGTCGGCGGCGCTGACGCTTGCCGAAGCCGGCTTCAGGGTCGCCCTGTTCGAGGCGGCGCGCATCGGCACAGGCGGGTCGGGGCGCAATGGCGGGCATCTGTGCCAGGGCTGGTCCAGCGATTTTGCCAAGATCAGCCGCCAGCTGTCGACAGAGGAGGCCGACATCGCCTGGCAGGCAGGCATGGCCGCCGTTGATCTCGCGACTGCGCGAATCAAAAGATACGGCATCGCGTGCGATCTTCGCTTCGGCTATCTGCATGCCGCGCTCCACGCCCGCCAGATGCGCGATCTCGACGCCGAGCAGGCGGAATGGGAGTCGCGCGGATACACCCGTTTCACCCGCCTTGGCGACCGCGCGGCGCTTGCTGACCATATCGGCAGCGACGCCTATGTCGGCGCGCTTCACGACACCGGATGCGGCCATATTCAGCCGCTGAAATATCTTCACGGGCTGGCGGCGGCGGCCATTGCGGCAGGGGCGGAGCTGTTCGAGGACTCGCCGGTCAGAACCATCCGCCACGGCGCGCAAAAGACACTGGTTCTGGCCAACGGGACCGAGGTGGCAGCCCCGATCGTGATGCTGTGCGGCAATGCTTATCTCGCTGATGTCGGCCTGCCGGAGATGACCGCACGGCTGGCGCCGGTGACCTCCTCTATCCTCGCCACGAAACCCTTGTCCGAGAATATGGTGCGCCAGCTGCTGCCGACCGGGGCCGCTGTTGCAGACTGCAACGCCGCGCTCAACTATTACCGCATCGACGCCGGCAACAGGATGATCTTCGGCGGACGCGCCAGCTATTCCAATGTCGAGTTCGGCAGTGTCGAGCCCGATCTTCGCCGCCGTATGAAGGCGGTGTTCCCGCTTCTGGCCGATGCCGAGACCGAACAGGTCTGGTCGGGGAAGATCGGCATCACCGTCAACCGCATCCCGCATTTCGGACGGACAGCGGACGACATCTATTTCGTGCAGGGGTTTTCCGGTCACGGCGTGGCCCTGTCCGGCCAGGCCGGCGACATGCTGGCGCGCGCTGTCATCGGCGATGCCACCGAGTTCGACATCATGAGCAGCCTGACCCACATGCCCTTCCCTGGCGGGCCTCTCCGCACGCCGGCGCTGGCCCTCGGCATGGCCTGGTTCAAGCTTCGCGACAGGCTGAAACTATAGGCGGCTCCAGGGCTAGAGACGGCCCACCGGCCTGGGTGTCGCGCCGCGTTTCTTGGCAATCACCGCGATCCAGTCGAACGCCATGCTGGCGGCGGCGATGGCTGTGATCTCGGCATGGTCATAGGCTGGCGCCACCTCGACAAGATCCATGCCGACCAGGTTCAGCGGCTCCAGCCCGCGGATGAACTCCAGCCCCTGCCAACTGGCAAGCCCGCCGGACACAGGCGTGCCGGTGCCGGGGGCAAATGCCGGATCAAGACCGTCAATATCGAACGAGACATAGACAGGCGCGTCGCCGGCGCGATCCCGCACGACCTCCATCGCCGCATCGATGCCGTTGCGGTGCACCCAGGGGCTGGTCAGGATTTCAAAGCCGTGATCACTGTCGTTATAGGTGCGAAGCCCGACCTGTGTGGACCGCGTCACATCGATGATCCCCTCGGCGGCGGCGCGGGCGAACATCGTGCCGTGGTCGAACCGTGTCCCGTCATCCGGCCAGGTATCGCAATGCGCGTCGAACTGCACCAGCGCCAGCGGGCCATGCCGCCTGGCATGCGCCTTCAGAAGCGGATAGGCGACAGAATGATCGCCGCCAAGGCTGAGCATCATCGCGCCCGACGCCAGAATGTGATCGGCATGTGATTCGATGCTGTCGAACACGCCTGCCGGATGATGCGGATCGATGAAGGCGTCGCCGCAATCCACCACCGACAATGTCTCGAACGGATCGAATCCGAAGGGAAAATGCTTGAGCTCGGCAAGCTGCACCGACCCGGCGCGAATGGCGCGCGGTCCAAGGCGGCATCCCGGTCGATAGGTGACAGCATTGTCATAGGGAATGCCGCTGACGACGATATTGGCGCCGTCCAGATCACGGCTGTAGCGCCGGCGCGCGAAGCTGAGCGCCCCACCATAGGTCATCTCCTGCCAGGTGCCGCGTCCCTCGCCATCGCGGAAGGCCTGGTCGCCGCGCTCCTGTCCACTCGATCTGTCAACGCTCATCGGATACTCCTCACTCACTGGCCGCGGCCGCCCGGCGGCTGGCACTGTTGCGGTAGATGATGGCGCTGGCGACGATCACGCTTGCCGCCACCAGCAGGATCATGATGGTTGCCAGCGCGTTGATCTCGGGCGTCACGCCAAGCCGCACCTTCGAGAACACCACAATCGGCAGGGTCGAGCTTCCTGGCCCGCTGACAAAGCTTGCGATGACAAGATCATCGAAGCTGAGGGTGAAGGCCAGAAGCCAGGCGGCAACCACCGCCGGCGCGATCACCGGAAGCGTGATCGAGAAAAAGATGAAGGGCTGCGTCGCGCCAAGATCGGCGGCCGCCTCCTCGATCGCCATGTCAAAGTCGCGAAGCCGCGACTGCACCACCACCGCGGCGAAGCACATCCCGAAGGTGGTGTGCGCGATGATGATGGTGTCGATGCCGCGTCCGGCCGGCCAGCCAAACATGCCCTCCATGGCGATGAACAGCAGCAGCAGTGACAGGCCGGTCACCACCTCCGGCATGACAAGCGGCGTGCTGGCAAGCGCGCTGAGCAGCAGCCGGAACCGGAAATTGCCGTATCGGACAAAGGCCAGCGCGATCAGCACGCCGAATATGGTGGACAGCGTCG
Organism: Puniceispirillaceae bacterium (SeqCode); assembly: GCA_049890015.1. Lineage (GTDB taxonomy): Bacteria > Pseudomonadota > Alphaproteobacteria > Puniceispirillales > Puniceispirillaceae > UBA8309. The sequence goes on from JBMHCH010000069.1 coordinate 6,908, forward strand.
CCGCGTTGACCGCGATCCAGACCGATTTGCCAAGCGCTTCCAGAACCTGGTCGTTCTCAAGAAGCGCGCCATACCATTTTGTCGAGAAGCCGGCCCATACCGAGACAAGGCGGCTTGCATTGAAGCTGTAGATCACCATCACCGTGACCGGCACATAGAGAATGCCGAACCCGATGATGCCAAGCCACAGGGCCGGCCAGGAGACGCCGCGGTTCATGGGGCCTCTCCACCTGCCGGACCGGTCCGGTCGAGCGCCGTCGCGCGCCCGTCCTGATAGCGCGCATAGATGATCGGTATCGCCAGCAGTGCCAGCAGCAGCATGGCGATGGCCGATGCCACCGGCCAGTCGCGGTTGCGGAAGAACTCGGTCCACAGGACCTTGCCGATCATCACCTGCTCGGGCCCGCCGAGAAGCGCCGGAATGACAAATTCGCCAACCGCCGGGATGAAGACCAGAAGGCTTCCGGCGACGATCCCCGGCAGGGTCAGCGGCAGAATGATGGTGCGGAAGATCTTGGTCCGCGTGGCGCCAAGATCCGCCGCCGCGTCGATCAGATCGTCATCAAGCCGGATCATCACCGCGTAGAGCGGCAGGATCATCAGCGGCAGATATGTCAGCAACATGCCCATATAGATCGAGAAATCCGTCTGCATCATGCGAAGCGGCGTCTCGATGACGCCAAGCTGAATCAGCATGCTGTTGATGAAGCCGTTCGGATTCAGCAGTCCGATCAGCGCATAGATCCGCAGCAGGCTGGACGTCCAGAAGGGAAGCATCACCAGCACAAGCAGGATGGCGCGATGGCTGGGGCTGGAGCGGGCGATCCACCATGCCATCGGATAGGCGAACAGCAGGCAGATCAGGGTCGAGAAGAAGGCAAGCCTCACCGAATTGCCGGCCGGCTTCAGGTAATCCTGCGAATATTCCGCCAGAAGGGCGTAATTCTCCAGGTTGAAATGGGTGAAGAAACCGCCCTCGTCAAACCCCCAGAGCGGCAGGAACGGCGGTATGCCGCGCCGCGGCTCAGTGAAGGATGTCTGCGCCACCTCGACAAGCGGCAAGGCAAAGAACAGCAGAAGCCACGCCAGCGGCAACCCCACCACAAGGCGCCTTCCATGGCGGGTCAGGAAGTGCCGCACCGCCGCCATCGCCCTAGTCCCGCAGCAGCACGACGTCGGCCGGGTCAAAACAGGCAAAACCTGTCTCCTCCCATTCCATCGCCGGCTCGCCGCGCCGCATGTTGGGCTGCGTCAGCTTCAGCAATACCCCGCCAGGGCCCGACACCCGGTAATTCGACGCCACACCGGTGAAGGCCATGTCCTCGACCGTGACCTCGACCTCGTTGGCCGCGCCGGTGGCGGTGCGCGCAAGGCTTATCTTTTCGGGCCGGATCGCCATGCGGACAGTATCGCCGACGGCAAAACCGCCGGGATCGACGGCCGTGACCGGAACCGGGCCCGCAATCGTCAACAGCCCCTTTTCAACGCTTTCCACCCTGCCGTCGAGGAAGCTCACGGTTCCGAGGAAATCGGCGACAAAGCTGTTCTTCGGCCGGTCGTAAAGGACACGCGGCGAGTCGACCTGCACGAGCCTGCCAGCCTCCATCACGCCGATCCGGCTTGCCAGCGTCATCGCCTCTTCCTGGTCATGGGTGACGACAATGAAGGTTGTGCCGAGCGTTTCCTGGATATCCACCAGCTCGAACTGCGTATCCTCGCGAAGTTTCTTGTCGAGCGCGGCAAGCGGCTCGTCCAGCAGCAGCAGCTTCGGCCGGCGCGCCAAGGCGCGTGCCAGCGCCACCCGCTGGCGCTGCCCGCCGGACAGCTGGTGCGGCTTTCGCCCGCCCAAGCCGGCCAGCCTGACAAGGCGCAGCAGCGCCTCGACGCGTGACTCGACCTCGGCCCGCGGCAGACCGGCGCGGCGCGGCCCATAGGCGATATTGTCGGCAACCGACATATGCGGGAACAGCGCGTAATTCTGGAACATGATGTTGACCGGACGCGCTGCCGGCGGCACCCGCGACATGTCGATGCCATCGATCTCTATGCTGCCGGAATCAACACTCTCGAACCCGGCAAGCATGCGAAGAAGCGTGGTCTTGCCGCATCCCGACGCGCCGAGAAGGCAGAACAGCTCGCCGCGGCCGATATCCAGCGACAGGTCGTCAACAGCCACCACATCGCCGAACCGGCGTGTGACATTCCTGATCCTGATGAAAGGTGGTGTGGACAAGGTCTGGCACCCTGTTGCTTGCAATGACCGGCGGGATGGCGATCCGCCGGGTTTGCGCCGCCGCCGGTCGCCAGGGACCAGCGGCGGGCATTCGTTCTGTCAGCCCTGCCAAAAGCGTCTTCGGAGCCTAGCTTCCGGCGGAGAAGCGCGACCAGACACGGGTCACGGCACGGTCAAGACGGGCGTCATAGACCGGCACGACGAACAGGTTCTTCTGCGCCTCGGCGGTCGGATAGATTCCCGGATGCTCGAGGATTTCCGGATCGATGCCGGATTTCGCGCCCTCGCTGCCGCTGGCGTACCAGACATAGTTCACATTGGCCGCCGCGACATCGGGGCGGAGCATGTAGTTGATGAACTTGTAGGCGTTGTCGAGGTTCTTGGCATCCGCCGGAATGGCGAAATGGTCAAACCACAGATTCGTGCCTTCCTTCGGGATGTAGTATTCGATGGCGTGGCCGTTCTCGGCTTCCTCGGCCCGGTATGCGGCCTGGAAGGCGTCGCCCGACCACATGATCGCGGCGCAGATGTCGCCATTTGCGATGTCGTTGATCGACTGGCTGGAATGGATGTAGCGCAGGTTCGGGCGAACCGCGTTCAGGATCTCGCCGGCCTTCTCGAAATCGCCGGCGTCGGTGCTGGTGCCGTCACCGCCCATATAGGCGATCACGTTCGGCAGAACGTCGGTCGGCGCATCAAGAATGGCGACCCCGCAATCCTCGAGCTTCGAAGCGTATTTCGGGTCGAGAATCAACGCCCAGCTGTCAGTCGGGGCATCGGCGCCAAGCCGCTCCTCGATCATCGCAACATTATAGGCGACGCCGGTGGTG
>JBMHCH010000070.1:0-10208 GCA_049890015.1 Puniceispirillaceae bacterium (SeqCode)
GCCGGTGGCTTCGCTGTGATCTTCGCTATGCGGGGTCACGCCATGCATCCTGTCTGCCGCGCCGGCGCGCCGATTGGGGCTTGCCTTCCATGGTGGTTGGGGATATACCACCGCCTCTAGAGATTGACCAGCGCGACAGCGCGGCGCGCACAGCCGGAAAGGCCCGAGGGCCAGGAGCCAGCCGATGAAAAAGGACATTCATCCCGACTACCATGAAATCACCCTGGTGATGACCGATGGCAGCGAGCGCAAGACCCGCTCCACAATGGGCAAGCCCGGCGATGTGCTGAAGCTCGACATCGACCCGAAGACGCATCCGGCCTGGACCGGCCAGCACCGCATCGTCGATTCCGGCGGCCAGGTCGCCCGCTTCAATAAGCGTTTCTCGAATCTCGGCATCAAGTAAACCGGACGACACAGGGTTCCGGCACCGCCGGACACGCGAAAGGCCGGCATCAGCCGGCCTTTTTGTTGCGGGAAGGTTTGTTGCGCGAAGGTTTGTCGCGGGATGCTTGTCGCGGGATAGGCGCTGCCGACCTAGCCGCGGTTGCGGATCGCAGCCTGCGCCGCCGCCAGCCTTGCCGCCGGCACCCGGTAGGGCGAGCAGGACACGTAATCAAGCCCGACCTCCTCGAAGAAGCTGATCGAGTCGGGATCGCCGCCATGCTCGCCGCAGATGCCAAGCTTCAGGTCGCCGCGCACCGACCGGCCCTTCTCGACGCCCATGCTGACCAGCGCGCCGACTCCCTCGCGGTCGATCGATACGAACGGATCGCACGGATAGATTTCCGCATCGGTATAGGCATGCATGAAGGCGCCGGCGTCATCGCGGCTGATGCCAAGCGCGGTCTGCGTCAGGTCATTGGTGCCGAAGGAGAAGAATTCGGCCTCCTTGGCCAGGTCATCGGCGCAGATCGCCGCCCGCGGCAGCTCGACCATGGTCCCGACAAGATAGTCGATCCGTGTGCCGGTTTCCGTAGCCACCGCCTCTGCCTCGGCATCGATCACCGCCTTGCACAGCTCCAGCTCCCGCGCCGTCGCCGCCAGCGGGATCATGATTTCGGGAACCGGCGCCGCGGCGCCCCCGGCCGAGACCGCCGAGGCGGCCTCGAAGATGGCGCGCGCCTGCATCCGGCAGATTTCCGGATAGGTCACGGCAAGACGGCACCCCCGATGCCCCAGCATCGGGTTGGACTCCGACAGCTTCATCGAGCGTTGCCGCGCTGTTTCCGGCGATATTCCCGCCTCGAGCGCGACATCGGAAAGCTCCTCCGGCGAATGCGGCAGGAATTCGTGAAGCGGCGGGTCGAGAAGCCGGATTGTCACCGGCAGACCCGCCATGATGGTGAAGAGCGCCTCGAAATCCTGACGCTGCATCGGCAAGAGCTTCGCCAGCGCGACCTCGCGGCCTTCGGTATCGACAGCCATGATCATCTCGCGCATCGCGACAATGCGGTCGACATCGAAGAACATGTGCTCGGTGCGGCACAGGCCGATCCCCTCGGCGCCGAAATCGACCGCCGTTCGCGCGTCCGCCGGCGTCTCGGCGTTGGTGCGAACCGCCATGCGCCTTGTTTCATCCGCCCATTGCATGACAGTCGCGAAAGCGCCTGACATCTTCGGCTGGATGGTCGCCACCTGGCCAAGGAACACCTCGCCGGTGCCGCCATCGATGGTGATGGTATCCCCCTCGGCAAGCTCGTGATCGCGGATGAAGACCTTGCCGTTCGTCTCGTCGAACCTCAGATCGCCGGCACCGGACACGCAGGCGCGCCCCATGCCCCGCGCCACGACAGCAGCGTGGCTTGTCATCCCGCCGCGCGCTGTCAGGATGCCGGCGGCAGCGTGCATGCCGTGAATATCCTCGGGGCTTGTCTCCAGGCGCACCAGGATCACCTGCCTGCCATTGGCGGCCAGTTCCTCGGCGCGGTCCGCGCTCAGCACGATCTCGCCGGCGGCCGCGCCGGGCGATGCCGGAAGGCCGGTGGCGATGACCGTCTTTTCCGCATCGGGATCGAGCGTCGGGTGAAGAAGCTGGTCAAGCGCGATCGGATCGATCCGAAGCAGCGCCTCGTCCCGACTGATCAGCCCTTCCTCGGCCATGTCCACCGCCATGCGCAGCGCGGCGGCGCCGGTGCGCTTGCCGTTGCGGGTCTGCAGCATATAGAGCCTGCCCTGCTGCACGGTGAATTCCAGATCCTGCATGTCGCCGTAATGCGTCTCAAGCTGGCTTCGCACTTGATCGAGCTGGGCGAACACCTCAGGCATCGCCTCTTCCATTGACAGCTCGCTCTCGCCGGCAACCTCGCGCGCCAGCCTTGTCAGCGGCAGCGGCGTGCGGATGCCGGCGACCACATCCTCACCCTGGGCGTTGATCAGATACTCGCCATAGAAGCTGTTCTCGCCGGTCGAGGGGTCGCGGGTGAAAGCGACGCCGGTGGCGCAGTCATCGCCCATATTGCCGAATACCATGGCCTGCACATTCACCGCGGTTCCCCAGGAAGCGGGAATGTTGTTCAGACGGCGATAGGTTGTGGCGCGGGCATTCATCCAGCTGCCGAAGACAGCGCCGACGGCGCCCCACAGCTGGTCGTCCGGGTTCTGCGGGAAATTCTCGCCGCTCTCTTCAAGGACAATCTGCTTGTAGGTGTCGACCAGCGTTTCCAGATCATCGCCGGTCAGCCCCGTATCGTCGAACACCCCGCAGCGGAGCTTCAACTCCTCAAGCGCGTCCTCGAACAGGCCGTGATCCACCTCCATAACCACATCGGCATACATCTGGATGAAGCGGCGGTAGCTGTCATAGGCGAACCGCTTATCATCGGCGCGCCTTGCCAGACCCGCGACCGTGGCGTCATTCAGGCCGAGATTGAGAACCGTGTCCATCATCCCCGGCATCGAGGCGCGCGCGCCCGAGCGCACCGAAACCAGAAGCGGGTTTTCGGGATCGGCGAAGCGGGCACCCGTCTCGGCCTCGATCCGCGCCACAGCGTCGACGACCTGCGATGCCAGCGCGCCTGGATAGCTGCGGCCATTGTCGTAGTAGAAGGTGCAGACCTCGGTGGTGATGGTGAAACCGGGCGGCACCGGAAGCCCGATACCGCTCATCTCCGCAAGGTTGGCCCCCTTGCCGCCAAGAAGGTTGCGCATGCTGCTGTCGCCGTCGGTGCCGGCCGCGCCGAAGCTGTAGACCCACTGCGTGGAAGTGTCGTTCATGGCCCTATAGTCCTTCTGGTCTATCCCTCTAGTCTGGAAAAGTCCGCGACCCGTTGCATGGCATGACGGACCATCGCCAGAAGACCAAGCCGGTTCTGGCGCACCGCGTCGTCATCGTCATTGACGACGACATGCTCGAAGAACGCATCAATGGGCTCCCGCAGGCCGCCAAGGGACTGCATGGCGGCCAGGAGCCCGTCACGGTCCTGCGCCGCGGCCCCGGGGTCCGGCAAGGCGGTGATCGCCTGATGCAGCCCTGCTTCCGCCGCCTCGGCGAACAGGCGCGGATCGGTTTCGGGGGGAAACGCCTGTTTGGCCCTGCTTTCCTCAGCATTGAGGATACTGGCAGCACGGCGCCATCCGGCAAGAAGACCCACCCCGGCCTCGCCTGACAGAAAGGCGGACAGCGCTGCCGCGCGGTCTGCCAGCGCCAGAATATCGTCGCTTCCCGCCATCCCGTCCTCGCCAAGCGCGGCCGCCACCACATCATGCGCGATGCCGTCATCGCGAAGGCTGACACGAAGCCGCTCGCGGATGAAAGGCATCAGGTCGGAATCGGCGCTGTCAAAGCCGTGCAGCGCCGCGGCGGTGGACAGCAGGCCTGCCAGTGGCATGCGGACACGCATCTCCAGAATGATCCGGATCACGCCAAGCGCGGCGCGGCGCAACGCGAAAGGATCCTTCGATCCGGTCGGCTTTGCCCCGGCCCCGAAGAATCCGGCAAGACTGTCGATCTTGTCGGCAAGCGAGACAACGCATCCCTCGGCGCTGCGCGGCAGTGTGTCGCCGGGCCCCTGCGGACGGTAATGCGCGGCGATGGCATCGGCGATCACCGGCTCGGACGCGCGGATGTAATGGCCGCCCATGATGCCCTGGAGTTCGGGGAATTCGCCAACCATGCCGCTGACCAGATCGGCCTTGGCAAGACGCGCGGCGCGCATCGCGGCGGCACTGTCACAGCCGGCCAAATGCGGGGCGATGGCCTCCGCCAGCTTTTCCATCCGCAGCGCCTTGTCATGGACCGACCCCAGCCCTTCATAGAAGGTGATGTCGGCAAGGCGCGGCAGCATGTCCTCGAGCGGGGATTTGCGATCCTCGGCCCAGAAGAACTCGGCATCGGCAAGACGCGCCCGCAGCACCCGCTGGTTGCCGGCAAGGATCACCGCGTCGCGCGCGGCATCGGCATGCCTGTTGCCGACAATGATGAATCCCGGCTGAAGGGCGCCCTTTTCATCCTCGGTGACCAGATATTTCTGATGCGCCCTGATAGAAGCCTCGAGCACCTCGTCCGGTAGCGCCATGAACCGGTCCTCGATACTGCCGAACATCGGCGATGGCCATTCCACCAGCCCGCACACCTCGTCGATCAGACCTTCATTGACGCGAAGCCTGGTGCCGGCCCCGGCGGCAAGCCGCGTCGCGCCATCGGTGACCGCGATGCGGCGCTCGGCGCGGTCAACCATCACATGGGCTGCGCGAAGCCGCGTTGCATACTCATCGGCGCTGGCAACCCCGGTCAGGTCGATATCGCCGGCATGCTCGAAATAATGGCCGCGGCTGACAGCTGTGAAAGGCAGCGTTGCTCCGCCGAGATCAAGCTCGCCCGCCAGAGGCTGACCGCCAAACATCACATTCACCCGATGAAGCGGCCGTACCCAGCGGAAGCGAGTCGCGCCCCAGCGCTGGCTCTTCGGCCATGGAAATTCCGACAGGGTCGCTGTCACCATGTCCGGAAGCAGCGCCGCGGTATCGGCGCCGGCCCGTTCGATGCGGGCAAACAGGAAGCGGCCCTTCGGCGTGTCTTCCTCGATCAGCTGGTCGCGCGTCAGGCCGGTTGATTTCAGGAACCCCTCGATGGCCTTGTCAGGCGCGTCAGCGCGCGGACCCCGGCGTTCTTCGGACAGATCCTCCTGCCGGTCAGCAACACCGTCAACATAGAGCGCCAGATGGCGCGGCGCGACGAACCCGCGCGCGGCACCGTAGGCCAGACCGGCATCGTCGAGATGGGCGCGCATCAGCCGTTCAAGGTCGGCGGCGGCGCGCGCCTGCATGCGGGCCGGAATCTCCTCGCAGATGATTTCAATCAGAAGATCAGCCATGCGCCGCCTCCGCGGTCTTTCCGGCGCCGATCCACGCCTCGCAGCAGCCGCGCGCCAGCGCCCGCACGCGGCCGATATAGGCGGCCCGCTCGGTCACCGAGATGACGCCGCGCGCATCCAGAAGGTTGAACAGATGGCTTGCTTTCATGCACTGGTCATAGGCCGGAAGCGCCAACGGCGTCTCCAGCGCCAGCAGGCGCCCGCATTCGGCCTCGGCATCGCGGAAATGCTGGAACAGTGCGGTGGTCTCGGCGTGGTTGAAGTTCCAGTCTGAAAACTCGACCTCGGCGCGGTGGAAGATATCGCCATAGCATTTGCCGCCATCCTCGCCAGCGACACCGTCCCAGTCGAGGTCGTAGACATTGTCGACGCCCTGGATGAACATCGCGAGGCGTTCCAGCCCATAGGTCAATTCCAGCGGCACCGGATCGCATTCGATCCCGCCGACCTGCTGGAAATAGGTGAATTGCGAGACTTCCATGCCGTCGCACCAGACTTCCCACCCGAGGCCCCAGGCCCCCAGGGTCGGCGACTCCCAGTCATCCTCGACAAAGCGGATGTCATGCTGCTGCGGATCAAGCCCGATGGCGGCAAGACTGCCAAGATACAGCTCCTGCGAGTCCGGCGGCGACGGCTTGAAGATGGTCTGGAACTGGTAGTAATGCTGCAGCCTGTTCGGATTTTCCCCGAAACGGCCATCGGTCGGGCGGCGCGACGGCTGCACATAGGCGGCGCGCCAGTGGTGGTCCGGACCAAGGGCACGCAATGTTGTCGCCGGGTGAAAGGTGCCGGCCCCGACTTCCATGTCATAGGGCTGCAGGATCACCGCGCCCTTGCCAGCCCAGTAGGTCTGCAGTTTCAGGATGATTGACTGGAAATCCAGCCCGGGACGGGTGGTAAATGTCTTGGACATAGAGGGTGTTTCCGCCAGCGGCGTTACCGATCAGACCGAGGCCGCAAAATAGCCGCAAACGGCCGCCCTATGCAAGGTTTAGTGTGCCGCACTCCGCCGCGTCAGACGGGCCTCGTCGGACGGGCCGCCTCAGCCGGCATCGCCCCGATAGGGACAGGCGTCACGATCGCAGGCCTCGCCGGCAACCCAGGCGTGGCAGACGCGGCATTCCTCGAGATCGAGCGCGCGATTTGCGCGTTTGCCGTCATCGCCTGCCGCGTCATCCTGGCCCTGCTGGCCCGCGCCGCGGCGCTCAACCAGACGGAATCCCATCCAGACAGCCCAAATCACGGCGCCAAGAGCAAGCAGTTTGGGAAGAGAGGGAATCATGTCATGCCTTTCATCACGATGGAGCGGGTGATGGATACGCCGTCACAGCCCGAAGCGGGAGAGATGGGCACGTTCGACAGCCAGATCAACAGCCTCGTCGACAATCGCCGCCGCCGCGTCTGCGGACAGCGATCCTGCCATTGATCCTGCCATTGATCCAGACAGGCCTCCGAACCCGGACAACAGCTTCTTTTTCGGCTGGACCATCATCAGATCGACATCCTCGCCAAACCGCTGCGTGACAAGCTGGCGGCAGTCACCAAGCCCGTCGATCAGCCCAAGCTCCAGCGCCGAGGCGCCGGTCCAGAAAGCGCCGCTGAACAGATCGTCATGGTCGCCCTTCAGCTTGCCGCCGCGCCGCTCGATGACATGCGAGATGAACTGCTGGTGGATCTCGGCCTGAAGGGATTTCAGCCGCGCCACATCCTCCTCCGCCTCTGGCCTGAAGGGGTCGAGGATCATCTTGCGCGTGCCTGCGGTATAGACCCGCCTGTCAACGCCAAGCTTCTCGATGGCGCGGTCAAAGCCGAAGCCGGCGGACACGACGCCGATGGACCCGATGATCGAAGCAGCGTTGGCGTAGATCTCGTCAGCCGCGGCGGCCAGCCAGTAACCACCGCTTGCCGCCACATCCTCGCAGAAGGCAAGCACCGGCACATCGGCCTTGCGCGCCAGATCGCGCACGCGCTGGCCGATCAGCGCCGACTGCACCGGCGAGCCGCCAGGCGAATTGATGATCAGCGCAACCGCCTTGGCGCGGCGCATGGAGAAAGCCTTCTTCAGCTGAGGCTCCACAGCTTCCATCGAAATGCCGCGCCGCAGGCCGCCGCCGCTGGCGATCACCCCGGACAGCCTGACGACAGGAACAACAGCACGCTTCTTGCGCCAGAAAAACAGCCGCGCGATCACCGCCCTAGGCCTCTTCCTTGCCCGATCCCCGCCGCTTGCCACTGGCAAGGGGGCGCGCGGGGTGGATCACGGGGAGCTGGCCACCGGCCATCACCTGCATGGCAGCATCGGTGAACCCGCCGTCGTCGCGGTGAAGCACAAGACCCGGAAGCACCGCGCCCGGACCATCGACATCGCGGCGGACCTGGACGATGACACGCCCGGCCGGACTGGAATGACGCGGCCAGAGCGGGAAAAGAACGGCCTCGCCGGCGCCATTCTCGTGGAACAGGCTGATCAGCTCAGGCACCCTGTCGGCACGGCAGATAAAGGTGATCTTGGCGCGCGGCTTGGTGGCCCAGACCGCTGCCTTCACCCAGTCACCCATTTCGGTGTCTTCGCCCATATGCGCAAGCGCGCGATCCGCGTTGCGCGGCCTTGTGCCATGCGAATTGTGATAGGGCGGGTTGCTGACGACATGATCGAAGCTGCCGGCAAGCACCGGAGGCATGTCGCGGATATCTGTTGTCAGCACTCTCAGCCTGTTGGCGACCCCGTTGACCGCCGCGTTCTCCATCGCCATGACCGCCAGATCGGCGTGTTTTTCAACAGCCGTCACCTGCAGTTCGGGAAGACGGTGCGCCACGCATAGCGATACCCCGCCAACCCCGGCGCCAAGGTCCAGCAGCCTGCCGCCGGAGGTCGCAACCGACGCCGCCAGAAGAACAGTGTCGCTGCCGACCCGGTAACCGTCCGCCGGCTGCGTGATCTTCACTGCCTCCTCAAGAAGATGGTCATGGGTGACCTGCATCATCCTGATATCGCCATTCGGGCTGCTGTCGTCAGTCATCGTAATATTCCTCGGCATCGCGCAGCACGGTCTCGGCTGCCAGCCGCTGTGCCGCCGAAACGGCAAGTCGCCTCGGGAACGCCCCTATGCCGGCCTCCAGCGCGGAGATGTTGCCATCGAACACCCTGGTCGGAATTCCTGAATCCGCAAGAAGAGCCCTCAGAAAGGACAGGCGGACTGGATTGGTGGTCCGGACAAGCGTCACCATGCCACAGATATGCGCCAAAAGCCGGAAATAGCCAAGACCCTGCCGAAAAAAAGCGGCCATGGGGCGATCAGGGCCGCGACCAAATGATCCGGCGCCTCGAATACGGACAATTTCGCTTGCCCCGGGCCCGTGCGGCGCGATAATTGGACCTCAGTTAACCAGGCCCGGCCCTTACCATGACCGCACCAAGCGCCGTTCCGATGGCACGCGAAACGCCGTCAATCACTCCGCTGATCGACCTTCTGTCGGCGGAGATGGAGCGGGTCAACGCCACCATTCTCGACCGTATGGACAGCAAGGTGCCGCTGGTGCCGCAGCTGGCCGGTCATCTGATCGCGTCCGGCGGCAAGCGCATGCGGCCGATGATGACCGTCGCCGGGGCGATGCTTGCCAGCGCCGACGAGACGGCGCGCGCACCCGCGGTGAAGCTTGCCACTGCCGTGGAATTCATCCATTCGGCGACGCTTCTGCATGATGATGTGATCGATGAATCAAAGCTCCGCCGCGGCAAGGACACGGCGAACGCGCTGTGGGGGAATGACGCCTCGGTTCTGGTCGGGGATTTTCTGTTCGCACGGGCCTTCGCGCTGATGGTCGCGGCGGGCGATATGGCGGTGCTGGGGCGGCTTGCCGCCGCCGCCGCGCGGATCACCGAGGGCGAGATCCTGCAGATGATGATCACCGGCCGGCCGGACACGACGCTTGCCGACTATCTTGATGTGATCAGGGGAAAGACAGCGGTGCTGTTTTCGGCCGCCGCCGCCGCCGGAATCGAGGTTGCCGGCGCGCCGGCGGATCAGGTCGAGGCCATGCGGGTCTACGGCATGGAGCTCGGCATGGCGTTCCAGATCATGGATGACGCGCTGGATTACAGCGCCTCGGCGCAGCAGATGGGAAAGAATGCCGGTGATGATTTCACCGATCAGAAGATCACCCTTCCGGTGATCCTGGCCTGGCAGGACGCCGGCGAAGAGGAGCGCGGCTTCTGGCAGCGCACCCTGGGAGAAGCTGAGTTCCGCGACGGCGATCTTGCCGAGGCGCAGGCCATCCTGGCCCGCCATGACGCGGTGAACCGGTCGATCGCGGCGGCGCATGACCACGCGCTTCGGGCCGGCGAGGCGCTGGCCCCGTTCATGGATGACGAGCGCACCGCGCCGCTGGCCCGCGCCCTTGCCGACGCGGCGCTGTTCGCCGCGCACCGCGCAAGCTAGGGGTGTTCAGAAACTAAGAGTGAAATGCCCGTCAAAGGACATCGTGAACACACCCTGACATAGAATGTCACGGCCAATCAGTACATCGAACTGAGAAGGCCCATTGTCAAAGAGCATACCTCTCACCGGACGCACTTCCAACTGCCTGGATATCTCGCCTGTTGGCTGTGGTTCCTCTGAGGTAACAAAAGCAATGCCAAAAAAATGTTCATCTGTTTCACGTTCGCCTGTAGCACCAATCATCATCGATTTGCCAGTTGGATGAAGGCCCACCTCAGACACAACGCGACTTGAAATGCAGGCATTCGTTGCACCTGTATCAAGCAGAGCGTCAAACATGTGAAGGTTCAGCGGGCCATCACCAACATCTCTCGGGCTTCCGTCAGGGTTGAGGGGTATGACGCCTACCTTGAGAACTGGCCCCATTGCCGGATTGTATGCGACCGCAAAACTA
>JBMHCH010000071.1:0-8743 GCA_049890015.1 Puniceispirillaceae bacterium (SeqCode)
GCTGGATATGGATGTCGAGGTCGGGTTGAAGCGGGCATCTTCGCGTGCCGGCGACGAATCACGTTTCGAAAGCAAAGGGATAGAGTTCCATCAGAAGGTCAGAATGGCCTTTCTCGAGCTTGCCGAGGAGCATAACTCAAGGTTCGTCGTGATTGATGCCGCGCGAAGTGTGGACGCCGTTGCCGGCGATGTTGCTGATATCGTGCTTCCGCGGCTTCGGGCGGCTCAGCTGGCGTGAGCGACGGGGGCTGGACGCATGGATGAGACGCCGCCGCTGCTGTTCGATCCGCTCAACATCCCGCAAGGGCATCAGGTTTTCACATCCGCGTTGAAAGACGCCCTTGACGGAGGCCGCGCCGCGCATGGCTGGCTTCTGACCGGTCCTCAGGGCATCGGCAAGGCGTCGATGGCCTGTATGGCGGCAGCATGGCTGCTTCGTGAAACAGACAATGCTCCGGCGCTTATCGATGATGGTGCCATAACCATCGACCCTGATGATCCTGGCTCGAACCTTGTGTGCAAGGGTCATCACCCGGACCTTCTCGTGATCAGGCCGGATGTGAAGGAAAACAAGTCGGGTCAGATAAAGCTTGAGCAGATCAGGAAACTTGTAGGCTTCATGGGCCACCGTCCCGGCCGTGGCGGATGGCGCGTCGCGATCATAGATTCCATGGATCAGGTCAATCGTAATGGTGCGAATGCCTTACTGAAACTTCTCGAGGAGCCGCCTGAAAAGACCATGCTGTTCCTTGTGGCCTCGCGCCCGGGACGACTGCCGCCGACAATCCGGTCACGCTGCCGGCTTGTCCGGCTCGACACCCTGAACGAGGCTGCGTGCCGCGACATTATTGGCGCGCAGTTGCCGGATATATCGCCGGCCCGTCTCGATGATCTTGCGCGGCTGGCTGATGGCGCGCCAGGCAGGGCATTGTCGCTTGCCGCGACACAATCTGATGACCTCTATCGTGCGGCCTGTTCGTTGCTGGCAGAAACCAGTTTCGATGCGTCGGCTTGTGCCGCTCTATGCGATAAATGGGGACGTGGTGGTGGTGATGGCCAGGACCACAGGGACGGGGCGATCTGGCTGCTCGCGCGCCTGTTGCGACTGGCTGCCATTCATGCTGGTGGGGGTGGTGAGGGCGCCCGTTCCACGTCTCTATGCGACTTTGAAACAGAAGCCGTGACGCGTCTGGCCAGACATCATGGAGGTTCGGCTTTGGCCGAACGTCATGCGGACTTTCTCACCAGTGCTGCAAAAATGGATGGTCTCTATCTTGATTTTGGCCATTTCCTGAGCCGTGAACTCGCCGGATTGCGCCAGAAATCCTTGCCCTGACGAGGGTATGGCTGTACATCCTGCGGGGGGCGTCCATCGGGGGCGTTTGAGCTGACGACGCCGGATGCGAGCGCCCTTTTTTGACCGCGAGACACAGTGATGCCTGGTTCAGACAAGACACCCTTTTACGTCACGACACCGATCTATTACGTCAATGACAAGCCTCACATAGGTCATGCCTACACCACGCTTGCCTGTGATGTGCTGGCCCGTTTCAAACGGCTGGACGGCTTTGATGTGATGTTTCTGACAGGAACCGACGAACATGGTCAGAAGGTGGAGAAGGCGGCCAATGACAAGGGAGTGTCGCCGCAGGCATTCACCGACAGCGTCAGCCAGAATTTCCGCGACCTGACCGACAGGATGAATTTTTCCAATGATGACTTCATCCGGACCACCGAAGCACGGCATCGCGTCGCCTGTCAGAAGCTGTGGTCCATTCTGCTGGAGCGCGGACATATCACGCTGGGAAGCTATGCCGGATGGTACGCGGTGCGCGACGAAGCCTTCTACACCGAGGCGGAAATTGTCGATGGCAAGGCCCCGACAGGCGCCCCTGTCGAATGGGTGGAGGAACCTTCCTACTTCTTCAATCTGTCGCAATGGCAGCAACCGCTGCTGGATTTCTATGACGCCAATCCTGCTTTCGTTGGCCCTGAATCCCGCTTCAATGAGGTGAAGAGCTTTGTCAAAGGCGGCCTTCGCGATCTGTCAGTAAGCCGCGCAAGCTTTTCCTGGGGCGTTCCGGTGCCGGGCGATGATGCGCATGTCATGTATGTCTGGCTTGATGCCCTGACAAATTACGTGACAGCGACAGGCTGGCCAACGGATGGTGAATTCGCAGATGCGGCCAGAAACAATCGCTACTGGCCGGCGGACCTGCATATGGTTGGCAAGGACATTCTGCGGTTTCACGCCGTTTACTGGCCGGCATTTCTGATGGCGGCGGACCTGCCATTGCCAAAGCGGGTATATGCGCATGGCTGGTGGACCAACGAAGGCGAAAAGATTTCGAAATCGCTTGGCAATGTCATCGATCCGAACAGCCTTGCCGAGGAATATGGTCTGGACCAGACGCGCTATTTCCTGATGCGCGAGGTTCCCTTTGGCAATGATGGCGATTTCTCGCAGCGTGCGATGATCCACAGGATGAATGGCGATCTGGCGAATGACCTTGGCAATCTTTCGCAGCGTGTCCTGTCCATGGTTTACAAGAATTGCGACGGTATCATGCCGGCCCTGCCAATGGCGCCGACAGATGAAGATCAAGGCCTTCTTGACGCTGCTGACAGCCTGCTTGAGCAGGTGCGGCACCATATGGACTCCCAGGCGTTCCACGAGGCGCTTCGCGTGATCTGGCAGGTGATTTCCGAAGCCAATCGTTATGTGGATTCAACCGCGCCTTGGGGCCTGAAGAAAACCGATCCGTCCCGCATGGGCGAGGTGCTGGCAGTGCTGGCGGAAACGATCCGGCAAGTTGCGATCCTGGTGCAACCTGTCATGCCGGAATCCGCAGCGCGAATTCTGGATCAGATCGGCGTTGGCCCCGAGGCGCGTGGTTTTGATCAGCTTGCCGGGGCGGCAAGGCTCAATGCGGGCGTCACCATCACAAAGCCGGAGCCTGTGTTCCCACGTTATGTCGTCGAAGACCCCGAGGGCTAGAGCAGCCATGATCATTGATAGCCATGCCCATCTTGATTATCCGCAGCTCAGCGGCGACCTGCCTGCTGTGCTGGCGCGTGCCGCCGAGGCCGGCGTGGATCGGGTCATCACTATCGGTGTAAAGCTGAGCACGCTTGACGCTCCTCGGCGAATTGCTGAAGCGCATGACAACATATGGTTCAGTGCCGGTGTGCATCCGCACGAGGCCGGCCGTGAGGAGCAGGCCTGTGACGTGGCCGCCTTCATTGAGGCGGCAGATCATCCTAGATGCGTTGCGATTGGCGAAGCTGGGCTCGACTATCACTATGATTACGCCCCCCGTGATCTGCAGGCGGCAAGTTTCCGTGCGCAGATCACCGCGGCACGCGAAACCGGGTTGCCGATCATTGTCCACGCACGAGAAGCAGACGAAGATATCGCCGAGATCATCGAGGATGAAATGCGCAAGGGCCCGTTCGCCGGCGTCCTGCATTGCTTCAGCTCTGGTCCGGAGCTGGCGCGACGCGCGCTGGACATCGGGTTCTATGTAAGCTTTTCGGGAATCCTGACATTCAATTCAGCAGACGCCATCCGGCAGGTGGCGCGCGACGCCCCTGAAGACAGGATTCTGGTGGAAACCGATGCGCCCTATCTTGCGCCTGTTCCCATGCGTGGCAAATCCAACGAGCCGGCTTTCACAAGCCACACACTTGCAAGGCTTGCGGATGTGCGTGGCCAGACCGTCGATGACATGGCAAACCTGACCAGAGCCAATACATTAAGGCTGTTTTCAAGGATGGGCGAGGGATGAAGGTCACGCTTCTTGGGTGCGGCACCTCTGTTGGTGTCCCCGCGCTGGGGCATGCCGGGTGGGGATCCTGTAATCCGGACGATCCCAGAAACCGTCGGCAGAGATGCGCCGTTCTGGTGCAGACCGACAGCACCACAGTGCTTGTCGACGCCGGGCCTGATATCCGCAATCAGTTGATGCCGCTCGGGCTGAAGAAAATCGACGCCCTCCTTGTCACCCATACGCATTCAGATCATATCGCCGGTCTGGATGACCTGCGGGCCTTCTACTGGCCGGACCGGGTGGAACTGCCTGTCAGAACAACATCCCGGCACTCGGCCGATATCAAACACCGTTTTCCCTATCTTTTCGAAAAGGACCCGAATTCACCAAGCTATTTTGTGCCGCCGATGCGTATGGAGCAGATTGAGGCCGGCAGCAAGATCAACATTGGTGATGTTGAGGTCGATATTTTCCACCAGGATCACGGCAACGCCGAGTCGCTTGGCTTCCTGTTCAATGGGAAATTTGCCTATTCAACCGATGTTGTTGGTCTTGAGGATGCGGTGCTGGATGCCATAGCCGGGGTCCCGCTCTGGATCGTGGAAGCTCTGCGCGAGACCCCGCATCAGGCCCACAGCCACTATGAGCAGACATTCGCATGGATCGAACGCGTGCGGCCTGCGCGCGCTGTTCTCACACATCTTGGTCTTGAAGCGGATTATGAAAAGCTCGCGCAGATCTGTCCGCCCCGGACCGAGCCCGGGATCGATGGGATGGTGTTTTCCCTGTAGCTGGATCACGCTAGCAGGATCACGGCGGAACATTGAACGATCAACTACATTATTGCAAAGAAGTCTTTATTACATTAGTGGTTCGTTAAATGTTCACGCGTAAGGGGACCGTCGTGCGCCGCCAGGGTTTTTCGCTCATTGAACTGCTTGTCGTGGTTGCCATCATCGGCATCCTCGCCGGTATTGGCGTCATCGGGTACCTTGCCTATATCAGTCAGGCTCGTGACGGCGTCGTGAAGGACAATTTCGAATTCCTCAAGCGGACCCTGGACAATGATATCGTATCGGTTTCGAACGATCTTGGCGCGCGCAGCAAATTTTCCGAAGGGCTGAACAAACAGAGCCGCTGCTTTGTCTTGCGCGACCGTTACATCACAGAAATCAATGCCGAGAAGAGCAACCCCTTCAATAACGAGAAGGGCCAGGTGTGCGACGGCAATCATTTCATGTCCCACGCCCGCGAGAGCGACAATACAACCACCCAGATAACCATCAAGCGCGGGCAAACCATGGTCTATTGCAGCGGCACGGATGTCCAGGCCGCGAGCTGGAAGACAGTGTCCAACAAGCTGGGCCTGAAATTCTGCACCTGCACGGGTCTTGATGAATGCACCACCTCTGTCCGGTACAGCGGAACTCTTGGTGATAACGAAACCGCGACAGGTTCATTTGTCCAGATCAGGGTCACGTCCCCAAACCTGCCCTTCAGCGACATCAGCAGCAGGATCACCAGGCTGCTGATTGGCAGCGAAGTGGTGACGGTGGACCCGACCGCAACCCTGGACGGCGGCACGCATCATCAATTCGATGTGCAGCTGCTGAGCGACCAGACCGTCAATACGCCAGTCTATGAAATCAATTCAGAGACATGCTTCACACCGCCTGGCGACACGACCAAGGCAAACTATCTTACTGACTTTTCCACCTTTCCGGGAGGCTTGCCGGAGCGTCACCGCTGTTACTGACGCGCCGTCCTGGCTTTCAATACAGGAGATCCATGCATGACAAGACATCTTATCTCGTTTCTTTCGGCGGCCTGTCTCCTGCTATCGACAGCAGCTTTCGCGAATGACGGTTTTACTGTTGGCGGCGTCGGGGAATTTGGCGGAACAGCGACAAGTCCCTACAGCGATAATGGCTGGACATCGCTTGACAGCTACCGCCAGGCGCGGGATTGCTGCGGCTATCAGAATTCTGCAACAGACGCCCAGCTCTGGTCAGATGCAAACCAGGCCGATAACGGGTCGTTCGCCCAGATCGACAATGCGAACTGCGCTGGCGCAACATATGACAAGCTTCGTACAACTTGTGGACTGGGTCAGACCTGTTCGACCTACGCGCGCGGCACGTTTCTGCCGATGCGCGACTACAATCTCGTAAATGCCTGCATCACGCCGAATTACGACAATTTCACTCAGTATCAGACCGCTAGTGGCCTCGGCTTCGGGCTGAACGCCGCCGATGTCGCCCTGTTTGCGGAACTCGACAACAGCACCTGGGATGCGTTCTGCCCCAACGATGACTGCAGCAGCGCCACGAAGTCACAGTTCCTTGCGGCAAAGGATGCTTTCCAATCAGCGCAGAACGCCATTCAGACAGCTCTCGGCGATGCGTCATCAGCAAAGCAGCTGACCGGCCCGCTGCTTGCGGGGTCTTCCATCGTCAGCAACTTCTCGACATATGAGACGGCCTGCAGCACGACACCGACGGAAGCGACGATCACCGCCAATATCGAGCGTGTTCGCTACTTCTTCGAGAATTCGACAGCCGACAATACCGAAGAGAATGCCGCTAAACAGCTTTGCTTTGCGACGATTGGCCATACCGACCTGTCATGGCATCCTAGCATGCTCTCTTCCTTCATCATCGCGGCAAATAACAGCATCACCACCCAGGCTGATTTCAAGGGATGCAGCTGGTGGAAGAACAAGGCGGCAATCACGGGCGCCAACACACAAGCCATGAAATCGGCAGGCCATACAATCGTCTATGACGTTGTCGCCAAGCCGGACAACCTGCTTCTTGGCGCCCCTGCGATCAGCAACGACAAGGGCCATGCCGTCCTGAACTACACGCTCGAGGGGCAGGGGGTTCTGACCGGCGGTTCCGTCGACCTCGTCACCTATGCGCGCAACACCAACGGCTTTCTGGTTGCCTCGACCCCCACCAGTGACAGCACCTTCAATGCCGTGAACAAGATCCAGACAACGGACAAGCTCTACAAGGTGTTCCAGAGGACTGCGAGCTCGAGCATTTCGAACCTCAGAAATGCCATCAATTCGCCCGGCGGCGCGTGTCCTGCAGGTTATTCCATTGTGAACACGACAGACGGCAATACACTGACAACGCTGAAGAACATCGCCCTGAAGCATGGCACGAACACCGGCAGCATGCCGAACGGCCATCGCATGGAAGCCTGTTCCGGCAACTTTCTGGAGTGCAACGCCGGCTTCAACGCCTGTTCCAATCCCAATGGCGCCAACTGGAATATGCGCCTGATGATCTATGGCGAGAACAACGGCAAGACGTGCGGCATCACACGCCGCCGCAAGACTGGCGGCTGGCATAGCGACACAACCAACTGGCCTAGCGGTTTCTCGATGTATCCGGTAGGCGGCACCTGCAAGGATGTCGGCACCTACTCGGGCACGCCGCGCCTTGCCAATGGATGTGTTGGCTGGTGCTGGGCGAGGGTGCTTTGCCGTAAGGACGGCGCAACACAAATCATCTGGCCATAGAAAATGAGGCCTTACTCAATGCGCCTCGGGCTTTGAAAACTTGAAAGGGGATCTGACCATGAAACCATTTGTTGCAGGCCTTGTGGTCTCGCTAGCGGCTGCTTTCAGCACCACTTCCGCATCGGCTGTCCAATGTGAGGGAAACAGCTTCAACGGCGGCCTGCCGGCAGGCGTCAATGAAATCACCATTGCCGCTTCGGACATCAATTCTGTATCGACATCCAACTTTTCGATATCCACGATCGAGCATGGTTCCAGCGACAATGCCAGCCAGGGCGAGACCTATCTGAAGTTCACCCTGGGTAGCGGCGCAATGCAGGAACTCGATGCAGCAAGCATCACACTTTCGTCGGGAACCAAGGTTTCGGCATCCTTCGGTGGTGCTGTTGTTGAAGCAGTCTGCGACTGACACTCTGGTGTAGAAAAAGGAAATACCAATGATGAAAGATCTTAAAAGGCTTGGCCTAGTTGCCGCCATTCTGGTTCTGCCGACGGTGCCGGCTTCGGCGAACAGCATAACCTCCTGGTCCTGTGAAATTGCCAATGGTGTGAAGACATTGACCCTGTCGACCAGTCAAGAAGTGTCGTCAGGCGCGGTGATCAACATCAATGGCACGGCCGAAAGCGGTGCTGTCACAGTCAACGGCACGCAGGTGTCGCTTGCGATTGATAACGGCGTTCCATGCTGGAACCGTACATTCACCATCACAGACGGTGGGGACACATTCGGGTTGGAATAACGGTCCGCGGACAGGAATTTGTCCGTGCATATGCTGATTGTCCATAATATTCATTATGCGACAAACTTGGTACCAGCGGATGACTGGGTCCCAGGTCTCAGCGAGACAAAAGGATGGGGTGGCCGCCGGCCACCCTTTTTCCTTATGCGCAAACACAATGAGCGCCGCGGTATCATGGTCCTGCGGACAGGAGTTGCTGAAGCGCACCATTTCACAGTCGCAACGATGATCCCCCATTTCACGACAGGGCGCCGCCGCCCAAAAAATAGAGACAGGATTTGCGCTTTCATCAGGCGCCTTATAGCCCTATAGTCACAACTGTCGCTTGGGGTGCCTGTACAGATTCAGGCTGAGAAACACCCATAGAACCTGACCCAGGTCATTCTGGCGGAGGAAAGCGGTTTCAGCACCCCGGCGCCCCGCCGGCCTGACTGATCACCCCCATTCCTTACCGTTCGATATGGCTGACAGAGCCGCATTGGAGGTAACTATGCGCATTCCGTTCACATCAGTCGTCGCGGCAATCGCGATGGCGCTCACATCCTTGTCCGCGCTGGCTGCCGACAAGCCCGTGCTGACTATCTACACCTATGATTCCTTCGCGTCCGAATGGGGACCTGGGCCTGCCGTCGAGAAAGCCTTCGAAGAGACCTGCGAATGTGATCTTCAGTTTGTGGCGCTCGACAGCTCCATCGGCATTCTTG
>JBMHCH010000072.1:0-2636 GCA_049890015.1 Puniceispirillaceae bacterium (SeqCode)
AATTCTAGGGAGCATCCAAAGATGGCACGCAATAACGACAGGCAGGATCGCAGCGCTGCGCGCGAGGAGCCCGAGTTTCTCGAAAAGCTGGTCGGCATCAACCGGGTCGCCAAGGTGGTTAAGGGTGGTCGTCGTTTCGGCTTCGCCGCGCTGGTCGTCGTCGGTGATGGTCGTGGCCGCGCCGGCTTCGGCACAGGCAAGGCCCGCGAGGTTCCCGAGGCAATCCGCAAGGCCACCGAAGGGGCGAAGCGCAACATGGTTCGCGTCCCGCTTCGCGACGGACGCACCTTGCACCACGACATCAAGGGGCGCTACGGCGCCGGCCGCGTGCTGCTTCGTGCCGCCCAGGCCGGTACCGGTATCATTGCCGGTGGCCCGATGCGCGCGGTTTTCGAGGTTCTCGGCGTTCAGGATGTTGTCGCCAAGTCGATCGGATCCTCGAACCCGCACAACATGATCAAGGCGACTTTCGCTGCTCTGACTGACATGCAGGCACCGCGCAGCGTGGCCCAGAAGCGTGGCAAGCGTGTCGGCGATATCCTCGGCAAGCGCGGCGGCGACGACCAGGCCGCAGCGTCCTAAGGGAGAGGGAAGATGGCTTCGAAAACAGTGCGCGTGACGCAGACCAAAAGTGCCATTGGCCGCCTCGGCAGCCAGCGCCAGACCCTGATCGGCCTTGGGCTGAACAAGATCGGCCGCACGCGCGAGCTGGAGGACACTCCGGCAGTGCGCGGCATGATCAACAAGGTCAAGCACCTGGTTCGCGTCGAAGGCGAATAAGCGGTACAGCGAAGGGGCGCCTCTGGCGCCATCGAGGAGTGAGAGATGAAACTCAACGCAATCAGCGACAATGACGGCGCAACCCGCAACCGCAAGCGTGTCGGCCGCGGCATCGGGTCCGGCACGGGCAAGACATCCGGCAGCGGTCACAAGGGCCAGAAGGCACGTTCCGGCGTGTCCATCAACGGCTTTGAGGGCGGCCAGATGCCGATCCACCGCCGTCTTCCGAAGCGCGGCTTCAACAACATCTTCCGCAAGAACTATGTCGAGGTGAATCTCGGCCGTCTGCAGACGGCGATTGACGCCGGAAAGCTGGACGCGAAGAAGCCTGTTGATACCGAGGCGCTTCTTGGCGCCGGGGTTATTTCCAAAGCGCGCGATGGCGTGCGCATCCTTGGCAAAGGCGCGCTGTCGGCAAAGAATCTGGAAATCCACGCTGCTGGCGCATCCAAGGCGGCCATCGCCGCTGTCGAGGCAGCCGGTGGCAAGATTGTCCTGCCGGCCGTCGCCGAGCAGGACTGACCAGCAGCTCAAGGGTAGGCAGCAGGTATGGCATCCACAGCAGAACGCATGGCAGCTGGCACCGGTCTCGGTGCTTTCGCCAAGGCCGAGGAGCTGAAGAAGCGCCTGTGGTTTACCGTTGGCGCGCTGATCATTTACCGGCTTGGCACATATCTGCCGCTTCCGGGCATTGATCCTGGCGCGCTGGCCGATGTCTTCTCGCAGCAGTCGTCCGGCATACTTGGCATGTTCGACATGTTCTCGGGCGGCGCGCTCGGGCGGATGACGATCTTTGCGCTGAATATCATGCCCTACATCACCGCCGCGATCATCATGCAGCTGATGACGGCCATCGTGCCGACGCTTGAGCAGCTGAAGAAGGACGGCGAGGCGGGCCGCAAGCAGATCAACCAGTACACCCGCTATCTGACCGTGCTTCTGGCGACAGTTCAGGGATACGGCATCGCTGTCGGCCTTGAGTCCGCTTCCGGCGTGGTCAGCGATCCCGGGCTGTTTTTCCGCGTGACAACGGTCACGACGCTTGTCGGCGGCACGCTGTTCCTGATGTGGCTTGGCGAGCAGATCACCAGCCGCGGGGTCGGCAACGGCATTTCACTGATCATTTTCTCAGGCATTGTTGCCGAGGTTCCGTCGGCTCTTGCCGGCACCCTGGAGCTCGGCAGGACAGGCGCTTTGTCGGCAATCCTGATCATTGCCGTCTTCATCATGGCTGTCGCCGTGATTGCCTTCATCGTCTTCATCGAACGCTCGATCCGCAAGATCGTTGTGCAGTATCCGAAGCGCCAGCACGGCAACAAGATGTTCGGCGGGGACCAGTCCTTCCTGCCGATGAAGATCAATGTGCCGGGTGTCATCCCGCCGATCTTCGCCTCGTCTCTGCTGCTGATGCCAGTGTCGATCATCAATCTGACCGGCGGTCAGGAAGGCGGCGCGGATTGGCTGGTCACGCTGAACGCGCTTCTCGGCCGCGGGCAGCCGCTCTATCTCGGCATCTATATGGGCCTGATTGTCTTCTTCGCGTTCTTCACACCGCGATTGTGTTCAACCCTCAGGACACGGCTGACAATCTGCGCCGCTATGGCGGGTATATTCCGGGCATCCGCCCCGGCAAGACCACCGCCGATTATCTTGATCAGGTGCTGACCCGCCTGACGGTTCTTGGTGCGGCCTACCTGTCCTTCGTCTGTCTTCTGCCGGAGATCCTGATCAGCCAGTATTCGATTCCGTTCTATCTTGGCGGCACATCGCTTCTGATCGTCGTGACCGTCACGCTT
This sequence comes from Puniceispirillaceae bacterium (SeqCode), assembly GCA_049890015.1. Taxonomy (GTDB): domain Bacteria; phylum Pseudomonadota; class Alphaproteobacteria; order Puniceispirillales; family Puniceispirillaceae; genus UBA8309. Next base: position 2,577 of record JBMHCH010000072.1, read on the forward strand.
GATACGGTTGGTCAGATCCAGTCGCATCTTCTGGCGCACCAGTATGAGGGGCTTGTGAAG
>JBMHCH010000073.1:0-3252 GCA_049890015.1 Puniceispirillaceae bacterium (SeqCode)
CGCGGAACCCGGGAACCGGGCAGAAAGCATGGTCGCGGTGAAGCCCGACATTCAGCGGGACCGTCGCCGAGTGGTACATCGTCACCCCGGTCTGCCCGATCCAGATTTTGGGAGACATGTAATGGCCGATGCCGCGAAGCCGTTCCTCGCCGCGTACTTCGAATGCCGACGGCCAACTCCGGCGCACCTCTTCCATGAGGGCACCCTCGTCAGGGTGGTCGTCGAACCGCTCGACAAGAATGGCGTGCTGAACATTCTCGATGTCCGTGTCACGAAGGATGACGGACTGCAGGCTTCCCAGTGTCTGTTCGCGGATGCGGATCGGGCTGTCGGCCAGGTTCAAGACGATTGTGCGGCCGGTGATGTTCAGGCTGGCCTCGTGACTGACCATCGACACGGAAAAGAACGGTTCTGCGATATCAAGTTTCTGAACAGTCATCTTGGTCAGCCCGGAAAATTTTCTGGAAGAAGAGGGGGAATGGCGCAGCTGCTGGCGATATCGACAAAGCCACCCTGTTTCGGTGATTCCTCAATACCCAGCATGACCTCGAGAACATGCTGTGCCAGCTCGCCGCTGGCGCGTGGTGCCCGGCCTTCATTCAGCGCATGGGCCATTTCCAGCAGGCCGAGGCCGCGGCTGTTGGCATTGAAGCCGTGTGTGTTGTCGGCTTCAAGCCAGGCAGCAGGCCTGTTGGTCGGACGAGGCTGGAACTCCCACCGGCTCGTCTTGCGGGTGCGATACCAGACGGGGCCGTGAAAGTTGTTCGCGCCATGCACCGGGTCCGGGTCCGGAATGCAGATCGTTCCTTCGGTGCCGTAGATCTCGAACCGCGGGGTTTCGCTGTCCCATATATCAAAGCTGATGGTCATGTTGCCGATGGCGCCGGAGGCGAACTCCATCATCGACAAAGAGTGGGTGTCGACCTCGACATTCATCCATTCTCCGTGCCGTGGACCATTTTCGATCTGCCGCCTGTCGAAGGACCGGCTTGCCATGCCGCTGACCCGCCTGATCGGTCCCATCAGAAACACCATTGCGGTCAGGTAATAGGGGCCAAGGTCCAGCAGCGGCCCGCCCCCCGGCTGGTAGTAGAAATCGGGATTTGGATTGTGCCGTTCGACACCATGCGTTCCGACATGCGCCATGCAGCCGATCGGCGTGCCGATTACCCCGCTGTCGACGAGCTTGCGTGCTGTCTGCCAGCGTCCGCCGAGAAAGGTGTCGGGGGCATTGCCAACCGTCAGCCCTTTTGCGGCGGCAAGATCGAGGATGCGTTGCCCGTCTCGAAGCGTGGTCGCAAACGGCTTTTCAGAATAGACATGCTTGCCGGCTGCCAGGGCGGCCATGCTGACCTCGGCATGGACGGCCGGAATTGTAAGATTCAGGACGCAGTCGATGCTGTCATCGGCGATGATGTCCTCGGGGCTCGCCACCTTCGGGATGTCATATTGCACGGCCTTCCGGTGGCTCTCCTCAAGATCAAGGCTGCCACAGGCGGCGATGCTGATGTCAGGGAATGACGCGCATGTCTGCAGGTAGATATCGCTGATCCTGCCGGTGCCGATCAACCCTACATTCAATAGCGGGGCAGGTGCGCCATCTTGCGCTGCGTATAACTGGCCTGACGGAGCATTTTGCATGGGCCTAGTATCCAAGGCTGCGCGGCAGCCACAGAACCAGATCGGGGAACATGATCATAGCCAGCAAGGCGACCAGCAGCACCGCGAGGAAAGCCCAGATTTCACGAATGATCTCTGTCAGCGGAATCTTGGTCACAGCACTGATGACAAACAGCAGAATGCCGTAGGGCGGTGTGATCAGGCCGATCATGGAGTTCACGACAATAAGGACCCCGAAATGGACAAGATCGATCCCCAACGCGTTACAGGTCGGGATGAACAGCGGCACGATAACCAGAATGATCACGGTGGCATCCAGAACGCAGCCCAGAAGCAGGACCAGAACGTTCACCAGGAACAGGAACATCAGCGGGCTGATGTCGGCCCCGGCCAGCAGGGTCGAGATCGTCTGCGGAATATTCTCCTGAATCACCACATAGGTGAGAATCATCGAGGCGCCGATCACGAGGCCGACGGAGGCTGCCGATCGTGCGCTCTCGACAAACACCTCGTACAGCGTTCTCAGCTTCAATGCCCGGTACAGGCCGGCCGCGACGATCAGTGCATAGAGCGCAGCCACGGCGGCGGCCTCTGTCGGCGTGGTGACGCCGGAATAGATACCGGTCAGCAGGATCACCGGCATCAGCAGGGCGGGCGTCGCCTTTGCCGTGACGCGCGGCAGCTCGCGGAGCGGCACCGCATCTTCCTGGCCGAAATCACGGCGATGCGATATCCAGGCGTTCATCCCCATCAGGACGACACCCATCACAAGGCCCGGCACGATCCCGGCCAGAAACAGGCTGCCGATCGAGGCGTTCGAGACAAGCGCGTACAGCACCATCGGGATGGAGGGCGGAATGATCGGGCCGATGGTTGCCGTCGCGGCTGTGATGGCGGCGGCATAGCCGCGGGTGTAGCGCCCGCTCTTGACCATCATGTCGATGATGATCTTGCCAATGCCGGCGGCGTCTGCCACCGCGGAGCCGGACATGCCGGAAAAGATTAGGCTTGCCACCACATTGACATGACCAAGGCCGCCGCGGAAACGACCGACAAGAGCCACACAGAAATGCAGCAGCCGGTCGGAGATCGAACCGGCATTCATGATATTGGCGGACACGATGAACAACGGCACTGCCAGAAGCAGGAACCCGTCGAACAGCCTTTGCACCATGGTTTCACCGGCAATGGCGATGTCCTGGCCCGCAACACCCAGATAGACAATCACGCCGACGATGATGGAGTAGGCGACAGGCGTGCCGATGGCGGCCGTGCCGAACAGGGCAAGAAGGCCGAGGATCAGCTCCATGCTCATGACGCGTCCTCCCGATCCTCGTCGCCCGCCGCCGGCGCCCCGGTGCCGTCATCCAGTGCGGTAGCAGTCCTGGCAAGCATGAAGCCGCGCCACAGATAGCGCAGCGTGATCACGATCATCAGCAGGATATAGGACGCGAACAGCCATTTGATCGGGATCTTGTCACCGGTGACAGGAACACGGAGCGTCTGGATCTTTTTCAGCTCCATAAGCCGGCTGCCGAAAATCGCATCCCAGGTCGGGCCGAAGGAATACAGCATGGCAACAACCATGATCAGCGCCGTCGCCATGGCGAAATAGCGCTGCCATGAGCGTGA
>JBMHCH010000074.1:0-11403 GCA_049890015.1 Puniceispirillaceae bacterium (SeqCode)
CGGGCACGATCGAGTGGGAATGAAGATAGCATCGTAAGTATCTGATATTATTATATATTATTTATTTACGCCAATAAAATCCAAGAACTAAGTAACTGTTTTTAAATAAGAAATAATATTAACTTGCAAACTTTTATACAAAATAATGGCACTATTACATTTCATAGTTTAGGGATGAATTTAAGAGTTTAGGAGCATCATGAAATGAAGACAGTTTTTATTACAGGAACCAATAAAGGATTAGGACTTGAGTTTACAAAGCAGTACTTAAATGAAGGCTGGAACGTAATTGCTACTTGCCGTTCACCCACTACGGCTACAGAATTACTGTCGCTTAGCAAGAAGCATCCAAATAGCCTGACAATTTTGAGCATGGATTTAACAAACGAGGCGTCGATTGAACAAATTGGCGAAGAAATTAAAGAACGCCCCATCGATATATTTATAAGTAATGCGGGAACAGCAACAGGTTATACCTCTGGAGCGAATTTAAATGATTTTGGAAATGTTCAATCTGAGCCATGGGTAAATATTTTCCGCACAAATTGCGTTGCACCTTTGCTTTTAGCACAGGTTGTTCACCCAAATATTTTATTGGGCTCAGACAAGAAGTTAATTTTCATCACGTCTAAGCCAGCTTCCATAACTGAGAATACGGGCGGCGCACTTTATATGAACCGCTCAAGCAGAACGGCGCTTAACCAAGTAATAAAATCACTATCTATAGATTTATACGAAGAAGGAATCGCTGTTGCATCAGTCAGTCCAGGTTGGGTGAAAACAGACTCTGGCGGTGAAGGTGCCTTAATCGATGCTGAGACTAGTGTGAGCGGTATTAAAAAGGTGATTGAAGAACTTGATATGAGCCAGACAGCTCTGTACTGCGATTACAAGGGTGAAGCAATCTCTTGGTGAGTGCGTTAAAAGTTTTCGTTTAGTTAAAACTTTTAACTCTCAATCTTGCACAGAATGTAAGATGAGTGAACTTAACCGCTTGTTATTATTGGATTGTAACAGTTGCAGGCTTAACCTTAAACTTGCATAATGTTGCATAAACCTTACATAGTCTCAAAATATCACAATGATATCAATAACTTAAATAATTGGCACTATTGAGTGGGAGTGACCGTCGCGACCGGCCGGTCTCTCACCCGGAATCATCAGGCCTGATTGACGTTTTGTTAAATGGTCGTCGGTTACCTTGTCCGTGGGTCGGCCTTCTGGCCGGGCTTCTAGTCACACATTGGTAACCGGACCACAGCATATGAAGCACATCAGCATGGCCGTCGCAGGATGCCTGTCCCTGTTCGCCATGACCGTCACCACCGTTTTCGGCACCACCGTCATTGCCACCACGACGGCCATAGGAATGCCGATCTATCCCAACTCGGTGGTGTCCAACGATCTGGAGTTTATCGCCACCTCTGACGCCAGCGCTTTCGCCTGCCTCGAATTCGACGGCCGGCGCACGGCCGAGATGCCTGACAAGCGCAAGGATGGTCTGATGGCGAAACAGACCTTCATTTTCACCGCCCACTATACCGATGGCTCCTCGGTCGGTCTGTGGGCGCATCCGGATTTCAGGACAAGGGAAAGGGCGCTGGAATCGGTGGCGCCGGCAGCCGAGGCCGTCGGCAAGCTGCCGACCTTCATGCGCAAGACGCTGGATCATGTGGTCATTCATCGCGGCGATGAAACAGCCTTTGGCGAAGCCGAAGGGCATTTCTTTGTTCTCTATTCCGAGAATATAAAGACCCGCATCCGCAACCACGATCTTGAAGAAACGGTGTTCCATGAATCTGTTCACGCCACGCTGGACAAACGATATGCAACATCCAGGAAATGGCGGAAGGCGCAGAAAGCGGATGGTGATTTCATCACGAAATACGCCAGGCGCTTGCCAAAGAAGGAGGACCTCGCGGAATCGGGGCTTTTCGCCTGGGCCATGATCATGCATCCCGGGCGGCTGCCGGCAAAGATCGAGGCGCGCGCACGTCAGATCATGCCGCACAGGATCGCGTTTTTCGAAGAGCTGTTCCTTGCCCGCCCGCTGTTCGAGGCCAGCAAGCGCAAACCGCCATGCTGACATCCGGTCCCGACCGTAAAGCCGGCCATTACGGCCTTCCGGCGCTGGTGCTCCACTGGGGGTTTGCGGCGCTTTTCATCTATGGCGTCATCAAGCAGGTGGACGATGTCGCACAGCTTGAGGACGCCGCCTTCCTCCGCTTCGAGATGGTCTTCGCCGTCGTTTTTCTTGTTCTTCTGGCAGGGCGCTTTGCTTTCATGAAAGCAAGGCATGTGTCGGCGCTGCCGGCCGGCACACCGCTCTGGCAGCGGCGGGCGGCCGCGCTGGTTCATTATGGCATGTATGCCAGCCTCGCCGCCATCGCGCTGTCCGGCATCGGCATCGGCCTGCTGTATGGCGCGGGCTTCACATCGGGGTGGCTGCTGGAGGCCGTGATGGAATTTCACGGGCTGACGGTGCTTCTTTCCTACTGGCTGATCGGCGTCCATGTGGCGGCAGCGCTCTATCATCGCTGGTTGAAGGATGGTGTCTGGAGTGCGATGGTCCCTGTCTGGAAGGAACCGCCGCGCTGACCAGACTATGCTGGGCGCGGGCCGCATCATCGATGTGTATGTGTGCGGGCATATGTGGCAGGGGGAGTCACCGAATGGGCATCGGTCCGTATCCGCGTCAATCAGGGCCTTCGGGAAAGGACGCCACCATGCCGGCATTCTTCTCCGACAGGTCCGATGAGGAGCTTCTGGCGATCTTCGAGCCGATGATGGACATCTGTCTCGCCGGCTCGAACGAGATAGATCACGAAAAGCATGTCCGCGACTTCACCGAACGGTTGCGCGCCATCGTCACGCGCGAGAATCTGGAGGCGCAATGCGCCGACTACCAGCCGCGGCTCGGCACCTTCGGGCGGCGCGAATTCATCTGTATGTTCCGGCGCGAGCGCTCCGTCGCCGTTGTCTGGCGGCAATTCTTCACGAAGTCGGACGACGAATTCGTCAACCAGGCGAATTTCGTGATGCGGGACGGGCGTGTTCTGATCGACCACTGCCTGATCTGCTAGGCACTGATGTCCTGATCCGTCATCCTGCTTGCAAATTGACCGGCGATGCGCAGAACTAGTCTGTGGGGGGATTATCATGATCACAGCCATCGACCATATCGTGCTGACATCCGCCGATGTCGACAGTACTGTCGCCTTCTATTGCGATGTGCTTGGCATGGAACTGCAGGTTTTCAACCCTCCCGATGGCAGCCCGGCGCGGCGCGCGCTCTGTTTTGGCAATCAGAAAATCAATATTCACGCTGAAGCCGCGCCCTATGTTCCGCATGCCCGCCGGCCGGTGGCGGGGGCGGTCGATCTGTGTCTGCTCAGCGACATGCCGGTGGCAGAATGGCAAGACCGCTTCGCCGATCATGGCATCGCCCTTGAACATGGTCCGGTGGCGAAGACCGGAGCGATGGGGCCGTTGATGTCGGTCTATGTCCGTGACCCTGACGGCAACCTGATCGAGATTTCCAACCAGCTCGCCATGCAGCCGGACGGGTGAGGCATGTCCATGAAGACCATAGGCCTTCTTGGCGGCATGAGCTGGCAGTCGACGCGTGTCTATTATGATCTGGTGAACAAGGCTGTCGCCGGTCGGCGTGGCGGGCTTCATTCCGCCGAAATCCTGATGCGGAGCGTTGACTTCGCCGGGCTCGAGGCCGCGATGCGCCGTGGCGACTGGCCAATGATCGAAGCCCGGCTTGGCGATGAGGCGGCGGCGCTGGCGGCTGGCGGGGCCGACTGCCTGCTTCTGTGCACCAACACCATGCACAGGATGTTCGACGGCATCGCGGCGCGGGTCGATATTCCCTTCTTCCATATCGCCGATACGCTGGGACGGGCGCTGGAGGCAGACGGACTGCGGCGCGTCGCGCTGCTCGGCACGCGTTTCACGATGACCGAGAATTTCTATGCGGCGCGTCTGGCCGCCGGGTTCGGGATAGAGACAATGGTGCCAGGCGGGTCGCAGATCGTCGATATCGACAGGATCATCTTCGAGGAATTATGTCACGGTGTGGTCGCGGACGGCTCGCGCGGCATCCTTCTTGGGATCATGGATGATCTCGCGTCGCGCGGGGCCGAGGGCATCATCCTCGGATGCACCGAAATAGAGATGCTGGTGAAGCCGCGTCATCATCATCTGCCGCTTTATGATACAACCGCGCTTCATGCGCATCATGCGGTTGACTGGGCTTTGCGGGACCTGGCCCTGGCGGAGGGATGATCATGCCTATGGCGTTTGGCGCGGGGCATGCTAGCATGCCGCAACCGACGGGCTTGCGGCTGGCAGCTCTGCTGGGGTCTTGCAGGCTCTCGATGGCCTGATCCCGTCGGACTATAGAAATAGCGTATCCGACCATGCTCCCGTCATCTTTTCTCACAGGTTTTGTGCTTGGCTTTTCGCTGATCCTTGCGATCGGCGCGCAGAATGCCTTTGTGCTGCGGCAGGGGCTTCTCAAGCAGCATGTCTTCCCGGTCGTGCTGTTCTGCGCGGTGTCCGACATGATCCTGATCGTTGCCGGCATCGGCGGGGTGTCGCTGTTGATTGCCGATTTTGCCGATCGTCATGCGCCGACCATGTTCGGGCTTGCCGCGATCTGGCTTGTTGTTTACGGGATCATGCGCCTTCGAAGCGCTGTCACAGCGGACCAGATGATGAGCGCCGGCGAGGCGTCACAGGCAAGCCTGGCCGCCGCGCTGACAACAGCGGCTGTTCTGACCTTTGGCAACCCGCATGTCTATCTCGACACGGTGGTGCTTATCGGCACGGTATCGCTGCAGTTTGATGGCATGGCGAAACTGGCCTACGGGGCCGGCGCTGCTGTGGCAAGCTTCGTGTTCTTCTTCTCGCTCGGCTTTGGCGCAAAATTGCTTGCCCCGCAGATGCGGCGCAAGAACGCGTGGCGTATCCTTGACACGCTGATTGCGCTGGTGATGTTCGCGCTTGCCTTTGGTATGGCCCGTGCCGGCGGCTGGGTGGGCGGCTGATCCGCTATCCGACAGCGGTCAGGAGTCGTCGAGATCTTCTTCCAGAATGGTGATCTGCACATGGAAGCAGACGTCACCGTCCTCGTCATCCTGGAAAACCACGCCAATGAACTCGTCCTCGAGCATCAGGTCGGCGCTGTCATCCTTGTTTTCGCGGCGCGCCAGCGACAGCCGCTTGTTCCCGAAACGCGCTCTCAGATAGCTCTGTACACGCGCTGAGTCACTTGCATTCATCACCGGTCTCCTTGTCGAGGGCATGTGTCTTTCGTGTGTTTCTATCGCAAGGGTCAGGGGCTGTCCATGACCTAACCCGGCTGGATGGTCATATGTAGGCTGGCCATATGCGGGGCAGCCGCGCCGAGCAGCCCTGTCCGTCACCCATAGCGGGCAATCTGGCCGCCGCCATGGCGTGGCCAGGCCGGTCGGGTGGCGATGTCGCGTGCCTCGCATGATGTGCACCGCATTCTGCCGCCAAGCTCGGGAACCGGAAACATCGGGCCGAGTCTGGCAATCAACGGCGCTGTCTCAAGCTCGGCATTATGGCCACACCGGTGACACCAGCAGAACACCTGCAATCCTTCGGCGGCAAGGTCGCCAAGTGTGGCCGGGTTGGCCGGGTCGTGGCTGTTTGTCAGCCGCCGCTTGAATGCACCCATCGCGCTGTCTCCGGCACCGCCGCACGGCCGGAGCAGGCCTGGCGCGCCACATAATGTTCATGTTTTGTTCTAATTTAGAAATAGCTCAATGAGCAAAGTGAGGCAAGCAAGAAACAGGCTCTTGCCAGCCCGCGCTCTTGCCAGCCCGCGCTCTTGCCAGCGTGCGGCCGTGCCATATCGTGGCAGGATGGTTCCGGATGGGTGGGGGTCAGCCGCTGACAAGCCGGGGAAGCTTGTTGAAATGCCCGATCACGTCGCTGACGGATTTCGACCTGCACAGGACGCGGCTTCTGTCGCGAAGGATGAACTGGGGTGTTTCCTTCGGGTGTCGCTGTTTTTTCTCGATCACGAAGAGCGGTGTTTCATGCGTGTGACGGAAGATCGAGAACAGCGCCACGCCGTTCATATGGTCGAGCGCGTAGTCCCGCCATTCACCGGCTGCGACGCGTGCGCTGTAGGCGGCCAGGATCAGGCTGAGTTCGGTCCTTGAAAAATAGAGCTGGCGACGAAGTTTTCTTGGGGCTGAAACTCGAGACACGTCCGGATCTCACCTGCTTTTCTGTTGGCTGTCCTGCATCTTATTGTATATGTTGGGGCAGCTTTGCGCCGGCTGTCAACCAACAGCACTTGCCTGGGGATGCCGGGCGCATGTCAGAGGCCGCATTGCGGGATCACATGAGTTTCAAGAAGGGCCTGCCGCAGCCACCATTGGACAAGGGCAGGGCATCCACACATGGCAGATATTTTTGACGAAATCGATGAAGAGCTGAAGCAGGACCGGGCGAAGGCAGTCTGGTTGCGCTATGGCAAATATGTGGCTGCTGCCGCTGCCGCCGTGGTTCTGGGGGTCGGGGCCTCGCAGGGCTTTTCCGCATGGAAGCAGTCACAGGCCGAAGCCGCGGCCAATGCCTATCATCAGGCCCTTGCTTCCGAGGACGCTGTCGGCGCGCTTGAGAATCAGCTCTCCAGCCTCAGTGACGGCTATGCCACATTGGCGCGCTTCCGCATCGCTGCCGGCAAGGCCGAGGGTGGCGATGCTGCCGGGGCAGAGGCAGCATATCTTGAGATTGCCGCTGATTCTGGCCTGTCTGACCTGTACCGCCAGGCCGCCACGCTGCTGTCGGCGATGAATGCGCCCGACACTGCAAATGTTTCCGAGCTTCAGGGCCGTCTCGCGCCGATTGCCGACGGCACAGGCCCCTGGCGGCCACTGGCACTGGAACTGAGCGCCGCCTTCGATCTCAAGGCTGGTGACCGTGATGCCGCGCTTGCCAAGTTGAAAAGCATCATCGAAATGGAAGAAACCCCGGCCGAGCTTCGCCAGCGCGCAGCGCAACTTGCCGAGGTTCTGAAATCCTGATCGCCTTGACAGCATCGGCCCGAAACAGGATCTAGATCATGCCATCGACCATTCCGCCATCCGCTTTCACAGCGCTGACGTCTGTCCTGAAACGGGCGCTGACCGGCATGGTGCCTGTTGCGGCCCTGCTGGTGGCGTCATGCTCGCAACCGGAATTGATCCTCAAGGGCACGCGTATCGGTGTGCTTCCCGAAGTGGAGGTTGAAACTGCCGATCCGGCCGCTCTTGCCGAAGGTGCCGGTCTTCCCGAGATCGTCAATATAAACGCCGCGCCAATGCCGGGTCTGAATGCCGGTCATTCAGGCGGCAATCCGAAATTCCAGGCGCCGATATCACGTGCCTGGTCTGCGAAAGCCGGCGGCGCCGGATCGGAACTGACCGATCTTGCGACCCCGGTTGTCGGTGATGGACGCGTCTACACAGTCGCGCCAAACGGCCTTGTCACCGCTTTTGACGTGAAGAATGGCGGGCAGATCTGGTCGACCGAGATCGAGGCTGTCATTGATGATCCGCTTCCCGGAATCGGCGGTGGCATCGCCTTGTCGGCGGAGGGGCTTCTTGTTCATGCGGGCGGTCGTGTCCTTGCGCTTCTGGACCCTGCCACCGGCGCGATGCTGTGGGCGGTGAAGCGGGATCTTCCCTTCCGTGGAGGGCCGACCATCATCGGTGCTGACCAGGCGGCTGTTACGGATCTCGACGGGAATATGAATGTGCTGACACTTGTGTCTGGAGAGCTGATCTGGACGCATCTCGGCATTGCCGCCAATACGGTGGTGTTTGGCGCGCCGGCACCCGCCTATGCGGATGGCGAGATCGCGCTTGCAGGTGCTGGCGGTGAAGTCAGCTATTTTGATGCCGCCAATGGAGAGCTGATCTGGACCGACAGCGTCGCCTCATTGATGCCGCGCACCCCGATCCAGAACCTTGGCGATGTCCGTGCCAACCCGGTGCATGACGGGGGGCTGATCTTTGTGATCGGGCAGTCAGGCCGGCTTGTTGCCTTCAGCGCGCGCAATGGCCTGCCGGTGTGGGAGCGCGCGATCGCCGGCCTCGAAATGCCTTGGGTGGCTGGCGAGACCCTGTTCGTGCTGTCGCTCGACGGGCGCCTCTACGCGATCCGTCGCGATGACGGCGCTGTCCGCTGGGTCACCGAGCTTGACGGCGCGGTGCCGCTTGATGTGATCGTGCCGGATGTGCCGCCGCGCTATTTCGGTCCGGTGGTCGCGGGGGATCGTGTCTATATCGTTTCCGGAGCTGGTGTTGTGCAGGCCTTTGATCCGGATACCGGTGTGCCGGTGGAGAGCTATGCCACCGGAAAGACTGTTCGCACGGCACCCCAGATCGCTGGCGGGCGCATGTTCATCATCAGCACTGACGGCACGCTGACAGCAGTCGAATAGCGCGGCGCAAGCCCACGCATTTTCGTTTTCAGGGCGGGAGCCTCGCAGGTTTACCATGAGCGTCACCATTGCCATTGTCGGCCGGCCGAATGTCGGCAAATCGACGCTGTTCAACAGGCTGATCGGCAGGCAGCACGCCATTGTCGATGACCAGCCCGGGGTCACGCGCGACAGGCGCGAGGGAGATGCGACCCTCGCCGGGCTGCAGTTTCGGGTGATTGACACGGCAGGTCTTGAGGAGGCATCCAGCGGCAGCCTTGAGGACCGGATGCGACGCCAGACCGAGAGGGCGATCGAACTCGCCGATGTCACCTTGATGGTCATCGACGCCCGGGCGGGTGTGACGCCGGCTGACAAGTTCTTCGCCGACCAGATCCGTCGGGCCGGTGCGCATGTTGTTTTGCTGGCAAACAAGTGCGAGGGCCGGGCCGGCGCCGCCGGGCTTGCGGAAGCATGGGAACTTGGCCTTGGCGAGCCGGTGCCGATTTCGGCAGCGCATGGCGAAGGCCTTGTGGATCTTCACGACGCCATCATTGCCGGAGCGGCGGCAGTCGGGATCGACATGCTCGCCGATCCGGATGATGACGATCAGGACAATTTTGAAGATAGTGACGAGCCGCCACTTGACGAGGATGGCAACCCGCTGGAGGTGTGGCAGGACGAGCAGTCAGCCCAGCCCATGCGTATCGCCGTCGTCGGCCGCCCGAACATGGGCAAATCCACCCTGATCAACCGGCTGCTTGGCGAAGAGCGGCTGCTGACCGGTCCCGAGGCCGGCATTACCCGAGATTCCATCGAGCTTGCCTTCACCTGGAAGGGTAGGTCCTACAAGCTTGTCGATACGGCTGGCATGCGCCGCCGCGCGCGTATCAGCGACAAGGTCGAACAGCTGATGGTCGATGACGCGCTTCGCGCCATACAGTTCGCGCATCTGTGCGTGGTTCTGGTCGACGCCACCGAAGAGCTTCACAAGCAGGATCTGGCCATCGCCCGCACGATTGCCGATGAAGGGCGCGCTGTTGTCATCGGCGCGAACAAATGGGATGCGGTGCGTGACCGCCAGGGCGCTGCCACCGCCATTGATGACCGGCTGGAGATTTCCCTGGCGCAGCTTCGCGGCGTGCCGGTGGTGCATATGTCAGGGCTTCATGGGCGCGGTCTCGCCAAGATGATGGCCGCCGCAGACGAGATGTACGGGCTGTGGAACACCCGCATCGCCACCGGTCGTCTGAACCGATGGCTGGAAGGCATGCTTGAAGCTCATCCTCCGCCCCTTGTCGAGGGGCGCCGGCTGCGGATCCGCTACATGACGCAGATCAAGACCCGGCCGCCGACATTCGCGCTGTTTGTCAGCCGTCCCGCGGATCTTCCCGAAAGCTATCTTCGCTATCTTACCACCGGGCTTCGCACCGATTTCGGACTGTGGGGTGTCCCGGTGCGCATGGTGATGCGAAAGGGCGACAATCCCTACGCACACAAGGCGAAGCGGCGCTAGCCTGCTGCGATGCCCCGTCAGGCGGCAGCGATATCCTGCGTTGCCAGGAAGCTGCCGAAATCGCCGATGATGGCGCGAAGCTCGGCCATCCGCGCGGAATCAAGCCTGGTCTGGCCATCCATGTAGAGACCTCGGTTTATCTCGATCTGCACAGACTGGCGTGGGCTGTCGGCAACCCCGTAATGGCGCGTGATAAAGCCGCCGGCATAAGGGTGGTTCCAGGAAACGCTGAGCCCGCGACCCTTGAAAAACTTGGTGATCGCGCTGGCCATGTCGCGGTCAAGCGTGATTCCATATCCATCGCCGCAGATGATGTCTGACAGCCGGTTGTTCAATCTGTCGAACGCCGGCATCGAATGCATGTCGACCAGCAACGCCTTGCCAAACCGCGCCACTGACCCATCCATCATGGTGGTCAGGCAGCGGTGATAGGGCGCGTGAACGCGATTGACGCGGCTGGTGATTTCCGCCGGCGGAAGCTTCCCGGAATAGATGGGTTTGCGCGCCGCCGTCAGGCGCGGGATGAGGCCATATCCCGCGCGGACATGATGGCAAGGCGGGCGGGTGCTGACCTTGCCGCTGAACATGCTGGCGTCGATCGCATCCGGATCGCGGTTCACATCTATATAGGCGCGGGAGAGCCTGTTGATCAGCGTGGGAATGCCGGCCTGCGCCAAGTCGTCAAGAAGGCAGTCGATCCCGAAATCCTCCAGTCCGCGCAGCGCCTCGACAGGCTCCGCGGCGGCTGCAAGCATGCTTGCCGGATAGCTGCGGCCAGCATGCGGGCAGGAGACAATCACAGGTACCGGAGGCGGCGCGCCTGCATCGGCCGGACCGTGATAGATATCGAGCGGCGTGTAATCCGGATCCTCGAACAGACTGTCATTGACGATGACAGGCGCCAAATCCAGCACGGCCTGGTTGCGCGTGTTGTCCGTCGCATTGTCGCGCCGGTCCGCGCCATCCGTCATGCCATCCGTCGCCGCGGTATCGATCATCGCACTCCCCTTGATCTGCGCAACCTAGCATGATTTTTCCACCTAACCCACCCATGGCTCGGATTGTGCGCCAAAAGGTGACAGTCACGCTGGAAAGGCCCCGGAAACGGTGAAGGGGAGGAGCCGGGGCGGATGGTGCGGCGGCCCCCGTTCCGATGAGAGCCGACAGGGGCCGGACGGGCTCCGGACGTAGCAAAAGAGGAGTGAAAGGGGCGGCAAAAAGGGGGTTGCGGAATGGGCGCGCTTGGTGCAGAACTACACGCCTTGGCAGCGTTCGGAACCGTCCGTGAGCCAGAGAAATGGGGCGTGTAGCTCAGCGGGAGAGCACTACGTTGACATCGTAGGGGTCACAGGTTCAATCCCTGTCACGCCCACCATTTCCTCCTCCAGAACAATCCTGACAGCCTGATTTTGAACAAGGTTCAGTGGCTCCCTTC
>JBMHCH010000075.1:0-9570 GCA_049890015.1 Puniceispirillaceae bacterium (SeqCode)
CGCCTCGTCATCCGGGCCGCTTGCCTCGCGGCCCCAGGCCTGGCCTGACAGCGCCGCCTGGACATCGCTGCTCAGCCCAACACTTTTGCCCCGGGGGGATGGGGGGTTGGCGCCCGATAGGTAATCACCGCCGCCGTCAGCCCGGCGCGGGTGCGGCCGTATTTGGCGTAGATATGCTGGATCACCTCCTCGCGGCGCTCATGCTCGAAATCGACATCGATGTCCGGCGGCTCGCCGCGCGCCTCGCTGATGAAGCGTTCGAACAGCGGCTGCGAGCGGTCCGGATCGACCGAGGTGATGCCAAGACAGTAGCAGACCGCCGAATTCGCCGCCGACCCGCGCCCCTGGCACAGGATGGCACGGCTGCGGGCAAAGCGGACAATGTCGAAGACGGTCAGGAAATAGGGGGCGAATTTCATCTTCGCGATCAGCGCCAGTTCGCGGTCCAGATAGCCGGCCACCTTCTCCGGCACGCCGTCGGGATAGCGTTCCTTCGCCCCGTTCCAGGTCTGGTATTCAAGCTCGCCCATGGCATCGCGCCCGCCCGGCGAGACCTCGTCCGGATATTCATAGGACAGGTCATCCATGGCAAAATCGCACAGCTCGGCCAAGGCGGCGGCATTGGCAAGGGCCTGCGGCGCGTGACGCCAGCGCCGCGCCATTTCGGCCGGATCCAGAATCTGCCGCTCGGCGTTGCGCGACAGCAGCGCGCCGGCCGTATCAAGCCGCTGTTTCTCGCGGATACAGGTCAACACATCGGCAAGCGGGCGCCGCGCCGCCACATGGTACAGCGCGTCGCTGGCGGCGGTCAGCGGCAGGCCCTGCGCCGCCGCCATGTCGGCAAGAAGAGCCAGGCGCGCCTCGTCCCCGCCGTCACGGTACAGCGCCGCCCCGGCAAACACGCGGCCAGCGGCGATGTCACGGATCCGCGCCAGCTGCGTGGCATGGGCGGAATCAGGATGACGCGGCGGCATCACCAGCAGCGCGGTGCTGTCTGCCAGCCGCGCCAGATCGGCAAGATGGAGCACCGGATCGGCCTTGCTGCCGCGAAGATTCGCCTCGCTCAGCAGCACCGACAGCGACTCATAGCCGGCGCGGTCGGACGGGTGGACAATCACATGCGGCCCGTCGACAGGCGCCAGCCGCGCGCCAACCACCAGCCGGATGCCAGCATCACGCGCCGCCACATGCGCCCGCACGATCCCGGCAAGCGAGTTCAGATCGGCGATGCCGACAGCGTCCCATCCCAGCGCCGCCGCTGTCTCGACCATCTCGTGCGGATGCGCGGCGCCGCGCAGAAAGCTGAAATTGCTGTAGCAGCCAAGCACCGCATGGCGCGGGCCGGCCTGTCGGACTGGCGCGGCCATCAGGCAAAGAAGCCATGAAGGTACCAGGCCGGGTCCTCGCCCCGCTCCGGCAGCCCTTCGCGATAGACCCAGAAGCAGGCCCCGGTGTCATCCTGAAGGCGGAAATAATCGCGGGTGCGGGTGCCGCCGGCGGCATTCCACCATTGCGGGGCGATGCGTTCCGGGCCACTGGCGCGGATGATTCTGTGGGTGGTGCGGTGCCAGACAAACTGCGCCGGCGGATGGTCGGGAAGAAGCGCCACCACCGCCAGCCTGTGCGGATGCGCCAGCAGCCGGATCGGGCGCGGCGCGGCGATCAGGCTGTGCGGGGCGGCGTTCATGGAATCCGCGAACCCGGGTGTTTCCATGTCGGGATAGGCCATATATTGCGATGCTTCGGGCTGCCAGCAGTCGCGCGCCTTCATATGAAGCACCGCGCCATGGCCAAGCCGCGCCACCAGCCTGTCGATCAGGCTGGCCCTGCTTTCGCTGATCGAGATGCCTTCATTGAAGCCGGTTGTGACCGGCGCCTGCGGGCTGCAGTCATGCGCCTCCATCCACATGCGCTCCAGCCCAAAGTCGGGATTGATGGCTTCGCCGGCATCGGCCAGCAGACGTCGGAACCCGGCGGCATCACGGCGCGGACGCGACAGGTGCAGATCACGCGCCATCACCGCCCCGTCGACCCGCTGCCAGCCAAGCTGAAGGCGGCGTGTGGCAAGGCCACGCTGATCCAGAATCTCGGCGATCTCGCCGGCAAGCCTGCCGATCACCGCGCGGATATCCTCCGGCGCGATCACCGGCTCGACGAAAGTCTGCATGGCAAGAAGCGGCTCCGGCGGCGCGATCGGGGCAAAGCTCTCATTCACATGGCCAAGCGCCATGTCGAGCCGCGATGTGACAATGCTGCCGAAGCGGCTGGCAAGCGGCGCGCGCGGCATCCCCAGAATATCACCGATGCGGCGCAGCCCCGACGCCGCCATCGCTGTGCAGATGGTACCGTCAAGACGCAGCGCGGCGAGCGGCAGACCGGCCAGAACCCCGCCAAGCTGACGACCGCCAGGGGAATCCATCCGGGCGCAGGCGTACCGCTGTGCCGCACTGCCATAGCGTGCCAGCGCCCAGGCTGCCCCGCAGGTCGGCGCTACCGCCAGCCGGGCGGTCAGGCCGGCGGCCCGCAGGGCGCGCGCCATCTCGGCCAGCAGCAATCTTACGCCGCCCTTCAGATGCGCCGCGCCGGCAACATCAAGCCAGATGCCGTTGCCATCATGGGCGATGGCGGCGCCGGCACCGGTGGTCTCGGCCATGGCGGGCGCGGTCAGCGGACAGTAGCGCCGCGCCCAGCGCGCCAGATGCAACAGGTCGGCGGCATCGGCGTCGGCATCACTGTCCTGCGAGACAAGCGCCGGCCGCAACGCCCGCGCATCGGCAAGACGCATGCCGGGGCGGAGCCCCTGCCGCCAGGCCAGACGGCAGACCGAATCCACCAGATCGGCGCCATGACAGACGCTTGTCAGGACCAGCGGCATTGTCGCCAGAAGTTCGGCCGGCGGCAGGTCGGACATCCCGCCGGCGGTGCGGCGCACCCGTTCGGCGGCCAGGTGCGGAAACCAGGCATGGATAATGATGCGCGCCATAGGCGTTCTCCATCCACTCAGCCGGCAACGGCTGTCGTCAGGAATCGCCTGGGGCGCGACGGCCGTACCGTACGCGGCGGCAGACCGGCAAGCGGAAGCACCTCCTGATGGCCGGATGCCGGGGAATCAGTGTTGGATGTCTCGGGCGGCAGCTCTGACAGCCGGTTGGCATGGGCGTCCCAGGACAGATACAGGCTGTGCGCCCGCCCCCCGCGGGCATGCATAAGGTCAACCTGCCAGCACGGATGCCAGGGCCGGGCCGCCGACGCCTGACCGGAATCCACCATGCTGGCAGGCGCGGCCGGCGCAATGCGCCAGAGCGTGTCGAAGCCGGTGGCCGCCACCGGCCATCCCAGCAGCAGTCCGGTGACGCCGCTGGCCTCGGCGGCAAGCTGCGCGCGGCGGGCCAGCCGCATCCAGTAATCGGATGACTGGCTGACGCCGTCATATTCGACAATCACGGCAGCCAGCCCCTCGGTATGGAGAATATCCTCGAGCGCCGCCAGCCGCGCGCCGGGGCTGGGGGAATCGACAATCAGCAGCCGCCCCGGGTCAAGTCCCAGCGCCGCAAGCCCGGCGGCATGAAGCATGCCTGACCCGCCGGACGACGCCGCCGGACACCAGACAATAGGGGCCGCCGCATCCACCCGCGCCAGAATGCGGCGAAGCAGCGCCACGGCAAAGCCGGTCAGCGCGCCATCATGTCCCGGACGCCCGCACAGCATATGTACCCGGCCAAGCGCCAGCCCGCCTGCCAGCGCCGAATCAAGCGAATCGACGCCAAGCGGCAATCGCGCAGCAGTCAACTGCCCGTCAAGCGCGGCGACATCGCGGCGAAGCTGATGGAATTGCCGGTGACGCGCCTGTGGCCGCAGATGTTCGCGATGATCATCTGACTGATATTGTTGATAAATAGATACCATCGCGGGACCGGAATGCGATGGCATGACATGATCGCCAGCATGCGTCATGACGAGACCTCCTGCCTGTTGTCCTGACTCTGTTCACTCTTTTTGTTCATGTTTTGTTCTATCACATGACAGGCGGTCAGGCAATCGGGCGGCACGGCCGCCACCGGCGAAAATACGCCGCAGGAGGACGGAGATTTACAAGAAGGTCAGCAGATGCGGGCCCCGCGCCTTAGCGCGGCAGCTCGCTTTCGACAAGCCTGGCCCAGTAGGTTGCGCCGATCGGCAACACCTCGTCATTGAAGTCGAAGCGCGCGCCATGCAGCATGCCGTCCGCCGGTGCCGGGCCGGACCCGAGCCAGATATAGGCTCCCGGCTTTTCCTCGAGCATATAGGCGAAATCCTCGGCGCCAAGAGACGGTTCCATATCGCGGTCGATGCTGTCGCGGCCAAGCACCGCCGCCATTACCCCGGCGGCACGCTCGGCCTCGGCAGCGTGATTGACCGTCGCCGGATATCCGGCATGCCACCGGAAATCGATGCGGCAGCCATGCGCCGCCGCGGTGCTTTCGCTGATTTGCCGGATGCTGTCCTCGAGCCGCTTGCGGGTTTCGGCCTTGAAGGACCGTGCCGTACCGGCAAGCGTCACATCATCGGGGATCACATTATGCGCGCTGCCGGCCTGGAAGACGGTCACGCTGACCACCGCCGAATCCACAGGCGAGACGCGCCGCGCGACGATGGACTGCAGTGCCTGGACGATGGCCGCTCCACACGGGATCGGATCGAGGCTGGAATGGGGCTGGGCCGCGTGCCCGCCACGTCCGCTGATGACCATCTCGAAATTGTCGGCATTCGCCATGCAGACGCCGTCATGGATGCCGGCATTTCCCTTGTCCATCGACGGCCAGTTATGCATGCCCCAGACAGTCTGCATGTCGAAATCGCTGAACAGCCCGTCCTCGATCATCGCCAGGCCGCCGCCGCCGCCCTCCTCGGCGGGCTGGAAAATGAAATAGACAGTGCCGTCGAAATTCCTTGTCTCGGCAAGATACTGCGCCGCGCCAAGAAGCATCGCCGTATGGCCGTCATGGCCGCAGGCATGCATCCGCCCCGGAATCTTCGAGGCGTGCGCGAAGTCATTCAGCTCCTGCATCGGCAGCGCATCGATATCGGCCCGCAGCCCGATGGCGCGGTCGCTGTCGCCATGGCCGCGGAGCACGCCGACAACGCCTGTCTTGCCCATGCCGCGATGAACCTCGATGCCGAAGCCGGCAAGCTTCGCGGCGATGAAGTCCGAGGTCCACACCTCTTCGAAGCAGATCTCGGGGTTCTGATGCAGCTCGTGGCGCCAGGCTCGCATCTCGTCGGCGCGGTCAGCAATGGAATTGATCACGGTCATGATGGCTGAGGCGGTCTGTTTCTGTTGCAAGGACCGGCCTATGGTCGGGCGGTTGCCGATCAAGGTCAAGACATCTCGGCGGACATCATCCCCCGCTTCAGCATGCGGCGTTTTGCAGGGGCAGCCGATATTTGCACAACACGATAATTCTGCTATCGCTCAGGGGTATCAGACACGGTCCCGCAGGGCGATCCAGGGGGCTGCGCAAAGCGGTGTCGGGCCAAACAAACCGTTGGTCGGCATCGGGACAGGCACCAGGGCGCTCGCAGTACAGATTGTGCGGGCGCTGAAGGACTGGCGCCAAAAGCCGGAAACAGAAGCTGGCAACGGAACAGAAGCCCGTACGACAGGCGGTCCGCCGGCAGGCGCCGCAAACCGGGTGTTGAAAGATCAGGTGAGGTGTCATGGCAACGGATCAGCCAGATCGCGGCCTTCGGGGCTTGCCGGGCGGCAAGCAGAAATACTCGGCGTTCGCGCTCGCCAAAAAGGCGATGAACTATCATCAGGACTGGCAGCGCGCCTGGCGCGACGCCCCGCCTCAGGACGAATATGACGTTGTCATCATCGGCGGCGGCGGCCATGGGCTTGCGACCGCCTATTACCTGGCGGCTGTTCATGGCATCAAGCGCGTCGCCGTGGTGGAGAAAGGCTGGCTTGGCGGCGGCAATACCGGCCGCAACACCACCATCATCCGCTCCAACTATCTATGGGATGAAAGCGCCGCCATCTACGAGCACGCGCTGAAGCTGTGGGAAGGCATGTCGCAGGACCTGAACTTCAACGTGATGTTCAGCCAGCGCGGGGTTCTCACCATCGCCCATTCGGAGCACGAGCTTCGCGAGATGTCGCGCCGTGTTCACGCCATCCGCCTGAACGGCATCGATTCCGAAATCCTCGGGCCGTCCGAGATCAAGAAGTTCGTGCCGATCATCAATACCGACCAGACCATCCGCTATCCGGTGATGGGCGGCTTCCTGCAGAAGCGCGGTGGAACCGCGCGCCATGACGCTGTGGCCTGGGGCTATGCCCGGGCCGCCGATGATCTTGGCGTCGATATCATCCAGAACTGCGAGGTTACCGGGCTGCGCCGGAACGGCCGCCGCATTGTCGGCATCGAGACAAGCCGCGGGTTCATCAAGACCCGCAAGGTGGGCTGTGTTGTCGCCGGTCATTCCAGCGTTGTCGCCGGCATGGCCGACATCAGGCTGCCGTTGGCAAGCCGCCCGTTGCAGGCGCTTGTCTCCGAGCCGATCAAGCCGATTCTCGACACGGTGATCATGTCCAACGCGGTGCATATGTATATCAGCCAGTCCGACAAGGGCGAGATGGTGCTTGGCGCCGGTGTCGACAAATACAACTCCTATGCCCAGCGCGGCTCGTTCCCGGTGCCGGAACATATGATCGCCGCCGCGGTCGAGCTTTTCCCGGTGCTGTCCCGGCTCCGCATGCTTCGACACTGGGGCGGTATTGTCGATACCTGCCCCGACGCGTCTCCGATCATCTCGAAGACCGATGTCGAGGGACTTTATTTCAACTGTGGCTGGGGCACTGGCGGCTTCAAGGCAACCCCGGGGTCCGGACATGTCTTTGCCGATCTGATCGCGAATGACCGGCCGAACAGCATCGCCGCGCCCTATGCGCTGGACCGCTTCCAGACCGGCCTGCTGATCGATGAACATGGCGCCGCCGGCGTCGCGCACTGACCAAGGACTGGAGACCGATAAGATGCTTGTGATCACCTGTCCCTATTGCGGCGCGCGCGAGGAAAGCGAGTTCAGCTGCGGCGGCGAGGCGCATATCGCCCGCCCGCTTGCCGAGAACAGCCTGACCGACGCCGAGTTCGCCGACTATCTGTTCCTTCGCGACAACCCGAAAGGTGTGTTTCTGGAACGCTGGCGGCACGCCGCGGGATGCCGTCGCTGGTTCAACGTCGTGCGTGACACCGTGAGCCACGAAATCATCGAGGTCTATGCGATGGGGAGCCTTCCCGCGTCCAAGGCAGGCAAGTCCGCCCATAAGGACAGCTGGCGCCGCGACACCGCCGCCGAAGCGGCAGCAAAGCCCGCCAGACCCGCACGCGGCAAACGGAGTGGTTCCTGATGAGCGCCCTGTCGATGTTCCGGAAATCCGCCCCCGCCCAGCTTGCGCGCGCCGCCACAGGCGGACGCGTCAATCGCGGCAAGCCTGTCACCTTCAGCTTCGACGGCCGTGTTCTGCAGGGCTATGAGGGCGACACGCTGGCATCCGCATTGCTGGCGAACAATATCCATCTCGTCGGACGGTCCTTCAAATATCACCGTCCGCGCGGCATCATTGCCGCCGGATCGGAAGAACCAAACGCGCTTGTCCGCGTCGGTCGCGGGGCGAAGGCGGAACCCAATCTTCGCGCGACGCAGGTCGAGCTTTATGACGGTCTCTATGCCGAAAGCCAGAACCGCTTCCCGTCGCTGATGTGCGATATCGGCGCGGTGAACTCGGCGCTTCAGGCCTTCTTCCCGGCAGGCTTCTACTACAAGACCTTCATGTGGCCGGCCTCGATGTGGATGACCTATGAGCATGTTATCCGCCATGCCGCCGGCCTTGGCCGTGTCGCCGATGATCACGATGCTCCGGACCGCTATGAAAAGACCAACGCGCACTGCGATGGTCTGGTGGCGGGCGGCGGTGTCGCCGGCCTGATGGCCGCGCTTCAGGCCGGACGCAGCGGCGCGCGCGTGATCCTGGCTGACGAGCAGAACGAGTTTGGCGGCTGGCTTCTTGGCGAAGCCGATGTGATGATCGAGGGCAAGCCCGCGTCGGACTGGATTGCCGCTGCCGTGGCCGAGCTGTCCTCCATGCCTGAGGTGACCCTACTGCCGCGCACCACCGTGTTCGGCTATATGGACCACAACTACCTGACACTGACCGAGCGGGTCACCGACCATCTTGGCGCGCGCCCGGCGCATCTTCCGCGTCAGCGCATGTGGAAGGTCCGCGCCGGCCAGACGGTTCTGGCCCAGGGCGCGCATGAACGGCCGCTTGTCTTCTCCGGCAATGATCTTCCCGGCGTCATGCTGTCCGGCGCGGTGCGAAGCTACATCAACCGCTATGGCGTGGTGCCCGGCAACCGCACCGTTGTCTTCACCAACAATGACGATGCCTACCGCACCGCGCTGGCGCTCCACAATGCGGGCGCGAATGTCGTTGTTGTCGATCTTCGCCGTGACCTGAAGGGTGATCTTGTCAAGGCTGTCCGCGCCGCCGGCATCGAGATCATGAGCGGCTCCGCTGTGACCATCGCCGCCGGCACACAGCGCATCGCGCGTGTCGAGATCTCGCCGGTCAATGAGGGCGCAAGCGCTGTCCTCGACGATCCGATCCATATGGATTGCGACCTTCTGGCCATGTCCGGCGGCCTGTCGCCTGCCGTGCACCTTCATTCGCAGGCGCGCGGCAAGCTTGGCTGGGACGAGCGCCTGCTGTGCTTCAAGCCGACCACCGTTCACGAGGCCAGCTTCAGCGCCGGCGCCGGGAACGGCGTGTTCGACACGGCAAAGGCGATGGCTGACGGGCTTCGTGCCGGAACCGCGGCGGCCAGTGCCGCCGGTTTCGCCATTGAGGCCGGCGACGCACCGGATGTCAGCGCCCCGACGCAGAGCTGGCGTCCGCTTGCCGCCTGGAAGATCGCCAACGGCAAGGGCGAGGGCGAAGGCCCGAAGGCCTTTGTCGATTTCCAGAATGACGTCACCGTCTCTGATGTGAAACTTGCCGTTCGCGAAGGCTACCAGTCGGTAGAGCATGTGAAACGCTACACCACGCTTGGCATGGCCACCGACCAGGGCAAGACATCAAATATCAACGGTCTGGCCATTCTGGCCGAATCCCTCGGCAATGAAATCCCGGCCGTCGGCACGACCACCTTCCGGATGCCCTACACCCCGTCGGGATTCGGCGCGATTGCCGGACGTGACATCGGCGATCTGTTCGATCCGACCCGCCTGACCCGCATGGATGACTGGCACCGGGCGAACGGCGCGACCTTCGAGCATGTCGGCCAGTGGATGCGCGCCTGGTATTACCCGCAGGATGGCGAGACCATGCGCGAGGCTGTCGACCGCGAGGTTCTGGCGGCGCGCACCACGGCAGGCCTTCTCGACGCCTCAACCCTTGGCAAGATCGACATCCAGGGCCCTGATGCCGCCGAATTCCTGAACCGCCTCTATACCAACAGCTGGCTGAAGCTCGGTATCGGCAAATGCCGCTACGGCCTGATGCTGAAGGATGACGGCATGGTGATG
>JBMHCH010000076.1:0-2769 GCA_049890015.1 Puniceispirillaceae bacterium (SeqCode)
AATGCCCAAGATGAAGACCAAGAGCGGAGCGAAGAAGCGCTTCCGCCTGACCGCCAGCGGCAAGGTCCGTGGCTCGGCAGCGTTCCTGAGCCACAATCTTCGCCGCCGTCCCCAGAAGATGAAGCGTAACGCCCGCGGCACAATGATCCTGTGCGACGCGGATGCGCGCATCGTCAAAAAATTCCTGCCGTACGCATAAGGGGGACGGAGCATGGCACGAGTCAAGAGAGGCACCACCACCCACGCACGCCACGCCAAGGTGATCAAGGCAGCGAAGGGCTATTATGGTCGCCGGAAAAACACCTTCCGCACCGCCACCCAGGCCGTCGACAAGGCACGCCAGTACGCCTATCGCGACCGCCGCACCCGCAAGCGCGAGTTCCGCGCCCTGTGGATCCAGCGGATCAACGCGGCGGCCCGCATGCATGGCATGACCTATTCACAGATGATGGGCGGGCTAATCAAGGCCGGCATCGAGATCGACCGCAAGATGCTGGCTGATCTCGCCGTCAATGAGCCGGCAGCCTTTGCCGCGCTGGTCGAACAGTCACGCGCGGCGGCATAGCCGGACCCATTCCATACAAGGCAATTCGGGCCGTCGCTTTGACACCTCGCCAGAACAGAATTTGATCTGGCGGTTCGAGGCGGCGGCCCTTATGTTTTTTCCGGCGCTCAAACGCCGTGAAAACCGCCCCTTCCGAGACAGGCCTTTCCGAGACAGGCCCCTTCCGAGACAGGTACGATGCAGAATCTCGACGCGCTTTCCTCCGAAATCCTGAATGCCGTTGCCGGCGCCGACACCCTTGAGGCGCTTGAGGCGGTGCGCATCGACGCCCTTGGCAAGAAGGGCCGCGTGTCGCTGATGATGCGCGAGCTTGGCGGCATGGACCCGGAAGAGCGCAAGGCCGCCGGTCAGGCGCTGAATGTGGTCAAGGACAGCATCGCCGCCGCCATCGAGGCCCGCCAGGCGGACCTGTCGCGCGCCGCGCTCGATGCCAGGCTTGCCGCCGAGGCGGTGGATGTCAGCCTGCCCTCGCGCCCGCAGACCGAAGCCCGGCTTCACCCGCTGTCGCGCACCATTGAAGAGGTCGTCGCCATTTTCGCCGAGATGGGATTCACCGTGGCCGAGGGGCCGGACATCGAATCCGACTATTACAATTTCACCGCGCTGAACATTCCCGAAGAACATCCAGCCAGGCAGGAGCATGACACCTTCTATCTGCCGCCGGATGATGAGGGCCGCCGGAAAGTGCTGCGCACCCATACCTCGCCGGTGCAGATCCGCACCATGGAGGCCACCGAGCCGCCGATCCGCATCATTGTTCCGGGGCGCACCTACCGGTCCGACCATGACGCCACCCATTCGCCGATGTTCCATCAGTGCGAGGGTCTGGTGATCGGCGACGGCATCCATATGGGGCATCTGAAGGGATGCCTGATCGATTTCTGCCGCGCCTTCTTCGGGGTCGACGATCTGCCGGTGCGCTTCCGCCCCAGCTATTTCCCGTTCACCGAGCCGTCCGCCGAGGTCGATATCGGCTGCACCCGCGATGGCGGCGGGCTGAAGATCGGGGCCGGCGACGACTGGCTGGAGATTCTTGGCTCCGGCATGGTCAATCCGCGGGTTCTGGCGAATTGCGGCTATGACCCGGAAAAATATCAGGGCTTTGCCTTCGGCATGGGGATCGAGCGGATCGCGATGCTGAAATACGGCATTCCCGACCTTCGCACCTTCTATGACAGCGATCTGCGCTGGATGCGCCATTACGGCTTCCTGCCGATCGACTCGCCGTCAATCCATGCCGGCCTTGTCGGGGGGACCGTCTGATGAAATTCACCCGTGACTGGCTTTTCGAGCATCTCGACACCGACCGCTCGCTTGACGAGATTCTCGAGGTTCTGCCGATGCTTGGCCTCGAGGTTGAAAGCTTCGACGATCGCGCCGGCCTGGCCCCTTTCACCATCGCCGAGGTGATCTCTGCCGAGCAGCATCCCGACGCCGACCGGCTGCGCGTCTGCATGGTCAATACCGGCAGCGGCGATCCGGTGCAGGTTGTCTGCGGCGCGCCGAACGCGCGCGCCGGCATGAAGGGCGTTTTCGCCCCGGCGGGCGCCTATGTGCCGGGGATCGATCTGGTGCTGAAGGCCGGCAACATCCGCGGTCAGGACTCCAACGGCATGCTGTGCTCGGAGCGCGAGATGATGATCTCCGACGAGCATGACGGCATCATCGAAATGCCGGCCGACGCGCCGGTTGGCGCTGGTTTCGCGTCCTATGCCGGCCTGGATGATCCGGTCATAGAGATCGCCATCACCCCGAACCGCGCCGACTGTCTCGGCGTGCGCGGGGTCGCGCGTGATCTGGCGGCAGCCGGGTATGGCACGCTGAAGCCGCTTGAAAGCAGCGCGCATGAGGGCAGCTTCGACAGCCCGGTCACCTGGCGGCTTGAGCTGGACGGGGCCGAGCATCTGTGCCCGCTGATCACCGGCATCGCCTTTCGCGGAGTTGCCAACGGGCCGAGCCCGGACTGGATGGCGCGGCGCCTCGAGGCCATCGGCCAGCGCCCGATCAGCGCTCTTGTCGATATCACCAACTATGTGATGTTCGATCTGGGGCGCCCTCTTCACGCCTATGACATCGACAAGATCCATGGCGGTGAGCTGGTCGTGCGGCAGGCGGATGGCGGTGAGCCCTTTGCCGCGCTGAACGAGAAGACCTACGAGATGGAAGCCGGCATGATCACCATCGGCGATGCCGAGGGGGTCGAT
>JBMHCH010000077.1:0-45070 GCA_049890015.1 Puniceispirillaceae bacterium (SeqCode)
GACCGTGTCCGAGACCGATCCGTCGCGCAGCCTGTCGCGGATTTCGATTGTCACCTCGGGAACGCCGATGGTGATCGAGCAGATCAAGGCGCAGCTGGCGCGTCTTGTGCCGATCCATGCTGTCCGTGATCTGACCGAGCATGATGTGGCCATAGAGCGCGAACTGGCGCTGGTGAAGATAATCAACCGCGGAGAGGAGCGGATCGAGGCGCTTCGGATTGCTGACACATTCCGTGCGAGGACACTGGACAGCACTCTCGATAGTTTTGTATTTGAGGTGACAGGAAATTCCTCCAAGGTCGATGCCTTCGTGGATCTGATGCGATCGCTTGGCAGTGTCGAAGTGGCACGCACCGGCGTATCCGCGATCTCGCGTGGCAACAAAATCGATCTGGAGGCGAAATAACCCGCTCGGCCATCCGGTTCCGGATGCCGCTGAATTTATCTTGCAGGAGCTCGCTCGGGGCTGTCTGCAACACTCTATGGAGGCCCGCGACCGGTCGGTCGGTGGCCAGTTTCACGAAGGAGAACCAAGTCCATGCGAGTCTATTATGATCGTGACGCCGATGTTGGCCTGATCAAGAAGAAGAAGGTCGTCATCGTCGGATATGGCAGCCAGGGGCATGCCCATGCCGCAAACCTCAAGGATAGCGGCGTTGCCGATGTCGCCGTGGCGCTTCGTCCGGACAGCTCCAGCCGGGCCAAGGCTGCTGATGCCGGCTTCAAGGTCATGGATGTCACCGAGGCAGCGGCCTGGGGTGACATGGTGATGATGCTGACCCCGGATGAGCTCCAGGCTGATATCTACCGCGACGAGATCGCTGACAATATCCGCCCCGGCGCTGCCATTGCCTTTGCGCATGGCCTCAACGTCCATTTCAACCTGATCGAGCCGCGCGCCGACATCGACTGTCTGATGATCGCGCCGAAGGGCCCCGGTCACACCGTGCGTTCGGAATATGTCCGCGGCGGCGGTGTTCCCTGTCTGCTGGCCATCCATCAGGATGCGTCCGGCAACGCCCATGACGTCGGTCTTTCCTATGCCTCCGCCGTCGGTGGCGGCCGCTCCGGCATCATCGAGACAACTTTCCAGGAAGAATGCGAAACGGACCTGTTCGGTGAGCAGGCCGTGCTGTGCGGCGGCCTTGTCGAATTGATCAAGGCTGGCTACGAGACACTGGTCGAGGCCGGCTACGCGCCGGAAATGGCTTATTTCGAGTGTCTTCACGAGGTCAAGCTGATCGTCGACCTGATTTACGAGGGCGGCATCGCCAACATGAACTACTCGATCTCCAACACCGCCGAATATGGCGAGTATGTGACGGGCCCGCGGATCATCACCGAAGAGACAAAGGCAGAGATGAAGCGCGTCCTGGAAGACATCCAGTCCGGCCGCTTCACCCGCGACTGGATGCTCGAGAACAAGGTCAACCAGACCAACTTCAAGGCCACGCGCCGCCGCAACGCCGAGCATCATATCGAGAAGGTTGGCGAGGAACTTCGCGGCATGATGCCGTGGATTGGTGCGAACCGTCTCGTGGACAAGGCGAAGAACTAGATTTCGCCTTATTTTTCAGCTACAAAATTGACCCTGACGACGGTAGTGCTTCCGTCGTCAGGAGTTTTTCTTTAGAACAGGCCGTATTGACGGCTTCGGGGGAGTTCGCATGTTCAGATCGGTGCTTGATATTTTCACTGCCGACATCGGTATTGATCTTGGTACGGCCAATACTCTCGTTTACGTGAAGGGCAAGGGCATCGTCCTCGATGAACCCTCGGTGGTCGCGATGGCAGAGGTTCGCGGACGCACTCAGGTGCTTGCCGTTGGCGAGGAAGCCAAGGTGATGCTTGGCAAGACCCCGGGCAACATTCGTGCCATTCGGCCGATGGCGGACGGCGTGATCGCTGATTTCGAAGTCGCCGAGGAAATGATCAAGCACTTCATCCGCAAGGTGAACGGGCGTCTCAATTTTTCCAGCCCGCAGGTGATCATCTGCGTGCCGTCCGGGTCCACAGCTGTCGAGCGGCGCGCCATCCAGGAATCCGCAGAGGCCGCCGGCGCGCGGCGCGTCTTCCTGATTGAGGAGCCGATGGCAGCCGCCATCGGCGCATCGCTTCCGGTTACCGAACCGTCCGGCTCGATGGTTGTCGATATCGGGGGCGGCACAACCGAGGTCGCAATTCTGTCGCTTGGCAATATCGTCTTTGCGCATTCTGTTCGTGTTGGTGGTGACAAGATCGACGAGGCGATCATCGCCTATATGCGGCGCACGCATAACCTGCTGATTGGCGAGGCCAGCGCCGAGCGCATCAAGAAGAACATCGGTGTTGCCCGCAAGCCGGAAAAGAGCACGGGCGTAAAGATCGAGGTGCGTGGCCGTGACCTGGTGAACGGTGTGCCCAAGGAGATCACCATCACCGAGGCGCAGGTCGCCGAGGCGATTTCCGACCCTGTCCGCCAGATTGTCGACGGTGTGAAGATGGCGCTTGAACAGGCGCCGCCGGAACTGGCGGCAGATATCGTTGAAAAGGGTATTGTAATGACCGGCGGCGGCGCCTTGCTGCGTGACATCGACGGTGTGCTGCGCGATGCCACCGGCCTTCCGATCTCGATCGCTGACGATCCGCTGTCCTGTGTCGCACTCGGAACCGGGCGTTGCCTGGAAGAGTTGCGGACCCTCAGGAATGTGCTGATCGGCGCTTAGGGAGCCACATGACCCATGCGCGCGTCTGACAAGGCAAAGATCAGGCAGCGCCGGATTGCGCATACCCTCCTTGTTACATTCAGCTTTTCGCTGATGCTTCTCGGCACACTGGATTTCAACGCGCTGCGAAGCGCGCGGATGGGGTTCAATGACTTCGTCGCCCCGCTGGTCGATCTTGTGTCGGTGCCTGTTCGCGGTATCGAAACAATGGCGCAGGGCATCCGCACCGTGGCTTCGCTTCGTGCCGAGAATGTGCGTCTCCAGGCAGAAAACTCAATGCTGAAGCGCTGGCGTCGCCGTGCCGAAATCCTGGAAAGCGAGAACCGCGAGCTGAGAAGTGTCGCTGGTGCTGTCGCGCCTGAACGACGACGCCCGCTCACCGCGCGGGCCGTGACGGCGCCCGGCGGTGCCTTTGCCCACACGGTGCTTGTGGCAAATGGCAGCGACCAGGGCATCGAGATGGGCAACCCGGTGGTCACCGCGGACGGCCTTGTGGGGCTGGTGGTGGATGTCGGCGCGACCTATGCGCGGGTGCTTATGATCAGCGACATCAATGCGCAGATACCGGTGATCCTGTCATCCTCGTCATGGCCCGGGGTCACGGTTGGCAATAACGGGCCCAATCTTTCCCTTCGCTTCCTTCCTGAAGAGGCCGCTCCAAAGGTGGGCGAACTGGTGCTGACATCTGGTCATGGAGGGGTGTTGCCTGCCGGTGTTCCGGTCGGCCGCGTC
The DNA here is from genome assembly GCA_049890015.1 of Puniceispirillaceae bacterium (SeqCode). Lineage (GTDB taxonomy): Bacteria > Pseudomonadota > Alphaproteobacteria > Puniceispirillales > Puniceispirillaceae > UBA8309. The sequence goes on from JBMHCH010000077.1 coordinate 3,438, forward strand.
AATCTGGTTCGGGATGACTTTGTGCGGGTCGAGCCTGCGGTAGACCTTCGCAATCTCAGCTATGTCTCGATTCTTGTTGGAGGAACCGAAGGCATCGATATGGACAATCTGGCGCTGGATGAATACTACACGCCGCTGCCAGAGGCCGATGAGAAGAGGCTCTTCGAAGGTGTCAACGCTTCGGGAGAGATCCAGTGACTCCCCGCGGCCGTTTCTTCCAGCAGGCGGAGCTTGATTCCAACTGGCCTTTCCAGTTTCTTGTGGTGGCCATTGGCGTGTTGCTTGCCATGTTTGAAGGGGGGCTGGCCCTGTGGTCGATCTTCTACAGCGCCACGCCGATGCTGTCGCTGATTTTCCTGTTCTGGGTGGCGTTGAATTACGAGAAATTTGTGTTTCTTGTCAGCGGATTCATCATCGGGCTGTCCAGTGACCTGATGTTCTCTGATCTGATCGGGGGACGTGCTACAGCCTACATTGCGGTGGTATTTCTGATGAACTTCCGCCGCACAAGACTTCTTCAGGGTGATTTCCGTGACATCTGGGTGGAGTTTTCGGCGGTCACAGTAGGTGTGGTGCTGTTCCAGCTCGGCATATTCTGCCTCCTGAATCTCTCCATCCCGGCACTGACACCTGTGGCGTTCCAGATCGGTGTAACGATGATCCTGTTCCCGATCGGTTATGTTATTCTGACGACTCCAAAAATGGCCTTGAACAGGTTCAGGGACGGTTTATGAGCAAGAAGGTCAAGCATAAGGAGCACCGTCGCGTCACCGGGCGCCGTACCTTTCTGCTTGGCAGCGGCATGTTCCTGGTCACAAGCTTTCTGGCCGGTCGGCTCTATCAGCTGCAGGTGGCGCAGAACAACCGCTACAAGCGGCTGTCCGACCGCAACCAGTTCGACCGGCGGGTGGTGCCGCCGCGCCGTGGAAGGCTGATCGACAGGCAGAAGCGTCTTCTGGCAGGCAATGCCGAAAGCTATCTTCTTCACATCACGCCACTGTATGCAGGCAATGTCAAAGAGGCGTTGGCTCAGCTGGCATCTCTCATCAAGCTTGATGACACCCTGATCGAGGATGTCCTGGAAAAGGCGCGCAAGGGGCCGTCCTTCCGGCCGATCCTTATCCGCGAAAGCCTGACGCAGCGTGAATTGTCCCGTCTTGCCATCCGGTCGGCCTATCTTCCGGGCGTGACGTTCGAGAAATCGCTTCGCCGGATTTACCCGCAGGGGGCTCTCACCGGACATGTGACAGGGTATGTCTCGCCGCTGACAAGCAGGGAGATCGAGGATAACAGCGCCCTGGGTGACCTTCCCGATCTCGCCACCGGCAAGATCGGTGTTGAATACGCGCTCGAGCCGGAGCTGCGGGGCAAGCCGGGTGCAGAGAGGGTAGAGGTGAATGCGCGTGGCCGGCCGATCCGCGTGTTTCGGGATTTCGAGCCGCAGTCCGGCGGCGATGTGAAGCTGGCGCTGGATATCGGCTTGCAGCAGCATATCACCGAAATCCTGCGACGTGGCCAGTCGGAGCCTGTAGATATGGCAAGCGCCGAGGTTCAGCGCGCGATAGCGGGAAACCGCGAATTGAAGCTGCATCTCGCCTCTGGCGAGAACATGCTCCTTCGCGACCAGCTCGGCAAAATCACAGCGCCCGAATCCGGCGCGGTCGTGGTGATGGATATCCATAATGGCGAGATTGTCGCCATGGTGTCATCGCCGACCTATGATCCCAACATGTTTACCGACAGATTGCTGACGCGTGACTGGCGACGGTTGAACGAGCATCCGCGCAATCCGTTGCTGAACCGTGTGACGGCGGGCCTCTACGCCCCTGGTTCGACTTTCAAGATGGTCGTGGCGCTGGCGGCGCTCGAGGCTGGCATCATCAATGAGCGCACACGGTTCAGCTGTGGCGGCAGCATGGAGCTTGGCAACGCCACCTTCCACTGCTGGTTCGAGGATGGTCACGGCGCGATGAATGTCGTCAGCGCCCTTGAACGCTCCTGCGATGTGTTCTTCTACGAGGTCGCGCTGAAGACCGGGATCCAGCGGATCAAGGCCATGGCCAACCGGCTTGGTCTCGGTGACGTCACCGGCATTGATATTCCGGGCGAGAAAAAGGGGATCATTCCGCACCATGACTGGAAACTGGCGACCCACGGTGTTGTCTGGACCCCTGGCGAGACGGTGGTTGCCGGCATCGGCCAGGGATATGTTCTCGTCACGCCGCTGCAGCTGGCGGTGATGACGGCACGTCTTGCCAATGGCGGCAAGGCTGTCATGCCATCGATCCGCAGTGTCGAGGGTGAACGTGAATTCGAGGACCTCAACATTTCGCCGGCAGCGCTGCGGATCATTCACAAGGGCATGTTCAAGGTCATGCATGGTAGCCTCGGGACCGCGCGTGCCCACAATCTTCCGTCGCGCATTGGCGGCATGTCGGGGAAGACCGGCACCGTCCAGGTCAAGCGGATTACCAAGGAACAGCGCGAGGCTGGCATTACGAAGAATATCGAGCGCCCCTGGAAGGAACGCGATCATGCTCTGTTTGTCGGCTATGCGCCGGTAAAGAACCCGCGCTACGCTGTTTCGGTTGTCGTCGAACATGGCGGCAGCGGCTCGTCAATGGCGGCGCCGATTGCGCGTGCCGCCCTCCAGCGTGCCCTCGAGATTGGTAAAGAAGCCTGATGGCAGCCGAGAACATTACCATCCTGCGAACGGTCCTTCGCGTTCCCTGGCATATCCTGCTGGTTGCGGCGATGCTGGTCACGATCGGCTCGCTGGCGCTGTATTCCGCGTCTGAGGGGTCATGGACGCCCTGGGCAGGGCGCCATGCTGTCCGCGGGGCGGTTGGCGGTGCCATCGTACTGGTCCTTGCTTTCATTGACTTCCGCCTGATGCGGATCTGGGCCTACCCGGTCTATCTGATGTCGATCGTCATGCTGATCGTCCTTCTGGGTATTGGCGGCGGCGGCGGGGTTGCGCGCTGGATCACGATCGGCGGTTTCACCTTTCAGCCCTCGGAGCCGACCAAGATTGCCGTTCTGCTCGCGCTGGCGCGCTATTTCGACAGCCAGCCCATTGAAAGGATGCGGTCGATCCTGACCTATCTGCCGCCGTTGGTGATGATCGGCGTCCCCTTCTTCCTTGTGGTGGAGCAACCCGACCTTGGTACAGCCATGGCATTGGCGCTTGGCTCGCTGACCGTCCTGTTTGTCGCCGGTCTTCCTTGGCGATATATCCTTGTGTCCGTGGTTGGCCTTGCTGCGTCGCTTCCTGTCATCTGGGCCCAGCTCTATCCCTATCAGAAAGCGCGGGTAATGACGTTTCTGAATCCCGATGCCGACAAGCTTGGCGCAGGCTATCAGATTACCCAGTCGAAGATCGCGCTTGGATCGGGCGGCATCTTTGGCAAGGGATTCCTTATGGGAAGACAGAGCCAGTTGAACTATCTCCCCGAAAAGCAGACAGACTTCGTGTTTACGATGATTGGCGAGGAATTCGGCCTTGTCGGCAATCTTTTCATCCTAGCCTTGTATCTGCTTCTGATCGGTGCGGTGCTGGCGATCAGTTATCGCGTAGGATCCAGATTCGCGCAGCTGACCTGTATCGGGGTGGCGATGATGCTGTTCCTTTACGTCTTTGTGAATGTGGCGATGGTGACCGGTCTGCTGCCGGTTGTTGGCGCGCCTTTGCCATTGATCTCCTATGGTGGCACGGCAATGCTGACCGTCTTCGTCGGCCTCGGGATCGTTACAAGCGCTGTCGTGCATGACAGGCCCGAGCCTGAGTAATGGCAGGCACGAGGCTGTTTGACGCATATGGTTTCAATTCATTTTTGACATCCCACCTCTAACCGACATCAACGTGCCTTCGACTGGTCAAGGGAGACCGCCGATATGTTCAGATTCTTTACCACAGCGAAATGGGCTCTTTGGGCCTGGCTCGGCTCCTTTGTCATTCTCAGCGCGCTGTGGGTTCAGGTCCAGATCGACGTCAAGATCAATGAATGGTTCGGCGAATTCTACGACATGATCCAGAAGGCGCTTGGCGAACCGAACGCGGTCACCATGACGGAATATATCGGCGGCCTGCTGAGCTTTGGAAAACTTGCCGGCATGGCCATTACGCTTGGTCTGGCAACAAGTTTCCTGACCAGCCACTTCCTGTTCAGATGGCGCACAGCCATGGTCGAGTGGTATCACGAGGTCTATGACAAGGCGCGCACGATCGAGGGCGCCGCGCAGCGTGTTCAGGAAGACACCATCAAATTCTCGCGTATTGTCGAGAGCCTTGGCACCTCCCTGATCGAGAGCATTCTGGTTCTGGTGGAATTCTTCCCGATCCTGCTCGGCCTTGGTGCCGGTATCACCATCATGTGGTTTGGCGACTGGGAGTACGGGCTGGTGACAGGGGCGCTGATCTGGGCGGTGGGCGGCACGCTGCTGATGATCATCCTGGCCTGGATCCTGAGGCTTGTCGGCATTGAATACGATCTTCAGAAGAAAGAGGCTGCCTATCGCAAGCTGCTGGTGATCGCCGAGGATGACGGCTCAGTCAGGCCGAAGTCGCTGGAGGAACTGTTTGACGATGTCAGGAGCATCCATTTCAAGAGCTATCTGCGCTATCTTTATTTCAACACAGGCAGGCTTGCCTATCTGCAGACCAATGTTCTGGTGGCCTATATCTTCCTTGCGCCTGCCATCGTAGGCGGCATGATCACGCTCGGTGTGATGCAGCAGATCATTCGCGCTTTTGGCCGTGTGGAAGGCTCCATGCAGTATCTTTTCCGCAGCTGGCCGACGATTGTCGAACTTGCCAGCGTCTATAAGCGTCTTCGTGAATTCGAAAGGGCCATCAATACTAGCCTTGAAGAGGACAGGCAACGCTCCTCCGCCGGCTGACGGGGGACGGACGAACGAACCTAGGTGTCCAGCAGGGCGGAGCTTGAATGGCTGCCGAGTGTCGGGATAATCCTGACCTCGCCGCCACGCGCCGTCACCACCTCGCCGCCGACGACATCCTCAGGCTTGTAATCCCCGCCCTTGAAGACAAAGTCCGGCTGCAGTGCGGTGATCAGATCAAGCGGCGTGTCCTCTTCGAACACGGCAACACCATCAACAAAGGGAAGCTGGATCATCGCCGCGGCACGTCGCTCCGCGGGCTGGGCCGGCCTGGTCTTGCCCTTGAGGCGTCTGACGGACTGATCGCTGTTCAGCCCCACAATCAGCCTGTCGCACTGTTCAGCCGCGCGTTGCAGAAGGAAAATATGGCCGGGGTGGAGGAGGTCGAAACAGCCATTCGCAAATCCGACGGTCTGGCCGGCCTCGCGCCATGACTGGCATGTCCCGGCCCAATGTGGCCAGTCAAGCGGCGGAGTCGCCGCGCCGGCCTGATCGATGATTTCGCCAGGGCTGGCAATGGCCGTTCCTGACTTTCCAACAACCACGCTGGCACCGATATTGGCCAGCGCCATGGCCTCCACCCGGTCGATGCCCCCTGTGAGCGCCGCCGCCAGCATGGCAATCACCGTGTCGCCAGCCCCCGATACATCGAAAACCTCGCGGGCGCGGGCAGGGGCGTGATGCCAGCTGCCGTCCGCCATTGCCATGAGCATGCCGTGCGCGCTCAGGGTGACGAGAATCGCCGCCATGTCATGCGTGGCCGCCAGCTGGCCGGCGCCCGCGGCGATCTGTTCAAGCGTGTCGCCTTCCACCATGCCGGTCCTGCGAAGCTCGGCAAGGTTCGGTGTCAGGAGATCGACACCGGCATAGGCGCTGAAATCGGCCAGTTTCGGGTCCGCGATCACGGTCTTGCCGGCGTCCTTGGCGCTCTTGATGATCTCTGCGATCAGATCAGGCGGCACCGCGCCCTTTGCGTAGTCTGACAGGATGACGAGATCCGCGTCCTTCAGCGCCGACAGGAAGGTTGCAATCAGCTGCTCTTTGGTCTTGCCGTCGACCGGAACGCTTACCTCCTCGTCAAACCGGAGCACCTGCTGGCCGTCGGCGCGAAAGCGGGTTTTCGTCGTCGTCGGCCTTGAAGCGTCGATGATCTGGTGAAAGTCGATGGCCATATTGGCCCCGAGGAGCGCCGCGATGGCCCGTCCCTGAGGATCGTCTCCTGTCAGCGAGACAAGACGCACCTCGCAGCCAAGGCTGGCAAGATTGCAGGCCACGTTTGCCGCGCCGCCAGGCATCTGCGTCTCGCTGCTCTTTTCCAGAACAGGTACCGGGGCTTCCGGTGAAATGCGTGACACCGATCCGTCGATGAACCGGTCCAGCATCACATCACCAATGACGAGAACGCATTTCTTCTGAAGAGAGACGATTGCGTGTGCAGCTGAACTTGCATCCATATCTGACTAGCCCTTCTTGCCAGCATCGCGTGAACGACGTTCGCGGAATGTCTTGGCAGCGCCTGGTTTCTCCTTGATGTCAGGCCGTGTCAGGGCAACGCTGTCCTCGGCCACATCCGAGGTGATCGTGCTGCCGGCCCCGATGATGGCGCGCGCGCCGATGCTTACTGGGGCAACAAGGGCGCTGTTGGACCCGATAAAGGCTCCTTCGCCGACAATCGTGCGGAACTTGCCGTATCCATCGTAATTGCAGGTGATGGTTCCGGCCCCGATATTGGCCTGTGACCCGATATCGGCATCGCCAAGATAGGTGAGATGATTGGCCTTCGCCCCCGCGCCAAGGCGGGTGTTCTTGACTTCGACAAAATTGCCGATCCTGACACCGTCCCCGGCTTCGGTGCCCGGCCGAAGCCGTGCATAGGGACCGATCACACAGCAGGTACCGAGTTTCGAGCCCTCAAGGTGCGAAAAGGCGCGGATGACGCTTCCCTCGCCGATGTGACAGTTCGCGCCAATCACGACATGAGGCTCGATAATAACGTCGGATTCGATCACCGCGTCAGCGGCCAGGAACACCGTATCCGGCGCCACCAGTGTGACCCCGTTTTCCATCGCAGTCTTGCGCAGGCGTCTCTGCAGGGCTGCTTCCGCCTTCGCAAGATCGCGCCTGTCATTGACCCCCATCACCTCATCTTCGGCGATCGGGACATGACGGACCTCATGGCCATCGGCGACCGCGAGACCGACAATATCGGTAAGGTAATATTCCTGCTTGGCATTGTCGTTGGTGGTTCGCGCCAGCCAGTCAAACAGGGCCGGCATCCTGACCGCCATGATGCCGCCGTTGCACAGCCCGACCCGCCGCTCCTCATCGGAGGCATCCTGATGCTCGACAATTTGGGTGATGCCGCCGTCAGGGCCTGTCACCAGCCGGCCATATCCGGCGGGATCGGCCGGTGTGAATCCTGCGATGGCAATGGCCGCCCCGTCCGCCACACATTGGGCGAGCGCGGCAAGGCTTGATGCCGTGACAAGAGGCGTGTCGGCGAACATGACAATGGCGATGCCGTCATCACTTTCAACCTTGTCACGCGCGGCAGCCACCGCGTCGCCGGTGCCGTTCTGCTGGCGCTGGATTGCGAAGGGTGCGCCATCCAGCCACTGCTGGATGTCCTTGCTGTCAGGCGCAAGGACTGTGACAATGCGGTCAGCGCCGGCGGCTCTGGCCGCATCGATGGACCAGGCAAGCATGGCATGGCCGCCAACCTGGTGAAGGGGTTTGGCCAGCGCCGACTTCATGCGGGTTCCCTTGCCGGCAGCAAGGATGATGGCAGTAAAACTCATAACGTTATATAAGCCGATCAGGGGTCAGTCAGCAATGTCGCGCCGTCGCAACCTGCAGCTTTTGTGCCAGCGGCGCCCGGATTGTTTTTTAGCGCTTACGCGTGTCACATTCTGCCGTTATTCTTCGGCACCATAGCGTTGGAGATATGGCCGGGTATGCGGCCATCAAGGGAACGGAGCCTCGCGCATGTGCGGAATTGTTGGCGTTGTTGGATTGGCGGATTGTGCGGAAACAATACTTGATTCCCTCAAGAGGCTTGAATATCGCGGGTATGACAGTTCCGGGATTGTGACCCAGACTGAAGGCGGATTCAGCCTGCAGCGCGCTGTCGGCAAGCTGAAAAACCTGTCCGAACTGATGCGCACAGACCCCCTTTCCGGCCAGTCGGGTATCGGTCATACCCGCTGGGCGACACATGGCGGCGTGACCGAGCAGAATGCCCATCCGCATGTCGCCGGAGACAAGGTCGCCATCGTTCATAACGGCATTATCGAAAACCATGTGGCGTTGCGCGCCGCGCTTGAGGCGGATGGACATGTATTTGCCAGCGAGACCGATTCCGAGGTTCTCGCCCATCTTTTCCTTGAGGCATTCGAAGCGGGCCTGTCCGTACAGCACGCCGCCAGACAGGTTCTGTCGGCTGTCGAGGGCACCTTTGCACTGGCAGCCATGCATGTGGACTATCCGGACATGATGATCGTGGCGCGGAATGCCTCGCCGCTGGCGATCGGGCTTGGCGACAGCGCCAGCTTCATCGGATCTGACGCCGTAGCGCTGTCTCACCTGACTCGCAAAGTCATCTATTTGAAAGATAACGACTTTGCGATTGTGCGGCCCGAAGGTGCCGAGGTGTTTGATGCCACTGGAACACCTGTCAATCGCGAGGTGGTCATCGTCGCCGCCAGCCGGGGTGTCGTTGACAAGGGCGGCTATCGGCATTTCATGGAAAAGGAAATCCACGAACAGCCTGATGCCATCGCGCATACGCTTGAGGCGATGATAGGCCCGGACGGTACCCTGTCGACACCGCTGTCACGGGACGGCCTTGCCAGTATTGACGGTATTGTCATGCTTGCGGCGGGAACAAGCCATTACGCATCCATGGTTGCGCGCTATTGGATCGAGGCGCTGGCGCGCGTCCCGGTCACATGCGAGATCGCATCAGAATATCGGTATCGCAAGCCTGTCACCGGCGCCTACAGCTGCGCTATTGCGATTTCCCAGTCTGGCGAGAGCCTGGACACGCTCATGGCGATGCGGCATGCCGGCGATGCCGGGTTGAAGACTATCGGGCTGGTCAATGTGCCGGGCAGCGCCATCGCGCGCGAGGCGGATTTTGTGATGCCGACGCGTGCTGGACCCGAAATAGGCGTTGCCAGCACCAAGGCCTTCACTGCCCAACTGACGGCACTGATCAGTTTTGCTGTGGCCCTTGCCGAAGCAAAGGGCACAATCGATGCCAAGCGGCGTGACCAGATTCACGCGCAAATTCAGAAACTGCCTTCCATGGTGGGGCGCACTCTTGGTCTGTTTGACGGCATCAGGCCGATTGCCCATGATCTTACAAAGGCGCGCTCGGCCCTTTATCTGGGACGCGATGTTCTGTTTCCGGTGGCCCTCGAGGGGGCGCTCAAGCTGAAGGAACTCAGCTATATCCATGCCGAAGGATTCGCGTCCGGTGAAATGAAGCATGGCCCGATTGCCCTGATCGAGGAAGGTCTTCCGGTGATTGCGCTGCTGGCAGCGGACGAGGTGATGGGAAAGGCCGCCAGTAATCTCCAGGAAGCCAGCGCCCGAGGCGCCAGCATCATCCTGATCACCGAGGAACGTGCCGCGGCAACTGTGGACTTCGCCGACCGTGTCGTCACCGTCCCCAATGTCGATCCGCTGCTGGCCCCGGTCCTCTTGACCATCCCGGTGCAGATCCTTGCCTATCTCACCGCCTTCGAGAAGGGCACGGATGTCGACCAGCCAAGGAATCTGGCAAAATCCGTCACGGTGGAATAGGACCCGGACAAGACGGTTGATATTTCAACTTTGATTAATATACTCCGCCAGCCGGAAATCGCTGCGTGTGGCCATGGCTCTTTTTCCATGTCTGTCTTCGCGATGAGACGGCGCGCGGACGGTTAGACTTTCGGGGATCTGAAGATGAAAAAGCGTAATTTTGCGGTGGCAGTGATGCTGGCTGCCACATTGTGTGCTGCCGCGCCGGTTGCGGCATTGACCTTCAAGAAGGGGCAGGTTCTTGGCGCCGACGGCAACGTATATGACGGCGCGTCGCCGGACCAGGAAGCGGCGCTGATCAAGAAGGCAGAAGACGAGGGAGAACTTGCGGGAATTGCCGGAACAAACCTTTATGTCGTTCTTGAGGGCAAGGTCACCTACGTGCCGCTGAGCGAGGTCCGTGGCAAGACCAAGGAAGGCATGAAAGAGGTGATCGCGGCCTATGTACTTACTGGTGCCGAGATCGGTCAGTTTGCCGAGATCGAGGGCTCGGGCTTTGACAAGCTGACGGAAGGCAACCTTGCTTACGAGATTGGCCAGATCGCCGATGAAGCGGCGCGGCAGGCTGCTGAGGAGGCCTTTGCCGAAGTGGTCGAGTCGCTGGAAGGTGCCACGATCGAACAGATCGAGGAAGCTACCGGTTCCACCCATATCGGCACAACTTCATGTGGCGAAGGCTGCGTCACGGAAACCTTCTATTGAGGGGCGAAGGCTGACCTGTCACAGGGCTCGTCCTGGCCGATGGCCAAGGTGCTCTATGAAGGCGTCGGGCCGTACCTGTTGTGTGTCTGCTCGCCCGGCAGAAGAAAGAAAATCACCAGCACCAGCCATCCTGCCACAGGGATCAGCACGAAGAGCTGCCACCAGCCGGATTTGCCGCTGTCATGGAGGCGGCGGGAGCCAGTGGCAAACAGTGGTATCAGCAGGGCCAAGGCGACGACAAGTTCCAGCATGTCCGCGCCATCATGGGCGTTCGGCCCTCCATGATGGTCAGTATCCCGGTGGATCTGGTGTCCGTTATGCCTGTGATCATGCCTGTGATCATGCCTGCCATGCCGCCCCGGACCATCCTTTGCATGATCATCCCACCCTCGGAGGCTGCCGTGAAGGTGCAGTCCTTCATCGTCATGGCGGTGAAGCTTGAAGACAATATGGCTGTCTTCGCTCCTGCCCCATGAGCTGTCATCCTGGGTGCCGTAGTGCCGCGCGCCGCCCTTCCACGACCCGTTATCGCTTGCACCCGGTTTTGCAGCCTCGCTGCTGTTGTCCGCCGGCATGTCCTGCTGGGTGTGATGGAAACTCTTCGCATGATCATGGGACTCGTAACCGGCAAGCCGCATGCCCCCAAATCCGATCAGCCAGGCCATTTCGGTCAGCAGGATGAATGTCAGGATCAACAGCCAGTATTCTGCTCTCCCGGATCGTCCTGAAAAATCGGCGTAATGGCGAAATGGGCGTGTGATCAGTCGGCGAATGGGCATGGCGATGATTGGCTGAAGTGGCGGGTGGTCCCATTATGGTGGCTGAGACGTAAATTTCTGATTAATCCGGGTTCGCGAATTCGTGTCCGAGGGGCGCCGCCTTGACAGCAAAGTCGTCCGCATGCCACGGTCCCGCGCTCTGCTGGCACAGTATGTGACTTGCATGGTTCCCTGAGGACGGCCATAGCCGGAGTTTGATATATGACTGTCATCCGACCAGTTGACGCCGGAGACCAGACCGGCTGGGAGCGTCTCTACAGGGGATATGCCGCCTTCTATCGGGTTGAAACCGATGCAGTGAAGCTTGACAGCCTGTTTGGCTGGCTTATGGATCCGGCACATGTCTGTGAAGGGCTTGTCGCCGTGGACGATGAAGACAGGCTTATCGGACTGGCCCATTACCGGGCCATGCCGTCGCCGCTGCGTGGCGCGGAAGTCGGGTTTCTGGATGATCTGTTTGTCGATCCCGGGGCGCGTGGCGGCGACAGTGCCGAAGCCCTGCTGCGCCATATTGACGGAATCGCAGTGACACGTGGCTGGCCGGTTGTAAGATGGATCACGCGCGACAGCAATTACCGTGCCCGCGGCCTTTATGACAGGCTGGCCCTGCGGTCTGACTGGATCACCTACGAGATGACAGGCGAAAGCCTGGGCCGGCTTGCCTGATGAGCATGAAGCCGTTCACCTACCGTGACTTTGTCACCGAAGATACCGAGGCTGTTGTGGCCTTGTGGGAAGCATGCGGCCTGACCCGTTCATGGAATGATCCTTACAAGGATATCGACCGCAAGTTGACCGACCGGAACGGGGCCTTCTGGGTGGTGGCGAACGGCCCGGAGATTATCGCTTCGGTGATGGTCGGATATGATGGCCATCGCGGTTCGGTCAACTACCTTGCGGTGTCCCCACATGTCCAGGAGAAGGGCGTCGGGGGTGAACTGATGCGGCGTGCCGAGGCGTTTCTTGTCGATCTTGGCTGCCCGAAGATCAGCTTCTGCGTTCGCAAGGACAATGCGCCAGTGCTGTCATTCTACGATCATCTGGGCTACGGAATTGACGATGTGCATTTCCTTGGCAAGCGTCTGATTCCCGATGATTGAGCCGTATCTGGGGCTGTTTGTCTTTATCACCCTCATGGTCGCCACGCCGGGGCCGGCGAACCTCATCGTCATGGTCGGCGGCGCGCAGCTTGGCCTGCGGGGATGCGCGGGCTTCATCCTTGGTCTGGTCGGGGGAAAGCTTCTTCTGAATCTGGCTTTTGGCGTAGGGCTCGGGGTGGCGCTCACCACACAGCCGGCCCTTCTCGCTGTGGTGAAATATACAGGCGCGGCCTACATGGCCTGGCTGACGCTGCGATCCTGGAACGCGGCCTCGGATATCGAGGCGGAAAGCGGACATTTCCGTTTCCGGCATGGTCTGCCTGTTCATCCGCTGAACCCGAAAGCATGGGTGATGACCATATTGGCCTGGACCCAGTTCGCCCCGGAATTGGGCCCCTTCGCTGTTCAGCTGGTTGTTGTCCCGCTGAGTTTCGCTCTCTGCCAGCTCCTGTTTCACAGCCTGTGGTGCTGGCTCGGGGAAAAGATGGCCAAGGCATTGCCGCGGTCACTGCTGATGACACGCTGCCTGGTGTTGCTGACGCTTGCGGTCGTTGTCTGGGCTCTGTTGCAGTGATGCTGGACGCAGCCTATTTCTTGTCCTGCTTGAAGATATCATTTTGCGAGATCGACCCGAGATATTTGAAATTGATCGTGAGCAGAAACTGGTCATTGGCTGAAATGTCCCGATCACTGGTCAAGTCCCGGTCATAGTCGAGATTGATGGTCAGGCAATTCTGGATGCCTCCTGTCCACTGCAGGCTTGCCTTTGAACTGTCGCGCCTGGTCTTGCCGTTCGACAGGTCCCATATCTGGGTTCCCTTCGCGGTCCATCCGCCCGGCAGACTGTAGCTTGCCGAAAGTGTCAGTTCTTCGAGATCAGATGCGGCATTCTGAAAATAGGGTTTTGCAAGCTGAAGATGCTCAACTGTGAGGCCGAAGTCTCCCGCCGACCCGGTAACACTTGTCCGGGATTCATTCAGTGTCAAATCATTGGACGCCATACGGCCTGACCAGTCCACCTTCAGCGGGATATCGGGGTTCACCGACAGGCTGGCCACGATGTCGGAAAGATTGTCTTTGTCATTGACCGCAAGGCCTCGGGACGGCTTGCCGGACAACCGGTAGCTTGCCCCGACAAAGCCAGAGACCTCGCCAAGAACGGCATCGTTCGACAGTGCCGCCACACCGACATCGGCGCGTGTTCCGGGACGAAGATAGTCATATCCCTGATAGCGGTTGAGAAGGAACAGGTTGGCCTCGTCAATACGGTAGTCGGCCGAGTCCCGGTTCGGAATATCGTCAGTCCGGTCGTCGCCACCGACATAGGCGAGTTGCAATCGCGGCTCGAGCACGGCGGACCGGGTGTCTCCCGCCACGGTGATAGGCGAGCGCCATTCCACTGATGCCAGCGGGGTCACTCGTCCGAGATCATCTGTCTTTGTGGTGGCGGCAGCGGGCTTTTTCTGGATGCTGTAGTAACTCCCGATGACACCGGCTTTCAACTCGGTCACGATCCCGCCCGCCTCAATCTCGTCGGACAGTTCGACATTGCCTGTCCAGCGCGACATATCATGGCCTTCGTCATTGTCGACCTGCATGGCGCTGATTTCCGTCTTGATGCGCTGTGTGGCCCGTGTGCCCGGACGGATTTTCTCGTACAGCACATGTGGCAGCACCGAGGGTTCGGTATCGGCTGTGTCTGCAGCGTTCAGCCCCTGAATATCCCACATTTCAACGCGATAATAGCGGTCCTGCTTCTGCTTTTCGGCGACGATTTCCGATTTCAGCGAGGTGCTGCCATTGAATTTGTAGCGGCGCAGAAATGTGTCCTGGCTGGCACGATGCAGGCGCATGTCAACGTCCCAGCCATTGCCGATCCGTGCTCCATATGAGGCATCGATGGCGGCCACGTTCTCTCGATTTTTCTTGTAGGTCTCGACATTGGCGGTGTACAGCGTCGCACCAAGCTCCGAGTTGTCCCAGAACCGCCTGTACCGTGTCCTGATCGCGTTGCCGCGATGCTGGAACCTGAAGGGTGTCACCTCGATATCGCTGGTATTGTCGAGCACCATGAAATAGGGAATGGATGCAGTGAGGCCCAGGTCAGAGCTGATGATGAATGACGGCGCAAGGAAGCCGCTTCTGCGACGGACGGTCCAGTCCGGATGCGCCAGATAAGGCAGGTAACCGACCGGCAGGTTCATGATATGCATGCGAACATTGCGATGGATGATCGTGCGGGTCTCGATATTGTGGCGTGTCGAACTCGCCCGAAGATCCCAGATCGGCGTTTCACCATTCTCGAAATCGCAGTCACAAGGGCTGAATCGGGAACTCTCATAGACCGAGACACTGTCTGTCCTGATGTCTCCGCTCTTGGCGACGAAGAATGACCCGTCCGGATAGCGGGATCTCAGCGTGTCGGCCACTATATGCGTGAATTCCGTATCAAGCGTCATCATATCCGAGCGGTGGACCCCGCCATCAGCATCAATGAAGGTGACGTTGCCGTTGGCGACCGCGCGATCAGCAGTGCGATTGTAGCGGACCTCATCCGCCGTCAGGGTCATGCCGGCCTGGCGCAACTCGACATTGCCAACCGCCAGCATGCTGCCGTCATCCTGGTTTACCGATACGGAATCCGCTTCGAAGCTGATGTCCTGATCCGCTGCCTGAACAGGCGCGTTTCCCAGAACAATCAAGAAGGCGAGCATGCATGCGATGCACATACGATGAAGAAACATATGGTCCTCGGTCAAAACCAGTTCTCTAGAGCTATCCTGTTTTCCCGGCCAAGTCCATCATGGCCGTCGGTTTGTGGCGCCATGGATGACTGCGGCGCGGACGGTATCCGCGTCATCCGCCATTTTCTGTGCCGTGAATGGAAAATCTTCCCAGGCCTTGCGCTGGAGCGTGGCGCGGTAGTCATCATCTGTGACCAGTCTTTCCAATGAGCTGGTGAGGTTGTCGACAGTGGGGTCATCGACAATATGCGCACGTCCTTCGGCTGTCTCCGGAATGCCGCCGCGCCTTGTCGTCAGCAGCGCGCTTCCTGCCGCCAGAGCCTCGAGAACCGTCTTTCCCATGGGTTCCTGCCATTGAGATGGACAGACGATGACTTCCGCCTCCTGCTGCAGTCTGCGTATTTCCGACTGCGGCAGGAATCCTTTCATCTGGGCACGCGGCCCCAGAGGTTCCAGCGTCTTTGCCACGGCTGTCTCGTAGCTGTCTCTTGCGGCATTTTCAAAACGGCGCGCACCCGCAATCACAACGTTCCAATCCGGCTTGTCCATGAGCACCGACGCCAGGGCGGTTGCGCATTCAAGAACGCCCTTTTCCGGCACAACACGCCCGACCAGCAGCACTGTCCTTGTCTTCCGGGCAGGTGCCTTCAGCCAGCGATCGACGCCGTTCCGCACCGTTTTCACTCTGGATGCAAGGTCCGGTGTTACCGTGAGGCCGTCAAGAAAGCATCCGCGGATATAGTCGCTCACGCAGATGACCACCTTCATCGAGGTGAGCAGACTTTCCCGCTCAGCGATGGTCGTGCTGCCTTTCATGTCGCGCGGATCGTTGTGCAGATAAAGGGCGACGGCCAGGTCCGGCCGGTGCGATGCGATATGTGTGGCGACGTGGCAGCGGCCATGAACCTCTACCAGATCGGGTCTGTCGATGCGCTTCAGATAATGAAGATAGGCATTGGCGAAGCCGATATTGCGGCCGGCAAGCCAGGCGCGCCGCGGGGCGAGGCCGGCAAAGTCGATTCCTTCAAACGGTGTGTTGACGGGATTGCCGAACACCCTGAAGCAGCCCTGCGTCTGGCTGCTGGTGACAAGATCATGCACGACGCCGGATATCGCGCCGGCATTTGCCTCACTGAACCGCTCCTTTACGGGGAGCAGGATATCGATCAGCGGGGGCGGGGCGGAACCGGCAAGCGGGGCAGGGGGTCTGTTGTTGTCTGATGATGGCACTTTGGCTCCGAACGGGGCGGTGGTGTGGTCCTGCGGGTTCATTCTATGCTACAGCGTTGCCAAGACAACCGCCATCTGTTCCGGGGGCCGGTCCGGTCATGGCATCACTGCGAGGAAACGGCGTGGCATCACCACGAATTCTTGTGATAAAGCATGGCGCTCTTGGCGATATCGTTCAGGGGCTGGATGCCTTTGCCGGTCTGCGCGCCGGCCATCCTCATGCGCATATCGCGCTTCTGACATCATCGCCTTTCATGGGCCTTGCCCGGCGCATGCCCTGGTTCGATGAGGTGATCGAGGATCCTCGCGCGCCTGTCGTGAAGCTTGGTCAGGCATTTCGGCTTCGCGAGATGTTCCGCAATGGCTGGGATATGATGATTGACCTGCAATGCAGCCGCAGGACGGCCCGCTATCACAGGTTCCTGGCGCCGGCGGGTAACCGGTGGTTCGGCACTGCAAGCGGCGCAAGTGACCCCTATCCGGATTTCACAGGTGTCAACAATGCCGACAGGATGAAGACAGCCATCGCCATGGCGGGCGGGGATGCCGCCACCGTGGCCGATCTTGCCTGGCTGGCGGACGCCGCCGCGGTGCCGGCTCACTGCGCCAGTGCCACAATCCTTGTTCCCGGATGTTCCGCATCGAAACCCCAGAAACGCTGGCCAGCCCAAAGCTTTGCTGACATTGCGAGACGAGAGATGAGCGCAGGACGCACTGTTGTCATCACCGGAACCGCCGCCGACCGGGAGGCAGCTGACATCGTGACCAGCCTGGCACCGGGATGCATCGATCTTGTTGGCAGGACAGACCTGCCGGGCCTGGCGGCCCTGTTCGCGGGCGCCGGGGCGGTCATAGGCAATGATACCGGTCCGGTGTTTCTGGCAGCGCGGAGCGATGTGCCGACGCTGATGATTATGGGAAATGACACGGATCCGTCAATGTCGGCTCCTGTCGGCGCGCTGGCAGGCTGGGTCAGAAAGACGCGCGTCGGCGATGTTTCCGCTGACGAGGCCGCAACGGCATTGGCTGACCTGCGCGCAAAAGCTAGAACGACGATCCGGGCTGGGTAAGAAACTCAAGCTCTTCGTCGCTCGACGGGCGGCCAAGGATGGCGTTGCGGTGGGGGAACCGTCCGAATCTGGCGATGATATCGCGATGCCTGATGGCGTATTCATGCGTCATCGGGTTGGTATGCTCTTCGAATAAAGGGATCGAGCGGTCCTGAATCTCCAGCTCCTCGCAATGCATCATCGGCATCAGCATGAATTGCCGCCAGGTCTGGGTCTCATGGGCGATAAAACCGCGGTCAAGGCACCGCAGGCTCAGCGCCAGAGCCATCTCGTCACCGGAAAAGGCGCGCGGCGTGTCGCGGTAGATATTGCGGGTGAACTGGTCCAGAAGCAGGATCAGCGCCAGGCATCCGGCTGCATCTTCGGCCCATTTGTCGAGCCGCCCGGCAAGCGCCGCGACAATGGTGGTCTCGAACCTGTCGCGGATAGCATCATCAAACGCGGGATCCTTCCTGTACCACTGTTCGGGCTTGGACTCCTCGAACCAAAAGGCGAGAACATCATGTGATGACGCAGTTTTCGGCATAAGCCACCCCTCATGTAGGCTGTTATGGTCTAGATCACCTTACCCGGATTCATCAAATTTTTCGGATCAATGGATGCCTTGATGGCGCGCATGACATCAAGAACCTCCGGCTGCTTCACCTCGGCAAGCTGCGCGCGCTTTGTCTGGCCGATGCCGTGCTCGGCGCTGATCGACCCGTTATATTTTGCCACTTTCTCGTAGATAAGCTCGTACAGCCTGTCCTTCTTGGCGGAAAAGTCGCTGTTGCTGCGTTCGTCGGCGACCAGGTTGAAGTGCAGATTGCCATCGCCAAGATGCCCATATCCGCAGATCCACAGATTCGGATCGATCGCCTTCACCCCGTCCACCATCTCGGCATAGAAGGGCGCGAGGGCTGATTGAGGAAGGGATATATCGGACCTGGCCACGCCTTTGGATCTCTTGTGCGACTCTGGCGCCATCTCGCGCACATCCCACAGCGCCCGGCGCTGCGTCTCGCTTGCGGCGATCGTGGCGTCAAGAACGAGGCCATCCTCGAAGGCGCTGGCAAGCGTCTCCTGCATGATGACCTGAAGAGGGGTCTCGCCGCTGTCGTCGGCCATGCCGCTTGCCGGATTGCTGCTGCCGATCTCCATCAGCACGTTCATCGCACCGCGCGTGGCGAGCGGCTGCGGAATCTCGGGAAAATGATGGAAGACGACATGAAGAATGTCGGCCGGGATCAGTTCGAACGCCTCGACACCGCCGCCTGAGGCCGCCTGAAGCCGATGCAGCAGCTCTACCGCCGCCGCCACGTCGCGCACCTCCGCAAAGGAAGTGGCGCGCGCAACAGGCTGGGGAAACAGCTTCATCGTCGCTGCTGTGATCACGCCAAGCGTTCCTTCCGAGCCGACAAACAGATGGCGCAGGTCATAGCCTGTATTATCCTTTCGAAGACCGCTGAGAAGATTGAGAACACGCCCGCCCATCAGCACCACCTCGACGCCGAGGGTAAGCTCGCGTGTCGTGCCATAGCGTACGACATTCAGGCCGCCTGCATTTGTCCCGAGATTGCCGCCAATCGTGCAGCTTCCCTTTGCGGCTAGGTTGAGCGGAAAATAGAGCCCTTCGCGCTCGGTTTTCTCATGCAGGGTCTGGAGCACGCAGCCCGCCTCGACAGTCATCGACATGTTGGTCGCGTCAATCTCGCGGATGCGGTTCATCCGACGCAGCGACAGCAGGATGGTGCTGCCGTGTGAGTCCGGCGTCGCACCCCCCATGAAACCGGTATTGCCGCCCTGCGGCACAACCACGATGTCATGCGCCTCGGCAAGCGCCATGACCGCTGACACCTGTTCGGTGTTGTCCGGCATCACCACCGCGATCGCCTGGCCCTGATACTGGCCATGCCAGTCGGTGAGGAAGCTTGCGGTGTCGTCTTCCGCCGTCTTCAGCCCGGCATCGCCGACAATATCATGAAGCGCGTTGATCAATTCTGCTGACACGGTGGATATCTCCTTGAAAATAAGGCAGCAGGATAGCCTTGCCACCGCCATCTCGGCAACCGACCGGACGCCGCATGCAGGCAATTTATGGCTGATCAGTCGCGCGGGGCGGCGGCACGGCGCAGCCGGTCATTGATGGCCTCGCCAAGTCCTGTCTCTGGCACCGGCGCAACGCCGATGACGGCGGCGCCGGTGGCATCGGCGGCATGAAGCATGTCGAACAGATTGGCGGCTGCTTCCGCAAGATCGCCCGATGGACTGAGGCAGAGTGCAAGCTTGCCGGCGCCTTGCACCCTGCCAAACCCTATCAATTCCATGCCGGGGCTGGCCGAGGTCACATTGACGCGCAGCGCCGCATCGGGTGCGTAATGGCTTGCAAGCTGGCCCGGGCTGACCGGCGTTTCGGTGGTTGCCGTCGGCGAGCTGTCGGCACGCGGCAAGGCGGCGGCGGCAAGGCAGTCGTCAAGCTGCGCTCTTGTGATGCCGCCAGGGCGGAGGACGCGGGCGGCCTCGCCCGTGCAGTCGATGACCGTGGATTCAACGCCGCTGTCGCACCGTCCGCCATCGAGGACCATGCCGATGCGGCCTTCCAGTCCGGCCATCACATGCGCGGCACGGCTGGGGCTGATCCCTCCCGAGGGGTTGGCGCTGGGCGCGGCGATGGGTCCCCCGAAGCATCTGAGAAGCCTGTTCGCGGCCGGGTGGGCCGGCACACGAAGCGCGATACGGTCAAGGCCGGCGCTGGTCAATCGTGCGATCGGGCAGTTCTCTGCCCGCTCCAGGATCAGCGTCATCGGCCCGGGCCAGAACGCCTTTGCAAGAGCAGCGGCTACGGGGGTTTCAATGCCGAGCTCGAAGGCATCTCCGGTTGCCGATACATGGCTGATCAGCGGGTTGAAGCGTGGCCTGCCCTTGGCGGCGAAGATGGCCGCGACAGCCTCGGCATTGCAGGCATCCCCGCCAAGGCCGTAGACCGTCTCGGTTGGAAAGGCGACCAGCCCGCCTTCACGAAGCAGAGCTGCGGCGCGGTCGATGGCACTGTCCGATATGGACAGGCATGGGGTCTGGGTCTGGTCCTGCTCTGGCGGCATGGGATGGTCCGAAACTGGTGGATGCCGTGGGTGTAACGCACCAGCCCCCGGCCACCAAGGAAATTTGCAGCTATCCGCCATGAATCGGCGCCTGGCGCATGGAAAAACATTCCATTCCGTCGCATCATGGCAGCCTGGATCAATGACGGAGACGGCGGATGTGCGGACGGTTCACAAGCACGGCATCACCCGAAGAACTGATGCGCCTGTTTGGCGTCACGGTCCTGGAAAACCTGCAGCCAAGATGGAACGTGGCCCCGTCACAATCTTCCCTGGTCGTCTCGCAGACCGGGTTGCAGCCCGACGTCGGTCCGGTGAAATGGGGACTGCCGCCGGCAGCCGAGGGACGAAGCTTCCTGATCAATGCCAGAATGGAGACCGCCGCTGAAAAACCGACCTTCAGAGAGGCGTTCGGCGCGCGAAGGTGCCTTGTCGTGGCAAGCGGCTGGTATGAATGGTCTGCCCCCAAGACCCCGTGGCACGTGCAACTGTCCGATGGAGGAGTGATGGCGTTCGGCGGATTGCTGCTGCGACGCGGTGGGGAGGACCGTTTTGTCATCATGACCAGCGCGGCGAATGGTGACCTGGCGTCCATCCATCACCGGCAGCCGCTGGTCCTGTCGCCCGGAAGCTGGCAAAGATGGCTCACCGGCGGTGCCGAGGATGCCGCCTCATTATGTGTTGGCGCGCCGGCAAGCTGGTTCAACTGGTATCGCGTTGGCCCGGCCGTCGGCCGTGTGGCGGAGGATCACCCGGCACTGGTCACACCGCTTGACGATGCGGCCCTTGCCGCCGAGGCGAAGGCCCTTGCACCACCCGCGAAGCCTGCGGATGACGCGCAGGGTGACCTGTTTGGATAGAAAGTCTCCATTGTCGAAATGAAGGCATGTCAGATGTCGGCAAGGGTGACTTTGCGCACCTCGACAGCATAGAGATGCCACAGCACCAGTGCGCCGGCGCCCCGAAAAGGCATCCACCTATCTCCAAGGATTTCCATCTCTTCGGCGGTCGGACGTGTTGGCAGTGATTTCAGGATTTTCATCGCCTCCTGAAGCGCCACATCCTTGACCGGCCACGCGTCCATGTCGGCAAGCGCGAACAGCCGGAAATTGTCGGCTGTCCAGGCGCCGACGCCGCGTATGGCCACAAGCCGCCGCTGGACATCCCCGCCGCTCATGGTCTTCAGGTCCTCGATGTTCAGCCTGCCGCTGCCGATCTCCTCGGCGATGCCGGTCAGATATTCGGCCTTGCGGCGGGACAGGCCTGCAGCCATCAGCTCTTCGAGGGAGGCGCCGCTGACCCCGCTGATGTCGGTGACGCCGTCAGCCTCCATCCTTCTCCAGATAGAACTTGCCGCGGCACGCGAAACCTGCTGGCCGACAACGGCGCGGGCCAATGTCTCGAATCCTGCCGGCAGGGATCTGTCCGGTGGCGCGCCATAGCGCTTCAGCACAGCCGCGATATCGGGGTCGAGGCGTGCCAGTGCGGCAAGAGCCCCGCCTTCGCCGCCGCCAGCGTCAACGTGAAGCTTGTGATGCATATCCGTCATTGTGGTACGTTACCAGCGCCATGGCGGCAGGCAAAGATCACCGTCCCGTTGCAGGTCGGTTGTGAGATTCCGGCCTGGATGACCTGCCGGGAAATTTGGTTAATTCATCTATCACAATGACATAGAACAATGACATGGAATGATCAGGAACGCCCACATGCCATCGCCCCGGGATGATCGACTGCTTGTATGGGATCTGCCGTTGCGGCTTTTCCACTGGGCGCTTGCGATGTCGGTCATTATCGGCGTTGTCGCCGTCAATATGGGGCGTATGGACATTCATGAACGCGCCGGCCTGACGGTTCTGGCCCTCGTGATCTTCCGTCTGATCTGGGGGTTCGCTGGCGGACATCATGCCAGGTTCGTGAATTTTGTGCGGTCGCCGATGGCAGTTCTTCAATGGGTTCGGGGGGCGAGCGAACCGGCGGCGAAAAACCGGACGGTGTCTCGGCCTGCGGGTCATTCGCCGCTCGCAGCCCTGTCTGTCCTCGCGCTGCTCGGGATCACCGGTTTCCTTGCCTCCACGGGGTTGTTTTCAACCGACGGCATCCTCTTTGACGGGCCACTGGCGCATCTGTCGCCGGTGCCGCCCGACCTGATGGCCGCAATCCATCATCGCGGCAAGCCGGTGCTTATCCTGCTGGTGGTCCTTCATATAGGTGCGATCCTTGTCTACAAGTTCCGCAAGAAGGTCGGGCTGACAAAGGCCATGGTGACCGGCCGGGCCACCGATGCGCCGGACCGGATTGTCGGGAAGGATGGTGCGATCAGCCGCGCGCGACTCATATGCGGTCTGGCTCTGATGGCGGGGCTGCAGCTGGCAACGCATGCGTTGCCGCTGCTGCGGCCAAGCTGGTAGCGGGTCGCTACGACCGGTTGCCAGCTCTTGCCGGTTGCCAGCTCTTTCCGGTTACCAGCTCTTGAACTTCTGATGGCATGACTTGCAGGTCGCGCCAACGGCCTGAAGGGCTTCGCGGGCCGAGTCGGCATCCTGTTTGGCGGCGACAGTGATCAGGTCGCGGGCAGCATTGTAATTGTCTTCCGCCGCATCCTTGAAGCCGATGAAATCAGACCAGATTTCCGGTTTGGCGCTGGTGCCTTCGCCGCTTCCTTCCGGAAAATAGTCCGGCATGACCTCGGCCCAGGCTGCGATCTTGGCGGCTTCTGCGGTGATAGTGTCGAAATCACCACTGCCAAGGGCGGCGGCAATGGCCCGCATGGAGGCGTTGTTGGCCTTGAAATTTGCCTTCCTGTCCTCGATGACGCCGGCTGTGGCGGCAAGGCTCGAAAGGCCGATCAGCGCGGCTGCGCCGGCCGCGAGAATGGTGGTGCGAAAGGGCATCGGTTTCCTGTCCTTGGTCAAACGGGCAGCCTCCGTCAGGATCGCTGGTGATGTGTAGATAGGAAACAAAGCTGCAGAAAAAAGACCATGATCCCTGTGTCATTGATGAAAAGAGATGACGTGGCGACACCCCGGCACGTAGGATTGAATGCAGTCACCATTGGGTACACCTTGTGCATCTACCACGATCGTTCATTGGCATTTTTCTGACTCTTCTGACCATCATCTTCGCCGTTGCCGCGGGATTGATGGTGAAGAAAATCGGCGATCAGGCTGCTCTGGTGACAGTTTTGATGTACAGGTTTCTGCTGTCCACGCCGCTGCTGGCCTTGATGGCCTTTCTGACGCGTGGCCGCCGGTTTCTCCAGATCAACGCCCGTCGGACGCTGATGGTCCGGATTGTCTTCGGATGCGTGACAATGGCCTGCTGGTTCGCCTCCATCCGTCTGCTGCCGCTTGGACAGGCGACAGCGTTGCTGCAAAGCTCGGTCATTTTCGTCACGCTTCTGTCGCCGCTTCTTCTCGGAGAGGTCATCGGTGTGTGGCGCTGGGGCGCGGTGGTTACCGGCATGTTCGGCATTGTTCTGCTGACAAACCCGTTTGACGGCGGATTTTCGACAAATGTCATCTATGGTGTCGCCGGCGCGGTGTCCGGGGCGGGTCTGTCCATTCTGCTGCGCCGCCTTGGCAAGGCTGACCATCCGTTCAGCACCGCTGTCTGGTATAACGGAACAGGCGCCGTGCTGCTCACCAGCCTTGCTTTCATCCTTCCGGGTGACATCATGTTGGTGACGCGGCCGGTGATGATCGATCTGGTTATCCTTGGCGTGGTCGCGGCGGCGCTTCAGCTCAGCATCACATCTGCCTACAGATATGCCGAAGCAGTGGTGATCGCCTCGATGCGCTACCTTCAAATCCCTGCTGCCGGGCTGGTGGCCTATCTGGTTTTCGCCGAGGTGATGACAATCACCGAAATCGCTGGCGGGGTGGTGGTGATCGCCAGCTGCCTTGTCATCGCCTGGCGCGAGATGGTGCGGTCCCGCCGCCTGTCTGCGGAGGACGTTGCCAGTTCTTGAGGCGGCGCTGCGGGGTCTGGACGAAGGAAGCTGTTGCCAACGCGCCGTGCGAACCTTAAAACCGCGCCAGACCACCCCTGTTCAGCTATGCAATCTTTGCGAAGGTGTGACATGCCAGCGACCATGCTTCGACTTATGGGCGAATCCGACATTATCGATATCGACCCGGCCGCGCATGATGGCGGTATTCATCCACGCCTGATGGGTCTTGAGGCCGCCGACAGGATCAATCTGCTCGGCCACTGGCTTGATCAGGACCGGGGAGAGGCGCTTGCCGAAGATCCTGACCATCTCTCGGCGATGATTGCCATCGGTGCCGGCGTTCTGGAAGAGCGCGGGCCGATCGATGGCTGGGGGGAGACGGTCAATTTCGTGGTCCTGACGCTGCTCCGCGAGAAATGGCCCGTGGGGTCGAAAGCCAGGTTTCAGGCGCGCGCGGACCGCGTGGGGGCGGACCATACCTATCTTGCGCATCTGTGCACGCCGGCCAGGATCGATGATCTGTCCGACGAGACCGCATTGAAGCAGTCAGAGACATCGCAGCTGATGATGGAGATCCCGCGCTTCAGGCAGGCGCGAAAGAGCTTTGCCAACAGCAGTGCCGTGCAGACACTGATCAGGCAGGGGCTCTAGGCGGGCGCTACTCGGCAAGCTGTGGCAGGTTGGCGAAATGCTGCAACGCCTCCGCATTGGCAAGCGCCTCGGTATTCTTGACCTCACGCCCGTGAATGACATCGCGCACCGCCAGCTCGGTGATCTTGCCTGACCGCGTCCGCGGGATGTCCGGCACGGCAATGATGTGACGCGGCACATGCCGCGGTGTCGCGCCGGTGCGGATGCTGGATCTGATGGCCGCTGCCAGCTCGTCATCGAGCCCCGCGCCCGCGGCCATTCGCACGAACAGGATTACCCGAACGTCATTGTCCCAGTCCTGGCCGACAACAAGAGCTTCCTCGATCTCGTCGAACGCTTCCACCTGGCGGTAGATCTCGGCGGTGCCGATTCGCACACCTCCAGGGTTCAGAGTGGCGTCGGACCGTCCATGGATGATGATGCCGCCGCGCGATGTCAGCGTGGCCCAGTCGCCATGCCGCCAGATACCGTCAAAATGTTCGAAATAGGCGGCACGGTATTTGGCGTCGCCCGGGTCGTTCCAGAACATCACCGGCATGGACGGAAAGGGCTTCAGACAGCACAGTTCGCCTTGCTCCCCGGTGATCGGTTCTCCCTTCTCGTCAAGGACGTCCACCGCCATGCCAAGACCGCGGGTCTGGATTTCACCTGCATGGACAGGCTGTGTCGGGCACCCGAGCACGAAGCAGGAAATAAGGTCGGTGCCGCCGGATATCGAGCATAGCTGCAGCTCCGGGTTGATCTCGTCATAAACGAACCTGAACGCCTCGGCAGATAGCGGTGATCCTGTCGACATCACCATGCGGAGCGCCGACAGGTCATTCTCCCGCCGTGGCAGATATCCCGCGTTGCGAACGGCATCGAGATATTTTGCGGATACACCGAAATGGGTCAGCCCTTCATCCGCCGCCATGCGCCATAGGCGCTCCGGCCCCGGGTGGAAGGGATTTCCCTCATACAGGACAACCGGCGTGCCGACCATCAGCCCCGACACCATCCAGTTCCACATCATCCAGCCACAGGTGGTGAAGAAGAACAGCCTGTCATCAGCCCTCACGTCAGAGTGAAGGCGCAGCTCCTTGGCATGCTGGAGGGTGACGCCGCCGACACCATGGACAATGCATTTCGGCGCGCCTGTAGTGCCGCTGGAATAGAGGATGTAGAGCGGATCGTTGAAGCCGACCCGCACGAATTCGGCAAGCGGACTGGCGCTTTCGGCACTGTCGAACAGGGCCGGCGAGGGAAGGCCGGACATGTCCGGCGCGGCGGTGATGAAGGGGATTATCAGAACCGCTTCGACGGATGGCATGGCGGCTGCGAGGTCGCGCACAATCCCCATCCTGTCGAAGGTCTTTCCGGCATAGCTGTAGCCGTCACAGGCGATGAGAAGCTTCGGTTCGATCTGGCCAAAGCGGTCGCTGGCCCCGCCAGGACCGAAGTCGGGAGAGCAGCTTGAAAAAATACCTCCGACGGCGGATGTCGCCAGCATCGCGATGATGGCTTCGGGGATGTTCGGTATATAGGCTGCCACCCGGTCGCCGCGCCCGACGCCATGCTCGCGCATCCAGCCGGCAAGCCGCATGACCCGCGCCTTCAGCTCAGCGCGCGTAAGCCGCGTGTGACGGCCATCTTCGCAATGCGCCGAAATCGCCAGCCTGTCATCGGCGCCGGATAGCATGTTCTCGGCGTAATTCAGGCTGGCATCCGGGAAGAAGCGGGCCCCCGGCATCGCTCCTTCATTTTCCATCTTGCGGTCGCCCTTGTCACCGATGATCCCCTGCCAGTCCCAGAACTGGTCCCAGAAATCGACATTGTGATCGGTTGACCAGCGCCACAGGGCCTGAAAATCCCCTTCCCAGTCGAATCCGGTCATCCCCTTCACATGGGCGGCAAAAGCCGTCACCTGGCTTGCCGCGATCTGGCTTTCAGATGGTGACCACAAAAGGCGGCCCTGAAGGGGATCGGTGCTTTGTGACGTGGAGTCTGTCATGGCGTTCTGGTCCGAATCGAACAAGGTCCTGGCGTTGCCCGCACCATATCCGGCGCATGATGAGCGGACAACAGCCTTGACCGCAAGCAGTCCGGACATGATGGATCATCCAAAAGGATATATCGCACGGGCAGGAATGAATTATCTGATTAACAACTAGTTAACGCATGGTAACAACCTTGTGATGCCACGGCGCGGTGACCGCGTCAAACGGAGCCAGACATGCAAAGCCAGACGATCGCCGCGATGACTACCCTCGTGCAGACACAGACCGAGGCCATGCCCTACCCGGTCACAGCCCTGTCGGCGCGGCGCTGGATGATCGAGGCGGAGCCGGGGCCGATCGTTCAGCTAGAGCTAATGGATGATGATACGGCGATGATCTATGCCAGTACGGCACGGGACGGCAGCGGTCCGCTGAGGGCCTCCTTCATCACCATGCTTCTTCTTGAGGACAGCATCGCCAACACCATGTCTCCTTACGGGGTCTGCTCCGGCGAGGCGACAGTCACCATCTATCGCCGGGTTCGCCTTGTGGACGCGACCCCGGCGGGAATCTTCCGCCAGATGATGGAATTCTCGCAGCTGGCCGCCGCCTTGCTGGCAAAGCGGGGGATCGGGCTCCCGGGTGTGATTCCGGCAGATGACCGCGACGTCGCCTGAGGCGCCTGCACGATGCTTGCATAACGCCGTCGGAGCACTAGGTTAGGGTCAGGACAAACCAGCCTGAAAGCCCTTCCATGACATATGCCCTCCGCCATGATGTATGAGTATGACCTGATTGTCATCGGCGCCGGATCCGGCGGCGTGCGCGCCGCGCGCATCTCGGCAGGACATGGCGCGCGCGTCGCCGTTGTCGAGGAAAGCCGGCCCGGCGGTACCTGCGTCATTCGCGGCTGTGTGCCAAAAAAGCTTCTGATGTACGGCTCTGCCTTTTCCGCCGATGTCGCTGACGCCTTCGGTTACGGATGGCAGGTGACCATCGACGGGCACGACTGGCCGGCCCTGATCGCTGCCAAGGACGCCGAGATCACCCGCCTTGAGGGGATATATCGCACGCTGCTGTCGAATGCCGGCGCGGAGCTGATCGAGGGGCGCGGCACGGTAACAGGCCCGCACGGCGTGACGGTCGGCGGGCGCGAGTTGACGGCAGAGCGGATCCTCATTGCTACCGGCGGCTGGCCGCAGATTCCCGAGGTGCCTGGGCTCGCCGAGGCGGCGATCACCTCCAACGAGGCGCTTGACTTGCCGCGACTGCCGGACCGCATCCTGATTTACGGCGCCGGCTATATCGCTGTTGAATTCACCAGTATTTTCAATGGATTCGGTGTTGAAACCCACCTTGTGTACCGGGCAGACCTGCCGCTTCGCGGCTTCGACGCGGATATCCGGGCAGCGGCGGTAGAAGCTCTTTCTGGCCGCGGCATCATCCTGCATCCTGGCTGCACGCTGACAGGTGTCGCGGCACAGGACAGCGGCAAGCTGGTGTCTCTCAGCGACGGCAGCGAGCTTGCGGTCGATGAGGTGATGGTGGCGACCGGGCGGGCTCCGAACACGGCATCGCTCGGGCTTGAGAAGGCAGGTGTGGCTCTCGGACCGCGCGGTGAGGTGATTGTCGACGAGAGCTCGAAAAGTTCTGTCGAGTCGATCTATGCGGTCGGTGACGTCACCGACAGGGTCAACCTGACGCCGGTGGCCATCGCCGAAGGCCATGCCTTTGCCGACAGCATCTATGGCGGCCGGCCGCGCACGATCTCGCATGCCAATATCCCGTCAGCGGTGTTCACCCAGCCGCCGATCGGATCGGTCGGACTGACCGAGGAGCAGGCGCGTCAGGCCTGTGGCGACATCACCGTCTACACCAGCCATTTCCGTGCGATGAAATTCACCCTGTCCGGAAGGCGCGAGCGCACCTTCATGAAACTTGTCGTGGATACGGCGAGCGACCGGGTGGTCGGCGCGCACATGATCGGTCCCGATTCCGGTGAAATCATGCAGGGTGTCGGGGTGGCCATTATCGCCGGTGCCACGAAGGCCGATTTTGACGCCACCATCGGCATCCACCCTACCGCCGCCGAAGAATTTGTCACCATGCGCACGCCGCGGCCATGAAGGCAGGTTGGAACCGGGAGTGCAGCTGCCAAATAACTTGAAAAACCTCTGATTTTCCGCATTATGGTCGGCTTGTGACGCGGCGGGGGCAGCAGCAATGGGCGAACCCTGTGCCGCGCATGGAATCAGATACAAGGATGGTGTCTTATGAACTGGCAGCCTAGCAGCTGGCGTGACCTTCCCATCAGGCAGGTGCCTGCCTATCCGGATGCCGCGAAACTCACCACCGTTGAGGATCGCCTCGCCGCGCAACCGCCTCTTGTTTTCGCGGGTGAGGCCCAGCGTCTCAAGCGACAGCTTGGCGAGGTCGCTGAAGGCCGTGCCTTCCTTCTTCAGGGCGGCGACTGCGCCGAAAGCTTTGCCGAATTTTCGGCCGACAGCATCCGCGACTCCTTCAAGGTCATCCTGCAGATGGCTGTCGTGCTGACATTTGGCGCCTCGCTGCCGATCGTCAAGGTTGGTCGTGTGGCAGGCCAGTTCGCCAAGCCGCGATCCTCCGATACCGAGACGGTCGACGGCATCCAGCTTCCAAGCTATCGCGGCGACATGATCAACGCCATGCCGTTCACCGAGGCCGACCGTGTGCCGGACCCGAAGCGGCTGTTGCGTGTGTATGAGCAGTCTGCCTCCACGCTGAACCTGCTCAGGGCCTTTGCGCAGGGCGGGCTTGCGGATCTCACCAAGGTGCACAGCTGGGTCACCGAATTCCTTGATGGCACCCTGGAGGCAGAGCGGTTCGCGGAGCTTGCCGGCCGTATCGAGGAAAGCCTGAACTTCATGCGGGCATGCGGGATCACGCCAGAGACCGCCCGGCCGCTGGCCGAGACCGATTTCTACACCAGCCATGAGGCGCTGCTGCTGAATTATGAGGAAGCGCTGACCCGTCGCGATACCATCACCGACGAAAAGGACTGGTACGCCACCTCGGCCCACATGATCTGGATCGGCGACCGCACCCGCCAGCCGGACGGTGCCCATGTCGAATATATGCGTGGCATTGGCAATCCGATCGGGCTGAAATGCGGCCCGAGCCTTGATCCGGACGAGCTTGTCAGGCTGATCGAGACGCTGAACCCGGAAAACGAGCCTGGCAGGCTGACACTGATCGCCCGTATGGGCGCAGACAAGGTTCGTGACGGCCTGCCTCCGCTGCTCAAGGCGGTGAAGGCCAGCGGTGCCAAGGTCGTGTGGTGCTGTGACCCGATGCACGGAAACACCATCAAGGCATCCACCGGCTACAAGACACGCCGGGTCGGCGATGTGATGGCAGAGGTGCGAGGCTTCTTCGACGCGCATGACGAGGTCGGCACCTATCCCGGCGGTGTGCATTTCGAGATGACAGGCAAGAACGTCACCGAATGTGTTGGCGGGGTGGTCGATGTTACCGAGGCGCGTCTTGGCGATCGCTACCATACGCATTGCGATCCCCGACTGAACGGGGCGCAGGCGCTGGAGCTTGCCTTTCTGACCGCTGATCTGCTGAAGCGCCGCCGCGATGGCGACGTCACGTTGTCGGAGGCGGTCTAGCCTCGTTCTGGCGGCTGCCGGACGCTGATCCTGCCGTCCGCGCACGCTACAGGGAAACTCAGGCATGTCAGATTTTGACAGCACAGGTCCGTCGCCGGAAGAATTGCCGGGGCTGACAGACACCTATTTCCGGAATACGCGTCGTATCGTTGAACAGAATGGCGATTGCGAGGTGGAGTACGCTGTCTTCATGCGGCGGCCGGTGACTTATGCTGGCCGGCTGGCGATTGCCTGGTTGCAGGCCATGGCCGCGCATCGCGGCGCTACCGTCAAGGTCGAGGAACCGCATGTCGAAGGCGCATGGGTGGGGTCGGGAGAGGTGCTGTGCTATGTCAGCGGCCCGTTTGCGGCTCTCGTCGATCTCGAGACGGTTTTCCTGCAACGGCTCGGTGCCGCCTGCGTCGCAGCCTACAACGCCTACAGCATGTGCGCCGAGCTTCCGATGGTTGCTTTCCTGGCGATGGATGCGCGCCACTGCGCCGGATCCGACATGGCCGAACTGATGGCCTACGGTGCCTCCGTCGGGTCGAACAAGGCGCGCGCGAAGACTGGCGCCATCGGCTTTACCGGATCCTCAACCGACGCGACGGCGCATTTTTTCGGCCAGGAAAAGGGGGCCGGCACCATGCCGCACGCGCTGGTCGGCTATGCAGGATCGACGCTTCGGGCGGCGCAGATGTTCCATGAGACAGTCCCCGACGCGCGCCTGACGGTTCTTGTCGATTATTTTGGCCAAGAGATCACCGACGCTCTTGAGGTGGCGCGCCATTTCCCCGAGCTTGCCGCACAGGGAATGCTTGCCATGCGGCTCGATACGCATGGCGGACGCTTCTGCGAGGGTCTGGACACACCGCAGTCCTATGCTGTTCTTGACCGCCATGTGCCTTACGCCACCCGCGGGTATCGCACTGACTCCGAGCTGAAGCATCTGATGGGGACAGGGGTCAGCGCCGCCGCTGTCTGGCATCTTCGGGAAACGCTGGACTCGAACGGCTTCGACAAGGTGAAGATCGTCGCCTCCAGCGGCTTCGGTCCTGACAAATGCCGCGTGTTTTCCTTCGCCGAGGCCCCGGTTGACGTCATCGGAACCGGATCATATCTGCCACAGATATGGTCCGAGACCTACGCGACGGCCGACATCATCTCCTATGGCCAGGAGCCGCGCGTAAAGTCCGGCCGCGAATTTCTGCTTCGAAAGTGACCGGTTCAACCATGTCATCCGTTTCCGCCATAGCGCTTGCCCAGCTGAACCCGCATCTAGGGAATATCACCGGCAATGTCGCGCGACTGCTCGAGGCGCGGCGAAGCGCCACCGACGCCGGGGCGTCGGTCATTGTCACGCCTGAGATGTATCTGTCGGGGTATCCTTGCGATGATCTGGTGCTGCGAAGCGACTTCATGGACGAGGTTGCCGCGGGTCTCAGCTCCCTTGCCGCCTCGACCGCCGATGGCGGGCCAGCGATCATTGTCGGGGCTCCGCATGTGCGGGACGGGGTCATCACCAACTCGGTCTTCGTCCTGGATGATGGCGAGATCAAGGCGCGCCGCGACAAGGTCAACCTTCCCAATTACGGCGTCTTTGACGACAAGCGCAACTTCACCGCTGGGGAGATGCCAGGCCCGGTGCAGCTCCGCGGCATGCGTCTTGGATTGCCGATCTGCGAGGATATCTGGACTCCCGATGTTATCGAGTGTCTTGTCGAGTCCGGCGCCGAGATCATCATCTCGCTGAACGCCTCGCCCTTCGATCTTGCCAAGCCCGATGCCCGCATGGCCCATGCCGTGAGCCGCGTGCATGAGGCCGGTCTGCCGTTGGTCTATGTCAATATGGTCGGCGGCCAGGACGAGCTTGTCTATGATGGCGGGTCTTTCGCCCTTGGCGCGGATGGCGCGCTCGCGGCGCATCTTCCGAGCTTCTCCGAGACGACTGTCACCGTCCAGCTTGGCAATGATTTCGGGGCGCTGTCCATCACCGGACAGATCACCCCGCCTGACGAAGGCATGGCGGCTCTGTATCGCGGGCTGACGCTGGGGCTTCGCGACTATATCGACAAGAACGGCTTTCCGGGTGTCGTTCTTGGCCTGTCAGGCGGCATTGATTCCGCGATCGTGGCGGCGCTGGCTGTCGATGCGCTTGGCGCGGAGCGTGTTCACGCAGTGATGATGCCGTCGCCCTACACCAGCCTGGAAAGCCTTGATGATGCTGCTGATCTGGCAGGCAGGCTTGGCATCCGCCTTGACGAGATTTCCATTGCGCCGGCGATGGTGGCGATGGACGGCATGCTGGAAGGTCAGTTCGCCGACACCAGCGCCGATATCACCGAGGAAAACATCCAGTCGCGGCTTCGCGGCATGATCCTCATGGGAATTTCCAACAAGCACGGCCCGCTGGTCATGGCGACAGGCAACAAGTCGGAATATGCTGCCGGCTATTCGACCCTCTATGGCGACATGTGCGGCGGATTCGCGCCGATCAAGGATGTGTGGAAGGTACAGGTGTTCGACCTGTGCTGCTGGCGCAATGCGAACATGCCGCGCGGTGGCGCCGGGCCTGAAGGCGAGATCATTCCGGTGCGGATCATCGAAAAGCCGCCATCGGCGGAATTGCGGCCCGACCAGAAGGATACGGACTCGCTGCCGCCCTATGACCGGCTCGACGCCATCATGATGGCCCTGTGCGAAGAGATGGTGGATATCGAGACCATTGTCGCGCGCGGCTATGAGCGCGAGGAGGTGGCCCGCGCCAGCCAGCTGCTGTTCCGCGCCGAATACAAACGCTTCCAGGCGGCCCCGGGGCCAAAGATGAACGCGCTGTCTTTCGGCCGCGAGCGCCGCCTGCCGCTGACATCGGGGTTCAACCCGCTGAAACTGTCGGGAAAGGACAGCTGAATGAGTGACGTCAAGGTACGCTTCGCGCCGAGCCCGACCGGAAACCTTCATGTCGGCAACCTTCGCACCGCGCTGGTGAACTATCTGTTCGCGCGCGCTGCTGGCGGCGTGTTCATGCTGCGGATCGATGACACCGATACCGAACGATCGACGCCGGAATTCGAGGCATCGATCCGTGCCGACCTTGAATGGATGGGGATGTCATGGGACGCCGAGGACCGGCAGTCTGCCCGCCTTGAGCGCTATGACCAGGCGCTGCGCCGGCTGGAAGCTGCCGGGCGCGCCTACCCCTGCTATGAGACGCAAGAGGAGCTGGCGCTGAAACGCAAGGCGCAGCTGTCCGCCGGGCGCCCGCCTGTCTATGACCGTGCGGCGCTGAAGCTGACAGACGCGCAGAAGCAGGCGTTCGCGGCGGAAGGTCGCCGCCCGCATTGGCGCTTCCGCCTGGAGGATGCCGAGGTTGTCTGGACCGACATGGTGCGCGGCGACGTCAGCTATCACATGTCAAGCCTGTCCGATCCGGTGCTGATGCGCGAGGACGGGCGGGTCATCTACACCATGGCCTCTGTCGTCGACGATATCGACCATGGCATCACCCACATCATCCGCGGCGAGGATCATGTGACCAATTCGGCGGCGCAGATCCAGCTGTTTGAGGCGCTTGGCGCTGCCGCGCCGGTGATGGGCCATGTCGCGCTTCTGGCCGGCGCCGATGGCGAGGGGCTGTCAAAACGTCTTGGCAGCCTGTCTATCGGGCAGCTTCGCGGCGAGGGCACCGAGGCCGCCGCGCTGGCAAGTCTTCTGGCGCGGATCGGCACCGCCGACCCGGTTGTGCCGACAGCGCGGATGGACGAGATCATCGGCGGGTTCGAGCTGTCCCGCTTCGGACGGGCCACGGCGAAGTTCGATCCGGCGGAACTGGCACAGGTCAATGCCCGCATTGTCCAGCAGCTCGACTTTGATGCCGTGTCGGCCCGCCTTGCCGACCTTGGCGTCGGCGGCGCCGCGGATTTCTGGATGGCTGTACGTGACAATCTGTCGACCGTGGCCGAGGCCGCCGACTGGTGGCAGGTCTGTACCAGCCCCGTAACCCCGGTGATAGAGGCCGCCGAGGTCACCAGGGCGGCTGCCGGACTGCTTCCCGACGGCGATCTGTCGGCCGAGATCTGGAGCGCGTGGACAAAGGCCGTCGCCGCCGAGACAGGGGCCAAGGGGCGTGGGCTGTTCATGCCGCTTCGCCTTGCGCTGACCGGGCGTGAGAAAGGGCCTGAAATCGCGCCGCTTCTTGGTTTCATGGGGCGCGAGAGGGTGATCGCGCGTCTTGGCGGAGAGACCGCATGACCACCCTTCGCCTTCACAACACCCTGACGCGGCGCAAGGACGAATTCGTCCCGCTCGATCCGGCGCATATCCGGGTCTATGCCTGCGGGCCGACAGTCTATGACCGGATTCATGTCGGCAATGCGCGTCCGATCGTTGTGTTCGATGTTCTTGTGCGTCTGTTGCGGCGCCTCTATCCGCGGGTGACCTATGTCCGCAACATCACCGATGTCGACGACAAGATCATCACCCGTGCCGGTGAGCGCGGTATCGGCATCGACAGGCTGTGCGAGGACACCATCGCCTGCTTCCATGATGATGTGGCCGCGCTTGGCGCCTTGCCGCCCGATCACGAACCGCGCGCCACCGAATTCATCGATGACATGATTGCGATGATCCAGACGCTGATCGAGGGTGGTTTCGCCTATGCCGCCGAGGGCCATGTGCTGTTCAGCGTCGCGTCGATGCCTGCCTATGGGGCGCTGTCCGGGCGCAGCATGGAGGATATGATCGCCGGCGCGCGGGTCGAGGTCGCCCCTTACAAGCGCGATCCTGCGGATTTCGTGCTGTGGAAGCCAAGCAGCAAGGACCAGCCAGGCTGGGACAATCCGTTCTCCGATACACCGGGCCGCCCGGGATGGCATATCGAATGCTCGGCGATGGCGAAGCATTATCTTGGGCCGACCTTTGACATTCATGCTGGCGGCCTGGACCTTGTGTTCCCGCATCACGAGAATGAAATCGCGCAATCCTGCTGTGCCCACGGCACCGACATCATGGCGGCCTGCTGGCTCCATAACGGCTATGTGACGATGGGCGAGGAGAAGATGTCGAAATCAATCGGCAATATTCTTGCCGCACATGAAGCCATTGCCGAACATCGCGGCGAGACGGTGCGCGCCGCGCTGTTGGCGGCGCATTACCGCGCGCCGGTGGCGCTGAGCGATGATGCGCTTGCCGAGGCGCGCAATGTTCTGGATCGGCTGTATCGCGCTGTCGGTGATGTGGATGTCGATGAGAGGGCTGTCGATGATACCTTCCTGGCGGCGCTTGCCGATGATCTGAACACGCCGGCGGCGATGGCGCGGCTTCACGAGCTGGCCGGCGCGGCCAATCGCGGTGATGCCGCTGCGGCGGTAGCGCTGAAATCAAGTGCCGCGCTTCTTGGTCTTTTAGGGCAGGGAGCAGCTGACTGGGCGCGCGGCGATACGGACGCCGGCGGGATGGATGATGCCGCCATCGAAGCCGCGATCGAGGCCCGCAAACAGGCCCGCGCCAATCGTGATTTCGCCGCTGCGGATGCCATTCGTGATGATCTGGCCGCAAATGGCATCCTTCTTGAAGACGGTCCTGACGGTACGGTGTGGCGGCGAAGCTAGCCATGTGCCGGCATTTTTGGTAAGCCTCCAACGCTGGCCCGCGCCGATACTGGCGTGGCAGCAGGGGACAGGGTGATGAGCGACAACAGGATATGGCTGTTCGACACGACTCTCCGTGACGGCGGACAGACGCGCGGTGTGGATTTTTCGAAGGCCGACAAGATGGCGATTGCCGCGGCCCTTGACGAGATTGGCATCGACTATATCGAGGGCGGCTGGCCTGGCGCGAACCCGACCGATGACGCCTTCTTCGCGGCGCCGCCCCAGACGCGCAATGCCCGCATGGTTGCCTTTGGCATGACCCGCCGCGGGGGGCGCAGCGCCGCCAATGACCCGGGGCTGAACGCGGTGCTCGACGCCGATGTGCCCGCCACCTGCCTTGTCGGCAAGACCTGGGATTTCCATGTCGAGACCGCCATCAAGACGAGCCTTGAAGAAAATCTCGATATGATCCGCGGATCGGTCGCGGCCGCGGTGGAAAAAGGCCGGGAGTCCATGTTCGATTGCGAACATTTCTTCGACGGATACAAGAACAACCCTGAATACGCGCTGGATTGCGTCCGCGCGGCGCATGATGGCGGTGCCGCATGGGTCGTGCTGTGCGACACCAATGGCGGGGCCCTTCCCTCCGAGGTGTTCGAGATCGTCAGCGCTGTCCGCGAGGCTGTTCCCGACGCCCGTCTTGGCATTCATTGCCATAACGACGCCGGGGTCGCGGTTGCGAACTCGCTGGCGGCTATCCGCGCCGGGGCGCGCCAGGTGCAGGGCACGATCAACGGCCTTGGCGAGCGCTGCGGCAATGCTGACCTGATCACGCTGATCCCGACCCTGGTGCTGAAGCTTGGCTATGAGACAAGCATCAGCGAGGAGAATCTGCCGAAACTGATGCAGCTGTCGCGGATGCTCGATGAACGGCTGAACCGTTCGCCGAATCCGCAGGCGCCCTATGTCGGCGAGGCGGCGTTCGCGCACAAGGGTGGGCTTCACGCTTCGGCGGCGCAGAAGGATCCGCGCACCTATGAGCATGTGCCGCCTGAAAAGGTCGGCAACTCGCGCCAGTATCTTGTCTCTGACCAGGCTGGCAAATCAAACATGATGGCGAGATTCGCCGAGTTCGGTATTGAGGTGGACGCTGCTGACCCGCGGCTCGACAAGCTGATCCGTGTTGTCAAGGAACGCGAGTTCGACGGCTGGGCTTTCGACTCCGCCGAGGCCAGCTTCGAGCTGCTGGCCCGCCGCACCCTTGGCGAGGTGCCGGACTATTTCAATATCGGCAGGTTCCGGGTGATGGACGAGCGCCGTTTCAACGCGCGCGGGCAGCTGATCGTGGAATCCGAGGCAACCACCACGATCACCGTCGGCAATGTCATCTATCATGAGGTGGCGCTTGGAAACGGGCCGGTGAACGCTGTCGACACCGCGCTTCGCAAGGCGCTGTCCAGCGCCTATCCCTCGCTCGAGGAGGTTGAGCTTGTGGATTACAAGGTCCGAATCCTTGATTCAAAGGAAGAACAGACCGGTACCGGTGCCATCACCCGCGTGCTGATCGAGTTTCGCACGCCTGACGGCACAACCTGGCGCACGGTCGGGTTGTCGACCAACATCATCGATGCCTCGGTCGTGGCGCTTGGCGACGGCATGATCTGGAAGCTTCAGCGCGACGGCGTGCCCGGCCCGGCCGCCGCCGCCTGAGCATTTCTGCTCAATGTCGTCTCCCCGATCACAGATGACACCATCCTCCGGTGTGACGCCGCCTGTCGTCATCCTTGTCCGCCCGCAGCTTGGCGAGAATATCGGTGCGGCGGCCCGCGCGATGATGAATTGCGGCCTTACTGACATGCGCATCGTATCACCGCGCGATGGTTGGCCGAACCCGGCAGCTCTGCCGATGGCGGCTGGCGGGGCCAGCATTATCGAGAAAGCCACGCTGCATGACAGCATCGCCGATGCCGCGCATGACCTGACGTTTCTGGCGGCCTTGTCGGCACGCCGGCGCGATCTGCCGGTGCGCGGCACCGACCCGCGCGCGCTGATTCCCGACCTTCTGGCCCATGGTGGCAAGGCAGGCCTTATGTTCGGGCCGGAGCAATCCGGGCTGGATAACGAGGATGTGGTGCGCGCCGACTGTCTTGTGACAGCTGATCTGAACCCGGACTATCCGTCGCTGAACCTGGCGCAGGCCGTGCTGATGATGGCCTGGGAATGGCGTGTCGCGGCAGTGGCCGAAGATAACAGTGCCCCGCCGCCGGCACAGCACGAGCCCGCCACCATTCAGGAACGCGACAGGTTCCATGACCGGCTTGAGGCGGAGCTGGATGAAGGCGGATTCTTCATCTCGCCGGAGATGGCGCCGGCGGTAAAGCGCAACCTGCGGGCGCTGTTTGCGCGCGCCGCGCCGTCCAGCCAGGAAATCAGCACCCTTCACGGGGTTGTCCAGGCGCTGACAAAGCGGCGCGACAGAAAGAAATCAGGTTGACAGAATCGCCGGCGGTGCCTAGTTTCCCGCCATTCCCGGGAACGTGGATCGCACCAGCGGGGTGCGATGCCGGTTCGGTGGCAACACCGTAACCCTACCGGGCCACGACAGGGCAGCGCCATGCAGCGCGCCCGCAGACATGCAAGGAGCCAGATATGGCAAAGTCTGACCACAAGCGGCATTCCGCCAAGCACAAGATTGACCGCCGTCTGGGTGTGAACCTCTGGGGCCGCCCGAAATCCCCTCTGAACAGCCGCGAATATGGCCCAGGCCAGCATGGCCAGCGCCGCAAGAAGCCGACCGATTTCGGCGTGCAGCTCATGGCGAAGCAGAAGCTGAAGGGCTATTACGGCAATATCGGCGAGAAGCAGTTCAAGAAATATTACCAGAAGGCGGTCCGTGCAAAGGGTGACACAGGCCAGAACCTGGTCGGCATCCTCGAGATGCGCCTCGACGCCGTCCTCTACCGCTCGAAGATGGTTCCGACCGTCTTTGCCGCGCGCCAGATCATCAACCACGGCCATGTGCTGCTGAACGGCAAGCGCTGCAACATCGCCTCGGTGCTGCTTCGCCCGGGTGACGAGATCGCGCTGAAGGAAAAGGCCAAGAACATCCCGG
Source organism: Puniceispirillaceae bacterium (SeqCode) (assembly GCA_049890015.1). Lineage (GTDB taxonomy): Bacteria > Pseudomonadota > Alphaproteobacteria > Puniceispirillales > Puniceispirillaceae > UBA8309. Next base: position 42,759 of record JBMHCH010000077.1, read on the forward strand.
CCGTTCTGGAAGCCATCGCCTCGGTCGAGCGCGACGTTCCGGAATATGTCGAGGCCGATCATGGCAAGTTCACCGCCAAGTTCGTCCGCGTCCCGACTCTGGACGAGGTTCCCTATCCGGTGCAGATGGAACCGAACCTGGTCGTCGAATATTACTCGCGCTGATCCGCGAGACAGGCAAACAGGACATATCATTTCAGGGGGCGGCCGCGGGGCCGCCCCTTTTGTTATCCGGATTTTTGCATGGCGCTCCCATGCGACGCTGGGCTAATACTGGGTCTATGAATGACATCGAAATGGACCCTGTGGCCGCGCCGTCGAGAGATGGCTGGCCGGATCGCTACTTCGCCGTGATCTTCACCGCGCAGCGCACGCTGTCGGATGAGGACATGTACAGCCTGACATCCGACAGGATGATCGAGCTTGCCCAGGCGCAGCCCGGGTTTCTGGGGGTGGAGTCGGTGCGCGGTGATGACGGCATCAGCATCACCGTGTCCTACTGGCGCGACCGTGGCGCAATCCGCGACTGGCGGGTCAATGTCGAACATCTGGCAGCACAGCAGATGGGCCGTCAGGAATTCTACAGCTGGTACCAGATCCGGGTGGCGGAAGTCGTCGCGCACCGCAGCTTTGATGCGGGTGAGGCGGTTGATCCCGGGGTGATGCCGTCGGACAAGCTCGACTAGCTGCTCGGGTTCTCCTGGCCGGTCAGGCTGCCGGTTTGGCGTCGATGCCGCGGGTCTGCATCATTTCGGTCAACTCGCCAGTCTCGTACATCTCGCGAACGATGTCGCACCCGCCGACAAATTCGCCCTTTACATAGAGCTGCGGGATGGTCGGCCAGTCGGAAAAAGCCTTGATGCCTTCGCGGACAGCCATGTCGTCCAGCACGTTGATGCCGCGGAACGGCACGCCGAGATGTGTCAGCACGCCGACAACAGCGGCGGAGAAGCCGCATTGCGGGAAGACCGGGGTGCCCTTCATGTAGAGCACCACATCCTCGCTGGCGATGTCCTGTTCGATACGTTCCTTGGTGGTGTCGTCAAGCATGGTCCTGTCTCCTGGCTCGGGGCCGCCGGCAACTGCCGGTGGCGGGTTCAGTTTGTTGTCGGGGCGGAGGTCTGCAGCGCCAGCGCATGAAGCTCGCCGCCCATGCGGCCGCCAAGCGCCTTGTAGACCATCTGGTGCTGCTGGACACGGCTCTTGCCGGCGAAAGCCGAAGACACCACGCGGCAGGCGTAATGGTCGCCGTCACCGCGCAAATCCTCGATCACAACCTCGGCGTCGGGAAAGGCGTCCCTGATCAGCGTTTCGATTTCGGATGCCTGCATTGGCATGGCGTCACCCCGTAGATAATTCCGCTGGCTGTCACCCGCCCTGCATCAGCTTTGGGATGGGCGCCTCGACCAGCGCGTGTAGGTCATCTACAGATATGGCAGCCTCGTCGCCGAATTGCAATTCACCACCGTCGCAGGTGCTGCCGATAGCCGCAGCCGGCACGCCGGCATCGCTGGCGGCGGCAAGAAGGGCGGCGGCGTCATCCGTCACCACGATATAGCGGGCCTGATCCTCGCCAAAGGCCCAGCCATGCCGGTTGCCACCGGATGGCAGGTCAATGGTCGCGCCGATCCGCCCGGCGATGCACATCTCGGCCAGGGCCACCGCCAGCCCGCCATCACCGATGTCATGGGCCGCACCAATCGCGCCGGCGGCAATCTGGTTCTGAACAAACAGGCCGTTGCGGCGCTCCGCCTCCAGATCGACGGGCGGCGGCGCGGCATGCGGGTTTCCGGCGAGGTTGCGGGCATACAAGGACACGCCAAGCCAGCCATCATCGCAGCCGGCATCCTGGCCAATCACGATGACCGCCTTGCCGGGGCCGGACGGCGCCAACCCGACAGCGCTGCCGATATCATCGATGGTGCCGACCATGCCGACAACCGGGCAGGGAAGGATGGCTCGCCCGTCTGTCTCGTTATAGAGCGAGACATTGCCAGATACGACAGGTGTGTCCAGCGCCCGCGCCGCATCCCCCATGCCGAGAACCGACTGCGCCATCTGCGCCATGATGTCGGGCTTTTCCGGATTGCCGAAATTCAGGTTGTTGGTGATGGCAAGGCCACGCGCGCCGATGGCGGACAGGTTGCGACAGGCCTCCGCCACGGCCTGTGCCCCGCCAGTGCGCGGGTCAGCCTCGACATAGCGCGGCGTGCAGTCAGTACTGACCGCAAGGCCGCGGGTCGTGCCATGGACGCGGATCAGCCCGGCATCGCCGCCAGGCCCGGTGATGGTGTCGGCCATCACCTGGCTGTC
>JBMHCH010000078.1:0-10218 GCA_049890015.1 Puniceispirillaceae bacterium (SeqCode)
GAAGTCGTCACTCGCAAGGTTTTCAGCAGCAAACGCAACTTTGGGTGTGATGGCCAACGCCGCCGCAATCAGCGCCGTTTTCGTGGCCTTACCCGAGAAGAGTTTCATTTTGTACCTCCGTTAACGAAAAGGTACGGACGAGCCACCGCTTTCGCGACAATATGACCCACCCGTCACGAAGCCACTGTAGGTAGTCACAGCGGCTGGGCGCAATTGCTAACGAGCCCATTTTGGGCCAACTGCGCCAAACCACCTTTTTTATGTTTTTTTTCAATAAGTTGCTTGCTGAAAAACAGTTTTAACATTTCAGCAAGATTGGGGCTGAAATTTTTGCCAAAATACCGATTATCCAATCTTTACAGAGGGTTGAAATTTGGTGCATGGCATACCGTATTGAGCACCAAATTGCTCTCATAAGACAAGTTTTAGTAGATATACTACTACCATAGAAAGAATTTTGGCCTGAATCGAGGCGCCTCATCCGGCCCGCGTCCGAACATGCCGATGGCACAATCGACACGGCCCGTTCGCAGGACTTGATCGAATTTTCCTGAAAAATGCCATGATTTCGCCGTTTCCGCAGTAAAACTGGTGTAACATTCTTGCCGCAATCTGATGATATGCCCTCGTCAGTCGGGCGTTTTCCGACGCAAACCAGCTTCCCCAGGACCGTATGGAATGCAGAGCACACAGGCCGCACATCCCATTTTCACTTTCGCTGACGGCGAGCTTGGCCCGATCTCCGGAACGCTTATCCGGTCGATAGAACGCTTCAGCGGGCAGCCCAGGATCCGGAAGCTCTATTTCGACTATGTGGAAGAAGACAGGCCTTACGCAGGGTTCTGGGCCGATGCGCTCGACAAGCTGAATATCGACATCGACCTTCGGCGTGAAGCTGGCGCGAGGATTCCGCGCAGCGGCCCGACCCTTGTGATTGCCAACCATCCTTACGGTGTGATTGACGGTCTGGTGCTCTGCGCCCTGATGGCCGAGGTACGGCCCGACTACAAGATCATCACCCACCGCGTCTTGAAGCAGGCGCCGGCTACCATGGACAAGATCCTGCCCATCGATTTCGACGAGACCGAGGCGGCTCTTGCCACCAATATCGAAACCCGCCAGGAGGCAGCGGCCTATCTTCGTGACGGCGGCGCGGTGATCATCTTCCCGGCGGGCGCGATCTCGCTGGCGCCGAAGCTTGTCGGCGAGGCCTATGACAAGGAATGGAAGACATTCGCGGCGAAGCTGGCGACGCAGCCGAACACCGTGACGGTACCCTTCCTGTTCAGCGGGCAAAATTCGCTGCTGTTCCAGGCAGCGCGCAAGATCAGCCTGACCCTCGCCTATTCACTGATGTTCAGGGAAATCTGCAAGCTCATTGGTACAACCGTGTCGCTGACCATGCGAAAGCCTGTCCACGCTGATGATCTGGCAGGCCTCGGCAACCGCAAGGCCGTCACCCAGTATCTTCGCGACCGCACCTACGGTCTTCACTGATAACCACAGCCGACCTGCATTCAGCCTAGTCCCGGGACGCCCCGTCCCGGCCGGACGGCGTTCCGGACCGCGTCTCGCCTTTCGCCTTGCCTGATCCCGATGCGCCCGCATCCGCATGACCGGCTCCGGCGCCACTGCCGCGCGGCTTGCGGGTGACCATCTTCAGGAACACCATCACGAAGATCACCATGGCGACATAGAGTATCAGGACGTGCGGATGATCCTGGAGGTTCTCGTGCAGCGAGTCGTTCAGGCAGATGAAATCGCGGCGGAATTCGCCAACCGCATCATCAGCCGAGAGGATCTCGCAGGTATTGGGTTTGTCATTCGCCATGTCAGCGCACTCCCAGGCTGTCGCTCAGCAGGATGTCCTTCAGGAACATCAGGGTGAAGTAGCCGGCATTCACCATCACGATGAAGCTGATCGCCACGCGGATCTCCGGCTGCAGGGCATCGTCCAGCAACTGGCGGAAGAAGCCGCGCGACAGCAGGATGGTGAACTCGATCACATAAAGGCTGATCACGCCGGCGTTCAGGAACAGCACCGTGGCAATGCCGCTATGCCGTCCGGCAAGGATGCTTGCCGCAGTCACAAGACCTGCCATCACCAGCCCGCCGACCGCCGAGCCGCCCAGGCTGGCGACAAGAAAGGGGACGCGGTGGAGAAAGGATGTCGGCTGCGTCGCCGCGACACGGAGCAGCGCCAGGAAACAGGCAAGATGGACAGCGAAGATCAGACCGAGCTTGGCACGCGCAAGCTGGTCCAGCTGCCCGAAAATGTAGCCGGCATCACCAAACCCTGTCATCGAACCGCTCCTGTCATGCCACTGCCCATTGCGCTCCCGTCAGATGTAGGCAGATGGGGGCTCCACCGCGCCGCGTCAATCAGGCCGGCGAATCCGGCGCTCGTCCCCGGCCCGCCGCCAGCAGCCCGCGACATGGTCGTCGACCATGCCGATCCCCTGCATATAGGCATAGATGATCGTGCTGCCGACGAACCTGCACCCGGCGCGTTTCAGGGCCTTTGACACCTGGTTGCTGAGAGGGGTAGAGGCTGGCACATCGGCCAGATTGGCGAATTCATTCACCAGGGGCACGCCATCGACAAATCCCCAGAGGAACCCGGAAAAGCTGCCATGCTCGGCCTGCAGGCGAAGCACTGCACGGGCGTTGTCGCGGGTGCTTTCGATCTTCAGCCTGTTGCGGATGATGGCAGGATTGTCGCGAAGCGCGGCCAGCTCGGCATCGCTCATTCCCGCTACTTTCTCGATATTGAAATTATGAAAGGCGGCGCGATAGCCGGCGCGTTTCCTGAGCACCACGTCCCAGCTGAGGCCGGCCTGCGCGCCTTCCAGCGTCAGCATCTCGAACAGATGCCTGTCATCGCGCGCCGGCACACCCCATTCGGTGTCATGGTAATGCGCCAGCACATCCTGGCCCGGCCTGTTGCCGAAGCATCGCGGCAGCCCGTCCGGTGATGTCAGATCATCCTTCATGCCCCCTCCGTCCAATCCGTGCTAGCCAAGCAGGCTGCGCACCAGCAGCGACAGGCCGGAAACCAGCATCAACCCGATCAGAAGCCGCCGGTAGGCCTCGTCACCAAGCCTGCGAAACAGTGCCAGACCAGCCATCGCGCCGATCAGGCTGGCCGGCAGTGTCAGCGCCAGATTGACAAGAACCGGTCCGCCAAACCCGCCATCAAGCGCCAGCATCGCTGTCGCCAGCATCAGGATAACCATGTTGAAGGGTTGCAGGATGCCGCGCTGCACGGCCTTTGGCCAAGGCCGCATCGCAAGCCACATCGACGGCAGGGCACCGGACAGCCCGGCCATCGCCCCCAGAACGCCGCCAGCAAAGCCGATCCCGCCCTCGACAAGGCGCCAGCGCCCTTCGATCGCCGGCAGATTGCGGCGAAAGGCGAAATAGCCGCCATAGACAAGAAGCATGGTGCCGACAAGGACGGACAACATCGTCGCATCGATCCAGTTGAGCGCCGCAAGGCCCAGCGGAATTCCGGCAAATGCCGGCAGCAGAAACAGGCAAAGCCGCCGCAGGTTGATGCTGGCGCGGACCTGCCAGACCCCGGGCACACCTGTCACCAGCGAACAGACAAGCGCGATGGCCACCGCCTCGCGCGGGGGCATCACCTGGAGAAGCCACCCAAGCGAGAACAGGGCCGTGCCGAACCCGGCAAGGCCGTTGACGAAGCCGCCGCTGAGGCCGGCGGCGAACAGGAAGAACAGCAGCGGCTCCATGAGGAAGGGCGTGCTCCGGACTGGGACGCGGGAGGGCGTCGACGGCCCGAGACTACGCGCAATGCCCGGCTTTGTCATGCCGAAGCCATTTCCGTTCAGAGCGCGCCTTTTGCGGTTGCGGCGACGCCTGCGAGGCGGCACCATCACCGCATGATGAAAGCGGATTATGTGATTGTTGGCGGTGGTTCGGCGGGGTGTGTCCTTGCCGCGCGACTGAGCGAGGATCCCGATACGAGGGTGATACTTCTCGAGGCTGGCGGCGAGGACCGCAATCCGCTGATCCACATCCCGGCGGGCTATATCAAGACGATGGTCGACCCGTCGGTCAACTGGATGTTCGAGACCGAACCTGACGCGGCCAGCGGCAACCGTCGGATCAAACAGCCACGCGGCAAGGTTCTTGGCGGATCGTCGGCGATCAACGCCATGCTCTATGTCCGTGGCCAGAAGGCTGACTATGACGGCTGGGCGCAGCGCGGCAATGCCGGCTGGAGCTATGCGGATGTCCTTCCCTATTTCCGGCGCGCCGAACATTGCGAATTCGCCGGCGAGGATGACGAATATCATGGCCGTGGCGGACCGCTGAATGTGAGCGGGCTGCGGAACGGCTATGAGGCGCTGGACCTTCTGGTCAAGGCCGCGGAAAGCTGCGGTCACCAGCATAATCCGGACTACAACGGCGCCAGCCAGGACGGGTTTGGCACCTATCAGGTGACGCAGAAGAACGGCATGCGCTTCTCGGCGAAGAAAGCCTATCTCGATGCCGCGCGGCGGCGGCCCAACCTGCGGGTGATCACCCATGCGCATGTCACCGGAATCACCCTTGAAGGGGAGAGCCGCATCCGCGCGCGCGGTGTCGCCTTCCGCCGGCATGGCCGCGAAGAGATGGTGAGCGCCGGACGCGAAGTCATTCTCAGCGCGGGCGCGATCCAGTCACCGCAGATCCTGGAACTGTCCGGCATCGGCGATCCCGATCTGCTGTCAGCGCACGGCATTGGTCCGCGCCATGCCCTTTGCGGGGTTGGCGAGAATTTTCACGATCACTACATCTCGCGCCTGTCCTGGCGGCTGAAGACGGATCTCTCGATCAACAAGCTCGCCAACGGGTTCGGGCTGGCCAAGGAGGTGCTTCGCTATCTCTTGACGCGCCGGGGTGTGCTGTCCATGCCGGCAGGCATGCTGGCCGGGTTCGTGCGAAGCCGCGAGGGTCTTGCCGGACCGGACATCCAGTATCACATCGCGAATGCCAGCTTCGCCAACCCGGAAAAGCGGCAGTTCCACCCTTTTCCCGGCATCACCTTCGGCCCGTGCCAGCTTCGCCCGGAGAGTCGCGGATTCGTCCATATCGGCAGCCCCGATCCGATGGCAAAGCCGCTCATCCAGCCAAACTATCTGAACACGGACGAGGATTGCCGTGTCCATGTCGCCGGCATGAGGATCGCGCGGCAGATCATGGAAAGCGACATCATGGCCCCGCATGTCCTTGAAGAGATGAAGCCTGGCCCGGGGGCGGCGGATGACGCAGATCTTCTGGACTATGCGCGGGCCACTGGAGTGACCCTCTACCATCCGGTCTCGACATGCCGCATGGGGCCGTCCGCGGCGCAGGGCGACGTGGTCGATCAGCGGCTTCGCGTTCACGGGGTGGACGGGCTTCGCGTTGTCGACGCCTCCATCATGCCGGAGCTTGTGTCCGGCAACACCAACGCGCCGACCATCATGATCGCCGAAAAGGCGTCGGACATGATCCGAGAGGATGCCGGATGATTGCTTCTGATCTGATCAATGAGATGACCGGCTGGCGGCATGATTTCCACCAGAACCCCGAACTCGGCTTTGACGAGCACCGCACCGCGGCACGTGTCGCCGACCTGCTTCGCGGCTTCGGCCTCGAGGTGCATGAGGGTGTCGGCGGCACCGGCGTTGTGGGGGTGCTGCAGCGCGGCAATGGCGGGGCCAGCGTCGCCTTCCGCGCCGATATGGACGCGCTGCCGATCACCGAGACAGGCACGCCGGACTGGCGCTCGCGCAATGAGGGCGTCATGCATGCCTGCGGCCATGACGGCCATACCAGCATGCTTCTTGGCGCCGCCGCCCATCTGGCGCGCCATGGCGATATCAACGGGCGGGCCCTGTTCATCTTCCAGCCGAACGAGGAGCACGGGCTTGGCGCCAAGGCGATGATCGAGGACGGGCTGTTCACCCGCTTCGCCGCCGACCATGTCTTTGCCATGCACAACATCCCGGGCATGCCCGCTGGCAGCTTTGCCACCCGTGCCGGTCCGATCACCGCCAGCGAAAGCCTGTTCGAGATCACCATCAGGGCCAGCGGCGGCCATGCCGCCCTTCCGCATATGGGCATCGATGCCCTTTTCGTCGGGGCGCAGCTGGTGACCGCGCTTCAGGGGATCGTATCACGCGCCATCGATCCGGCGCGCAACGGCGTTGTATCGGTCACCGAATTCATCACCGACGGACGGCGCAATGTTCTTGCCGGCCAGGCTGTGCTGAAGGGCGATGCCCGCGCCCTTGGCGATGACACAAATGCCGCGATCGAGGCCGCCATGCGCCGCATCTGCGCCGGCATGGCAGCGACACACGGGGTGGAGATTACCGTCAGCTACGACACGGTGTTTCCCGCCCTTCGCAATGATGCCGGGGCTGTCGGCGCGGCGGTCGCAGCGGCACAGGCCGTGGCCGGCGCGGACCGGGTCAATCCGGCATGCGATCCAAAACTGTTTTCCGAGGATTTTGCCCATATGGCGAGGGCGGTGCCGGGATGCTTCATGCTGATCGGCAACGGCACCGAGGGGGCGTGTGCCCGGCCGCTGCACGCAAGCGACTATGATTTCAACGACGCGATCCTGGAGTCCGGCGCCGCCTACATCACCGCGCTGGCAGAGCAGCTTTTGAGGGCAGGCTAGTCGTCCTCGGCGAGATCAAGCGCCAGGATGAGGTCATCGACATTCAGATTGTCGCCGGTCTTCACCGCCACCTCGCGCACAGTGCCGCGGGCCTCGGCCGACAGCACATTCTCCATCTTCATCGCCTCGATGATGGCGACGTCCTGGCCTTCCACCACCTGGTCGCCGACCTCGACCAGAATGCGGGTGATCTGACCCGGCATCGGCGCGGTGATCTCGTCGGCGCCGGCGCCCTCCGAGCCCGCCGGCATGTAGTCCAGCATCGGCTCGAAGCGGGCCGGCAGCACTGTCAGCGCAAGCCGCGCCGCGCCATTCGTCAGCACCACCTTGTGACCCGACTGGCGCACCTGGACCGCCATCGGCACCTCGTTGACGGTGCCGTCGAACAACATCACCGGTGCCTGCAATCCGCCGGCCACGGTGAAGCCGGAGCCGTCCACCGTCATGCTGGCACCAAGATTGGCGACATGCGACAGCTCCACCATGCGGCGCGTTCCGTTCTGGTCAATCACCACAAATCCGGTGTCGGGATCGCCGGCATGACGCTCTTCCGTCTGCAGTGCGACAATGGCGGTGCCAAGGGCAACAAGCCCGGCGGCGGCCTCGTCGGCTGGCGCGCCGGCAATGAAATCACCGTCGAATTCGGCGGCGATGAAGCCTGTCGTCAGGTCGCCGCGCCGGAAGGTGTCATTCTCCAGCACCGCCGACAGGAACTGCCTGTTGCTGACGATGCCGTCGATCTCGTAATGGTCGAGCGCCAGGTGCAGCCTGTCGATGGCAGCGGTACGGGTCGGCGCATGGGCGACCAGCTTGGCGATCATCGGGTCATAATACATCGAGATCTCGCCGCCCTCGGCGACGCCTGAATCCACCCGTACCCCATCTCCGGCAGGCTCGCGATATCGCACCAGCTGGCCGATCGAGGGAAGAAAGCCGCGCGCCGGATCCTCAGCATAGACCCGCGCCTCGACGGCCCAGCCCTCGGCGACAATGTCATCCTGCGTCAGGCCGAGCGCCTCGCCGGCGGCGATGCGGATCATCTTCTCCACCAGATCGAGACCATAGACCATCTCGGTGACAGGATGCTCCACCTGGAGGCGGGTATTCATTTCCAGAAAGTAGAAATCCTGATCCGCCCCGACAATGAATTCCACCGTGCCGGCCGACCGGTAATTCACGGCGCGCGCCAGCTCGACGGCCTGACGCCCCATTTCGGCGCGCGTCTCCGGCGAGATGAACGGGCTTGGCGCCTCCTCGACGACTTTCTGGTGGCGACGCTGGATCGAGCATTCGCGCTCACCGACATAGATGATGTTGCCATGCTGGTCGGCAAGAAGCTGGATCTCGATATGACGCGGCTGGACGACGAATTTCTCGATGAAGACGCGGGAATCGCCGAAGGCTGTCTGCGCCTCGCTCATCGCGGCACGCATGCCGTCGGGAAGGTCGTCGGCTGTCTCGATGACCCGCATGCCCTTGCCGCCGCCGCCAGCCGACGCCTTGACCATCACCGGATAGCCGATCTCGGCGGCGGCCTTCAGCCCGACCTCGACATCTGAGACCTCGCCCTCCGTTCCAGGCACTGTCGAGACTCCGGCCTTCATCGCCAGCACCTTGGATTCGATCTTGTCGCCCATCACCGCGATGGCCTCGGTGCCCGGCCCGATGAAGACCAGCCCGGCAGCCTCGACAGCGGCGACGAAACCGGCGTTTTCCGACAGGAAGCCGAAGCCCGGATGGATCGCCTCGGCGCCGGTCTGCTGTGCCGCCTCGATAATGCGCTCGCCCCGAAGATAGCTGTCCGCCGAGGCTGATCCGCCGATATGAACCGCCTCATCCGCCATCATCACATGCGGCGTGCCGGCGTCGGCGTCGGAATAGACAGCGACGGTGGCGATGCCCATGCGCTTTGCGGTTCGCATGATGCGGCAGGCGATTTCACCGCGATTGGCAATCAGGATCTTCGTGAACATGGTCGATTGTGCCTCTGGGTCGCGGTCGTGTCAGAGCGGAAGGTTGTCATGCTTGCGCGGCGGGTTTTCCAGCTGCTTGTCGGCCAGCATCGCCAGCGCCCGCGCGATCCGCCGCCGCGAATTGCGCGGCATGATGATATCGTCGAGATAGCCGCGTCCGGCGGCAACGAACGGATTGGCGAATTTTTCCCGGTATTCGTCCGTCTTGGCTGCCAGCTTTTCCGGATCGGCAGCATCCTCGCGGAAGATGATGCGGGCTGCGCCTTCCGGACCCATGACCGCAATCTCGGCGCTCGGCCAGGCGTAATTGACATCACCGCGAAGATGTTTTGAGGCCATGACGTCATAGGCCCCGCCATAGGCCTTGCGGGTGATCAGCGTCACCTTCGGAACCGTCGCCTCGGCGTAGGCGAACAGCAGCTTCGCGCCGTTCGAGATGATGCCGCCTGTCTCCTGCGCCAGACCCGGCATGAAGCCCGGCACATCGACAAGCGTCACCAGCGGAATGTTGAAGGCATCGCAGAACCGCACAAACCGCGCCGCCTTGCGCGAGGCGTTGATGTCGAGGCAGCCTGCCAACACCATAGGCTGGTTGCCGACAATGCCGACGGTGCGCCCGTCGATACGTCCGAAGCCGACAATGATGTTGGCGGCAAAATTCTCGTGAATCTCGAAGAACTCGCCATTATCGACAATCTGCAGCACCACCTGACGCATGTCATAGGGGGTGTTGGTATTGTCCGGAATGATGGCGTCGAGAACAGCGGACGGCCGATCGATCGGGTCATGGCACGGCACCACGGGCGCTGGCTCGCGGTTCGAAAGCGGCAGATAGGCGATCAGCGCGCGGGTGCGCATCAGCATCTCGACATCATTCTCGAAGGCGCCATGCGCCACGCCGGATGTGCGGCTGTGCATCTTCGCCCCGCCAAGCTCCTCAGCGGTCAGGTCTTCATGCGTCACCGTCTTCACCACATCCGGGCCGGTGACGAACATGTAGCTGGACCCTTCCACCATGAAGATGAAATCGGTGATCGCCGGCGAATAGACCGCGCCGCCGGCGCACGGTCCCATGATCAGCGAAATCTGCGGCACCACGCCGGACGCCAGCACATTGCGCTGGAACACCTCGGCATAGCCGCCAAGCGAGGCGACACCTTCCTGGATCCGCGCGCCGCCGGAGTCATTCAGCCCGATCAGCGGAATGCCGGTCTTGATGGCCTGGTCCATGATCTTGCAGATTTTCGCGGCGTGGGTTTCGGACAGCGAGCCGCCAAGGACAGTGAAGTCCTGCGAATAGACAAAGACAGGCCGTCCGGCGATGGTGCCGTAGCCGGTGACGACGCCGTCGCCGGGAACCTTCTGATCTTCCATGCCGAAATCATGGCAGCGATGCTCGACGAACATGTCCCATTCCTCGAAGGAGGCATCGTCAAGAAGCAGCGTGATGCGTTCGCGCGCTGTCAGCTTGCCCTTTGCATGCTGTGTGTCGATCCGGCGCTGCCCGCCACCAAGGCGGGCCTGCGCGCGCTTTGCCTCAAGCTCGGCAAGAATATCAGTCATTCAAAG
>JBMHCH010000079.1:0-11784 GCA_049890015.1 Puniceispirillaceae bacterium (SeqCode)
GCACTATCTGTTAGGATGTGGCGGCAAAACGCCCCTCCGGGGTCGGGGTCGCGATGCATCGCGACGCGGTGGCGCTTGCCATGCGGCCGCTGTCTGCTGCAGGCCTTGAAGGCGGCGCGAACGGCCAGACCATGAGTGTCAGCGATCCCGAGACCGGACTGTCGCTTCGGCTCGAGGTGACCCGCCAGTACAAGCAGACGATGTGGGAGTTCGACATCCTGTGGGGTGTGAAGCTGGTGCGGCCCGAGCTGGTGGTGGCCATTCATGGCTAGCCGGCTGGAGAATGAGCCGGTGCTGCTCCGCCATCGCCGCACCGAACAGACGGTGCTTGTCAGCCTTGGCCAGTACCGGCGCCAGGCGGCAAGGCGGTTTCGCAACTGGCGGCTGGCGCGGGGCAATGCCGTGCTCCGCCCCTGCCTGACCGTCTCGGAATGCCTGCTGGAAGCTGGCGAGCCGGCACCGGCATGACGGTCAGCGGTCCCATTGCCGCCGTGGCGCAGGCAGGAGGCAACGCCTATGCCGACCTTGCCAGCGCGGATGACTGGTTCGCCGCGCGCGGGCGCTCCGGCTGGCAGGAAGCCGGCGAGGCGGCCCGTCATGCTGCGCTGATCCGCGCCGCCGACTGGCTTGACGGACAGTTCAGCTATCGCGGACAGCGGGCCGATGACGGCCAGTCGCGTGCCTGGCCTCGGGTTGGCATTGGCGGCGGCGCCGCTGTCGTGGAGGGCATGCCGATGCCGGTGCGTCAGGCCTATTTCGAGCTGGCGCTGGCGCTGCTTCAGGGAGACGGCGCCGCCGAGCGGCTGGTCGGCCTGCAGGGCGCGGTAAGGCGGGAGCGCATCGGCGGCATGGCCATCGAATATGACCGCGGCGGCAGGTCCGGCGGCCGGATCAGGGCATTGCTTGCCCCCTATCTTCGCGGCGCGGCCGCCACCAGGGTGTCACGGACATGACGCTGATCCCCTCATCGAGAATTGCCGACGCGCTGCGCCGCTATGGCCATCCGGCCAGCCTGCGCCGTCCGGGGAATCCGCAAATCCGGCTTCTGGTCAGCGACCTGTCGCCCCTCAGGCACAGCGATCTTCCGGCAGACGGGATCAGCGCCGAGGCGCTGGCCATGCTGCCGGACGCCGAGAGCCGCCCGCGTGAGGGCGAGGTGATCATCGCTGGCGACGCGCGCTGGATCGTACGCAGCGCCATGCCGATCGGCGATCCGCATCGTCGCCCGGATGCCAACGGTTCCGGATTCTATCAGCTGCAACTGGCGAACCATCAGGGAGACCTGCCATGACTGCGAGGCTTCGTGCCGATATAAGGAAGCTTGTCGCCGCCGCCGCCCCGAAGACGCTGACGCTGTTCGATGACAATCAGCCGGTGCGGGGACCAGCGCTGGAGAAGGGCTATCTGCGCCTGTCGATCGCGCTGGAGGACGGCGAGACCGGTCTTGGCGCGCATCTGCCGCGGCTCGGCAGGCTGGGCATCATCATCGCCGTGCCGGCAGGCACCGGCAGCGGGGCCGGCGATTCCGTCATCGAGGCGCTGAACAGCGGCCTGTCCTTCGGCGGAAGCAGGACAGTCAGGTTCGGCGGGCTTGCCGTGACCCCGGGCCGCCAGGTGGGACAGCTCTGGGTCATAGACACCGAAATCGGCTTCACCGACTGGGGTGCCGGCGTCGAGGCAGACGGCTGATGCGCACAGCGCGGGACTATGCGTGCGGTATCGCCGTCGAGCCGTCCTGGAACCGGCCGGCCGGGCCCTTCGAGCGGCTGCGGCTGACAGCCGAGGATTTTCAGGTGATCGGCCAGTATGCGTCGCGGCAGGCGCTTGTTCCCGACCAGGATGCCGCCCCGCAACGGCTGGTGCGAACGCATGTGGAAGGGCGTTTCAGCCTGACGGCGGACGCTGTTTCCCTGCGGCGCTTCCTGCCTCTGGTCATCGGTGGCAGCTGGGTGGGAAGCGGGCAGGGTAGCGGGCAGGGTAGCGGGCAGGGTAGTGGGCAGGGGGCGGCGGCCACAGCAAGGCTGCAGACCGAGGGAGGCGATGAGGCCGGCTCGCTGGCCTTCATCAGGCGGCTTGCCGATCGGGACAGCTGGCAGCTTCATTCAGGGCTTCGCATCCAGCGTCTGCGCCTCTTTCCCGGCGGGGATGGGGGCATGCTGATGGCGGTCGACTGTCTTGGCGCCGAACGCCGTCCTGGAGGGACATTGTCGCTGTCGGGCCTTCCCGCGATGCAGCCTGCCATGAGGCTGGCAGCGCCACCGGATGGTCTGGGCCTGCGGCCCCCCGGCGGGCGGGCGCTGTCACCGCTGTTTCTTGGCGGTCTGGAGGTGGAATTCGCGCGGCAGGGCATGCGGGCGCATGTGGCGCTTGCCGCGGATACGCCGCAGCTGATCACCCCTGGACGGCTTGTCGTGCGGCTTGGCATCAGGCTTCTGGCGAATGACGCGGCGCGCGCCGCCAGCCTGCATGACCGGCTGGCGGCAACCCTGACCCTTGACGACGGCGGCGAGCGGATGGTGATGGCCTTCGCCAGCTCCCGGACTGTCGCGCGGCAGGAAATCGTCGACGCGTCAGGGGGGCCTGCCATGATCCACCTGCGGCTTCAGGCCGAGGCCGGCGATCCCGGCCCGGTCCGGATCCGGCTGATGACGGTGCAGACCTGATGCCGCCGCGCCGACAATCCGGGTCGGCCGAGGCGCGGATGCAGCGCGACCTTGCGTCGCTTCTCCGCGCGCTGTCCGGCGAAGGCGGGCTTGAACGGCTGGTCGAGCGCCGGCTTGCCGCCATCGAAAGCCAGATGGAAGACATGCTGACCCGCACCCTGTCGCAGTTTCTGCCGCAATTCCTGGGGCAGCTGGCGGGAGGCGGGAGCGGCGATCTTCTCGGCGGCCTGCTGTCTCTGCCGAGACTTGCCAGCGGCGGTGTTGTCGACGGGGCGCAGATCCTTGCGCTTGGCGGCGAGGCCGGTCCGGAAGCCGTGCTGCCGCTTGCCAGGCTTGCCGATGGAAGCCTTGGCGTGCGAAGCGACAATGCCGGCGCGCCGCCGGTCATCATCAATCTGACCCTTGGCGGAAGCGGGGCCGAGCCAGCCGATGGCGACCTGACGGATGACGCGCGGATGGCGCTTGCCAGCCTGCTGTCACAGGCGCTTGACCAGGCGCTTGACCAGGCGGTCGCCGAACGGCTGCGAACACAGCTGCGGGATGGCGGCATGCTGGCAGCAGCAAGGGGGGAGTCGGGGTGATGCGGCGTTTTCCCGACATCGCGCCAAGCCGCTCCTCGGTGATGCGGCGGCGCATGGATGTTCTCGAGGTCCGTTTCGGCGAGGGGGCGGTGCAGCGCATGCCGCGTTTCGCCGGGGCGGTGCCAGGCCGCCAGTGGCAGGTTGTCTTTTCCCGCCTGGACAATGAGGATGCCGCGCGAATAGACGGATTTCTGGAGGCGCATGCCGGCGTCAGCGCATTCCTGTGGACGCCGCCGGGAGGTGTGACAGGCCATTACCTGTGTGCCGCCTGGCAGATCACGCCTGTCAGCGCGGCAATGGCTGATGTCAGCGCCAGCTTTGTCGAGGGCGTGGCCGCCACCGGGGAAGGGACATGACGGAACGGCCCGCGAAGGAGGACAGGAGACCTGTCGCGAGGGCGGCTGTCCGCGGCGCGCGGCTGAGCGGGCTTGTCACCCTGTTCACCATCGACATGGGGCCGTCCATGTTGCGGCTTCTTGCCGGCCAGGCCGGCGGCGGGGCGGTCGGGTTCGGCGGCGAGACCTACGCCGCCTTTCCGCTGGCGGCGAAGGGGTTTGCCTGGACAGCGGACGGTCCGCCGGCGCATCCGCAGATCGAACTGTCGAACCTGTCGCGGCTGTTCGACGGCGCGGTGGCGGATGACGGCCTTCGCGGTCGCATGGTGCGCCGGATCATCACGCTTGCCGACCAGCTCGACCCTCCGCATGGCGCCGGAGGAGGCGCCTGCTTTCCGTCGGAACGCTGGATCATCGAACAGGTGGTGCGCCTGGACAGGCAGGTGCTGCGCCTCGAGCTTGCCGCCGAGGCCAGCCTCGAGAACAGGCGGTTTCCCGAGCGAGTGATGCTGCGCGACCTGTGCCAGCATCGCTACCGGCGATGGGACGCGGCCCGCCGCAGCTTTGATTACGAGGCCGCCACCTGCCCCTATGTCGGGGACAGGTTCTTTACCGCAGAGGGGACACCGACCGCCGATCCGGCCAAGGACAGCTGCGCGCTGTCCCTGGAGTCCGGATGCAAGAAGCGGTTTTCCGGGGCGCTTCCCTTTGTCGGCTTTCCGGGACTCACCCGGCTCTAGGCACGCCAATCTTAGGAACAGGAACAGGTGATGACACTATCCCACATCCGTCCGTTCGGCGCGGCGGTCGACACGGCGATCCTGGCGCATGCGAATGACGACCGGCGGCATGAGATCTGCGGCGTCGTCGCCAGCGATGGCGGCGGCAAAGGTCCGACCTATCACCGCGTGCCGAACCGCGCGGCAACGCCGCGGACCGCGTTCGTCATCGATCCGCAATCGCTGACCGGTGTCGGTCGCGTGCTGGCGGTGGTGCATTCGCATCCACAGGGCCCGCCCTGGCCCTCTTCCGACGATCTGCGCCAGTCACAGGCGGATGATCTCGCCTGGGGAATCGTCCTTCCCAAGGGGCAGCCCCATGCCGGACTTTTCTGGTTCGGCGGGCCTGTCACCATGCCGCTGATGACGCGGGGATACCGGCACGGGGTGAGCGACTGCTACGCGCTTGTGCGCGACTGGTTCGCGGCAACATACGGGCTGGGGCTGATCGACCGCCCGCGGGGCTGGCAATGGTGGCAGCAGGGTGACGACATCTACACGGACCATTTCGCGCAATCGGGATTTGTCCGGCTTCCCGCCGATGCCGAGCTGGCCATCGGTGATGTGGCGCTGGCCGCGGTTCTTGGAGATGTCATCAATCATGCGCTGATCCATCTTGGCGACGGTGTGGTGCTGCATCATCCGGCCGGGCGCGACGGCTTCGATCCCGCGCGGCTTCCGCGGAGCGAGCCGGTGGAGCGGTGGCGGCGCTATATCCGGTTCTGGGCGCGCCATCCCGATGTCGCGCCGCTTCCGGAAGGGGGCGGCTGATGACCTGCAGGACCCTCCATCTTCATGGTGCGCTCCGCCGCTTCGGGCCTCGCCTGCGCCTCAGGCTGGATACGCCGCTGGCGATGGTGGCCGCCGCCGCGTCGCAGCGCCCCGGGCTGGCCATGGTTCTGCGGCGGGGGCAATTCGAGCTTGCCGCCGGACCCGGGCGCCGCCCGATCACCGGCGCGATGCTCGACGTTCCGGTCTCCGAGACCGAGCTTCACCTGTCGCCGGCGCGCGCTGGCGCGGCCCGCGGCGAGGGCAAGATGCTGCTTGGCCTGACCCTTCTCGGCCTGTCCTTTGTTCCCGGCGTGCAGGCCGGCATCACCAGCGGCCTGTCGGGATTTGGCGAGGGTATTGCCGGCGCGGCCGGCGCCGAATTCGGCGGCATGCTGGGAAGCCGGCTTCTTGGCGGGGCAGGCGCGCTGCTGCTGCTGTCAGGCGCCAGCGAGGCGCTGTCGCCACAGTCGCGCCGCGATCCCGGACAGGAAAGCAGCCAGGTCTCCGCAAGCGCGCCGACAGGCGAAGGCGCGGCCATTCCGCTTGTCTATGGCACGGTGCGTCTGACAGCCCCTCCCGTGGTCTCGGCCGGCCTGTCGGTCGAGGTGATGCGGCCATGAGCGCGCCGACCGGAGCTGCCGGCGGCTGGCGCGGCAAGGGCGGCAAGGGCGCCGGCTTTGTCAGCCCGCCGCGCCTGATCGAGGCGCCGAACAGCATCAGGTCGCAGGGAACGGCGCGGGTGCTGTGCCTGCTGTCGGCGGGGCCGGTCGCCGGGCTCGTGGATGGCGCCAGATCGGTGTTTCTCGACGATGTGCCGCTGGAGAACGCGGATGGCAGCCGCAATTTCGACGGTGTCGCGATGGCGGTCTCGCAAGGCGGCCCGGACCAGGACCCGCCGCCGCTGGACGGCTTCAACGCTGTCGAGAGCTTTGCCGCCGATGGCCGCGATCTGCGCCATAACGCGCCGCGCCAGTCGTCACGCCGCGACGCCGACGCGGTGCGAATCAATATCGGCTTTCCGCGGGGCCTGCTGCGCCGGAGCGCGCGCGAGATCAGCGCCGCGACGGTCAGGCTCCGCTTCGAGATCTGGCGCGCCGGACGGTGGCATCAGGTCCATCTCGCCACCGTCACCCACAAGCAGACAGGTCCGTTCGAGGTGCCCTACGAGCTGCATTTCGACCCGGGAGAGACAACCCGCAGGTTCCGCATCACCCGCCTGACGCCGCACGCCGATGCCGGCCTTATCGTCGATGACGCGCGGATCTCCTCGCTGACCTGGCTTCGCTTTGACAGGCTTCGCTATGACCGCATGGCGACGGCCGCGCTGAGCTTCAGTTCGGAGGCGTTTGGCGGGCGTGTGCCGCGGCTGGGATTCGCGCTGCGCGGGCGCGAGCTGCGGGTGCCTGCCAATTACGACCCGCGGACGCGCCGCTATGACGGTTTCTGGGACGGCAGCTTCAAGACGGCCTGGAGCGACAACCCGGCCTGGGTGATCCATGACATCCTGACCGACCGCGACTGGGGGCTGGCATTGCCGCCTGCCAGCATCGATATCTTCGACCTCTACCGGGTCGCCCGCTATTGCGACGAGACGGTGGAGGGCGCGCCGCGCTTCACCTTCAATCTGGTGCTGCGGCGGCGGGTGCGCGCCGCGGCGCAGCTTGCCGAGCTGTGCGCCGCCATCCATGTGATGTTCTTCTGGTCCGGCGGGCGGCTGCGCTTCGCCTGTGATTCGCCGTCGGATCCGGTGGCGCTGGTGACGCCGCGAACGGTGATCGACGGCCAGTTCGTCCATCATGGGCCGGCGCGCGCCGCAAGCTTCAGCCACGCCATCGTCAGCTTCCACGACCAGCAGGATGGCGGCAGGACCGCCATCGAGACGGCGGTGGACCACGCCGCCCTGCAGACCACTGGCTATCGCGGCAACGAGGTGTTTCTTGCCGGATGCGGCCGGCGTGAAGAGGCGCGCCGCCATGCCCGCTGGCTCGTGGAGACAGCGCGAAGCCAGCAGCGTGCCGTCAGCTATCGCGCCAGCCTTGATCATTTCGCCGGCAACCCGGTGCGGCCGGGCGATGTCATCCTGATCGCCGACACGGCGCGAAGCCCACACGCCATGTTCGTGCTGGCGGTGTCGTCATCCTCGGCATCGCGCACGGCGCGGATGATCCGCCTCGCCGGCGATCCGGGTCCGGTCTGGCGGCAGCGCCTGTCGCAGGACACCGATCTTGTGGCGCGGTACGAGGATGCGGACGGGAGGGTCGTCGCCGCGCCGGCGAAGGCGCGGTGGCGGGATGATGCCGTCATGGCCAGCCTTGCCGGAACGCCGCCGCAGGACGGCGCGCCGATGGCGCTGTGTCTTCCCGAAGCCGGGGCGGCGGCGGCGCAGTGGCGCGTCATCGCGGTGCGCGAGGTGGCCGAGGCGGTGGTCGAGATCAGCGCCATCCATCATGATCCCGGCAAATATGCGCGGATCGATTCCGGCGCCCCCCTTCCGGCAGCCCCGCCGCCGACCTTCGAGCATGGCCTTGCCGCGCCGCTGCCCTCGGCGCGGCAGGTCACGCTGCAGAACGAGGAAAGCGAGCGCTATGGCAGGCTCTATCGCGAAAGCTACCTGTCCTGGCGCTTCGATCCGGACCCCAGGATCAGCGGCTGGCTGATCACCGCGACCGGCCCGCAGGGGGACGTGCGCCAGCGCGCGCCGGCGGCAGGCGGCGCCATCCTGACCGACCTGGCCGGCGGCGAGTGGCGGTTCGAGATCCGGCCGGAGGACTGGACCGGAAGACAAGGCCCGGCAACCCGCCACCGCGCGGTCATCGGCGCTGTCGACGGGGCGCTGCCAGCCCCGGCCGGCCTTGTCGCGACAGCGCAACCGCGCGCCATCCATCTTGCCTGGACAGCGCCGCCGCGCGGCGGCGTGCGCCATTTCGAGGTGCTGCGCGCCGCGCGCCCCGACGGCCCCTTCACCCGCGCGCTGGTGACAACCGCCACCGAGGCGACAATCCCCGGCCTGCCGCCGGCGGCGCGGCTCTATCTGAAGCTTGCCTGGGTCCATGTCAGCGGCGTGCGCTCCCCTGAATCCGCTGTGGTGACGGCGGTTCCGGCGCCACTTCCCGCCGGCCTTCCGGGACCCAGAGGCGAGGCAGGGCCGCAGGGCGAGGCAGGGCCGAAAGGCGAAGCGGGGCCGCGGGGCAAGGCAGGCCCTGCCGGAAGACGGGGGCCCGCCGGAATGCCCGGAACCCCCGGAACCCCCGGAACACAGATCGTCACCGCGCAGGTGCCGGCGCCGGCCTGGTCGGACAGCGCCGCCGCCGCCGCGCTCAGCAACCGGTCAGGGCCGCTTGCCGGCGATCTGGTCACCCTGTCGAACAGCGCCGCCGGCTTTGCCGAGACCCGCATCTTCGACGGCGCCGGATGGGTCGATGCCGGCGAACAGCTGAACGGCAACAGCCTGATCCGCGGCACGGTGGCGGCGAACGCGCTGGCCCTCGACGGGGTCAGCATCCGCGGCGACAGCGCCACCGGCGCCATCGAGATCGGCAGGCTGGTGGCCCCGGTCATCACCCTTCCGACCGAGGCCGGGGGCCGGTTCCAGACCTTTGCCTTCGGCCGCGACATCACCGCGACCAAAACCGTCAACAGGCAGGACTACAGCGTCACCTTCGGTCCGTTCCGCACGGCCCAGGACGCCTTCGCCCACGCCCATCCCAGCCTCGGGCGCTATGTCCTCGCGCCGCATGACCGCCACGGCGATTCCGCCGACGGCACGGTAAACACCCATTTCAGCAGGTTCTTCTTCTTCTTTCCGACCTTCACCCTGTCGACCATCTATCTGCCGAGCTCGCCGACATCATGGGGACGCTTCCTTCATGATCTTGATCTGAAGGTGGAGCTTCTTCATGGCGGGCTGATCAGCAGGCTGACCCCGTTTTCCGCGCATCCGACCCGCGCCGCGCCGCGGCTGCGCCGCTACCGCGATGTGCGCGCCACCGTATCCGGCCTGGGGCTCAATCTCATCCTTGCCGAATTCGACACCATCTACCGTCCGAACCCGGCCAGCAGCACGCCGTCGCGCGGCATGACCGCCAGGTTCGAGGTGAAGCTCCGCATCAGGCTTCGCATCCCGCGTGACGTGACCCTGACCCACAGGCCGCTATGGATGCGGCTGTGGATGGAACCCAGGGTCGAGGGCATCAGCAAAAGCCTGGTCTTCTCCAGACTGGCGCGGAACCTGGAATTTTCCGGAACAACCCTGACGTGACAGGACCGTTTCGGGAGGCGGTTTCGCCGGTGAATAGATGAATAAATTAATAAAAAACAATCTAATAAGTTGTAAATTTACAACATTCCTGCCGCCGGAAACAGCCGGCAGGACGCCGGGTCTCTTCACATTCGCGGCGCGCGGGCGCACCCATTGGGGCGAGACGGGTCTCGGGGTGCCGCGCATCCCGGACATCCGGGAATTCCCTGGCGGCCTTTTCAGGCTTGCTGCCGAATGCCGGGTCGCCCTTCGCGGGTCGCCATCTCGTCACTGGGCCGGTTTGTTCCCGCGGCCCGTTCGGGACCCCTCCTCCTCTCCCGACCGGTGCCGCCCATGACCTTACTCCGTTGCCGGTTCCGTTCTTCAAGCAAGCGGGTGGCGCCCATAGCGGCCGTCACGGCCACGCCCCCCGCAAGAACGATAGGAGTATCGTCATGAAAAAGATCCTTCTGGCGACCACGGCGCTGTTTGCGCTGTCCGGTATTTCGGTCGCCGCCGCGGATGTGAGCCTGTCCGGCCATGTCCGCTATCACTATGATTCCTGGTCCGACGAGGTTGTGGATGCCGACGGGTCCGGCAACAACAACAACTCGATGGGTACCGATGCGGAGATCTGGATCAAGGGCAACATGGTCACCGACAACGGCCTGACCGTCGCTCCGGAAATCCGGCTCAACAATCTGCATGACGGAAGCAAGCCCGCTTCGGGCCGCCACTACATCAAGCTGTCGGATGACTGGGGCACGCTGACCCTTGGCCGCCAGCATTCGGTCGGCCGCACCATGTCGCTCGACGCGGAATGGCGCGGGACGGTGTCCGGCGGTTTCGAGCCCGTGGGTGCCAACAAGACGAATGTGGACGACGATCTTGCTGTTTTGTCAGGCGATGATCTTTTGGCTGATAAGGGCATGCAGCTGATGACCAACTCGGCGATCGGGGCCTATGCCGGTCCGTCGGCGATCATCTACCAGACGCCGAACATCTCCGGCTTCCAGGCCGGCGTCTATTTCGGCGATGCCGGCGGCACGAGCAAGGCGAACGCCACCGACATCGCGTTGACCTACAGCCTTGACGCGTTCAGTGATGGCGGGGTGAAGGTTGCCTACATCTCCAACAGCGTCAATGCCGCGGACAACAAGGCGACAACCAAGAAGTTCGACAACAACCAGATCGGTTTCGAGCTGAATTCCGGCGACTTCATGGCCTCCGTCAACCAGACCAAGAAGAAGGGCACGCCGAAATCGAGTGGCATGACCGACAAGCAGACCGCTCAGGAACTCGAGCTGGCCTACACCGCGTCGGACAGCCTGACGGTCAATACCGTGATCTTCTCGTCGAAGGTTGAGGAAGGTGCTTCGAAGAACGACAAGTACAAGTCGACCGGCGTTGGCGCGAAATACACCATCGCCCCCGGCCTGTACGCGTCGCTTGGCTACACCACCTTCACCTATACGCCTGACGGTGCCGGTGCCAAGAAGAACAAGGGCAACGGCATGCGCCTTCGCGTCCATGCCGGCTTCTAGCCCGGCATGACCCGGCGGGTCTGACCATCCGGCTGGCCGCCGCGCGCGGCACGCCCCCACACGTCTCCCCAAGGGGCCGGTCTTCGGACCGGCCCCTTTCCTTATAATCCCGGGGGGCGGTCTTCGGACCGGCCCCTTTCCTTATAACCCCGGGGGCCGGTCTGTGGCCGGCCCCTTTCCTTTACCCCGGGCGCGGGACAGGCCGCGCCGCACTTCCACCCCCTCAGAAAGGAACCCTATGTCCGATCAAACCTCCACACCACCAGACGCCACGCCGATGGACGCCACGCCAGCAGCGGTCACGGCGTCTCCGGCCGCAGTGTCACAGGTCACAGACCTTGACGCCGCGCCGGACGGCACCGTGGCCTTCGCCAGCGACGCCGCCAACCTTCCGGAGATGACCGGTGAGGGGGGCGTCATCACCACTGCGCGCCATGGCCCGGTCGGCTGGCAGCTTCTGGCCTTCACCAACCGCTCGCGGGTGATCTGGCAGCGCACCTGGCACGCCGGTGATCGCCGCTGGCGGAGCTGGAAGCGGTTCGAGGACGCCCGCAACACCGGCCGCGCCACCGACGCTGCTATCGCATCGGCTGTCACCACCGCCATCGATGATCTGCGCGCCGGACTGCCGGCCGCCGGGCCGGATCGTGATGCGGTTGCCGCAATGATCGAAGACGGGATCGGGGATGAGCGCGCCGCCCGCAACGACGCCATCAGCGCCGCCATATCATCGCTTGCCGCCGGACGACAGGCGCTGATCGATGCCAGCATCACCAGCGCCATCACCAGCGCCATCACCACCGAGCGCGTGGCCGCCGACCAGCGCGCCGACGACAAGGTGGCGCGGGTCAATGCGCGGATCGACAGCGTCGCC